>NZ_JBHVWZ010000017.1:0-180399 GCF_042881985.1 Streptomyces sp. NPDC058246 | reverse complement strand
GCGGAAACTCCGCTGCAGCACCAACCGCATTACCAACGTCGTGAAGGCAGTAGTCGTCCTTCACCACGCATCAGCGTGAGGTTGGAAAACGCTCAATGCTGTCGCGAAAACCGAAGTGCTCACGTCCGGAACTCGGGACGCTTACGTCGAGTTGATAGATCAGGCTCACTCCGCCAAGGCGCCTGGCTTCGTCACGCGGTTCATCCAGCGCCTGGGCCTTCTCTGAGATGATCAGCACCCCGATGTGAACGTCCCGGCTGCCCAGCGGTGGGACCCAGTTGCTCGGATCGTTCGCCCCGGTGTCGCCGAGCACGTCTCTACGGGCAGGCATGCCCTCGCGAAACTCTGCCGAGAACGAGGCGAGAGACTCCGCCGGAACTCCTAGCTGTTCGAGGCCGCTGTAGGTGAATGCGATGTTGAGAGTGAAGGGTCGCGGGCTCTCCCAGTCCGCGCAACTCGTCACCGTCGGCAGGATGCCACGCAGCGACTGCTTCGCCGCACCGGCGTCATCGATCCGGTACAGCAGGTACACGCCGTGGTAGTCGTCGGGTCGTCGGCGCAGCAACGTCCCCTGGATGTCGTCGAATTCCAGGGTGGGGACCGTGCGCCCGGCTGACTCGTTCATTCCTGCACCGTGTCGAGTAGTTGGTTGAAGGCGTCAGTGACCCGCAGGCTTTTGGTGATGTCGCGAGGTGTCGCCTCCGGGTCCGGGCTGCCGTACCATATGCCGGCCTCGACCTGGTATTTCGCGATGTACTCGAGCGTCTCGTCCGGCGATTTCACGCCCGGGTAACCCTCCGCGACATCGGTGAAGATGTAGTCGATCCACGGACCCGCGAAGCGAATGACATCCTGGACGTAAGGCATGAAGTCATCGCTGTACGTGGCAGCGAACAGCAGCTGCCGATCGTCGTTGATCAAGCAAACGCGCAGGTCGTGGACGGTGCCGAGCCGGCCCTCCCAATAGGGAGCCTCGATCTGCGCCTTCTTCGCCCGTTCACGGAAGACGGACGGACCGTTCGGCTGAATCACCGGAGCGACCAGCGTGAATTCTGCCCGGTTGCCTACCCGACTGCCCGCCCCTTCGGTCTGCCGCCGGGACTCGTGGGTGTACCGACCGATTTCCTCCGCGGTCACGTGCGGCGAGATCGGGGCATAGGTGCTTGCGTCGAACATGGCGATGACTTCCCTTCGGACGAGGGTCTGCATGGAGAGCCTGGACCGGGGCGTCGCTTGCCTCGGCCCTCCTTCAGGCTGGCACGTCGGGTGCATCGAGCGGATTATTCCCTTACAACCAATCTCCACCAGATTGTCGTGTTATGCGCACAGTGATCTTGCCGCTCTCTCCTCCTAGCGTCGTTTCATCCGGCCAGAGGGCCAGAGGGCCAGAGGGCCAGAGGGAGTGCGGCAAGCCGGAAGAGGCGGGTCATGAACACGCCACACGGCCCTCTGGGACACCCGTCGCGTACGTCGCCGCGGCACTGGAACCGTGTAAGGCGCAAGGCGCTGTACAAGCAGCTACCGAGCGAGGATTCCCATCGAGGGAGGTCATGCAGTGTCCGACCACCTGTCCAGCCTGCGTGCGGTGCAGGACCCGGTCATCGACCTGACCGACTTGTACTTCTTTCCCGTCCCCGATGTACCAGGTCGGCTGGCCGTCGTGCTCAACGTGTTTCCCGGGGCGCGGCCAGGAACGGCCTTCTCCGACGCCGTTCTCTACCGGATACGACTGGCACCCGCGGACATCGGTTCCGACGCGGTGCTCCGAGCCCGTGGCGAGGACGCCGTCGCATTCGACGTCACCTTCACCGACATCGAACCGGACACCGGTGACCAGGGCGGCGCGCTCAGCTATGGCGCTGACCGCGCGGTCGCTTTCCGTACGGGGGAGAAGGGCGCTGTACGCGGTTCCGAAGTGTCCATCTTCGCCGGGCTGCGTCGAGATCCCTTCTTCATGGACGTGAAAAGCGAGGTCCGCACACGCGCCACCCGCCGCCTCGCCTTCACCGCTCCCGGCGTGGACGCCGTCGCGGGACAGAACGTACTGAGCATCGTCCTGGAACTCGATTCGGACGCTGTCCTCGGCACCGACCGCTCGGCGCTATGGGCCGCCACCGGGGAGTCGCTCAGCCGGGGGACACCGGCGGCACGTTTCGAGCGCATCGGCCGACCCGAAGCGAAGAACGTGCTTCTGTCGGTCAACGGAAACGACACCGTGAACGCGACCGTGGATCTGCGCGACCTATACAACCTGGACGACCCATTCGACGTCCCACCAGAGTCCGCAGCCGCCTACCGCGCTCGACTCGACGCGAATCTCGCCATGTTCGATCAGCTCGATGACGCCACCGCGTGGCCGTTCGCCGAGGGGCAGCACCACCCGCTCACCGAGACGCTGCTCCACGACCACCTGGTCCTGGACGTCACAAAGCCGTTCGGTGAACACGGATACCTCGACGTCGAGCGCGGCGCCCTCACCGGTGGGCGCCACGAAACCTGCGGCGGACGTTGGCTGAACGACGACGTCATCGACATCCTGTATTCGGTGATCGTCGGCGGCTGGAACGGCGGACCGGTGCGCGACGGAGTGGACGCCGCCGTCATCCCCGCGTCGCGCGCCTTCCCCTACCTGGCCGCGGCCAACCCCGACCCGCCCGCGCTAGAGGCCGGAGCGATTCTTGACCCCTCGGACTGAACGCACAGACTTCGACGGATGGCGCGTACCGCTGTGCACGTCCTCGACGATCGCGCTCGCCAACCTGGACGCCCAGACGGCGGGTCTCGCCGAGCGCTACGCGCAGTCCGGACGCACCGATGTGGGAGCGCGGCTCACCAACGCGTTGCTCGTACGCCACAGCGTCACCGTAGACCCAAGTGATCTGACCGCCGCCGACCGCATCACAGCCGAACTGGTCGACCGAACCCCCGCGGACCCCACTGCCTGGATCACCCGCGCCCATGTGACCACGACCACCCACCGTTTCGCCGAGACGATGCGGGCCCTCGCACTGGCCACGCGGCATGGCGCGGCCACCGAGGCCGTCGCCGAAGAACACGCCGACGTACTCGAGGCGTGCGGGCGTCTTCCTGCCGCCCTCGGACTCCGCCTGGCACACGCCACCGCCGCCACCGAACCACAGCAGATGGCGCGCATCGCGTGCCTGCACGTGTCGATGGGAAACAACGAGCAGGCGCGGGACGCTTTCGGTGAAGCCCTCGGGAGATACACAAGGCCCTCTCCGCTGCCCCTGGCCGCCATGCTCTACAACTGGGGGCACGCACTCCAGCACGCCGGATACCATGATCAGGCGATGGCGGCATATCGAGCCGTCCTCGGATATGTGCCCAGCCATTCACGGGCCCTTCGCGCCCTCACCGAATGACCGCTGACGCGGATGAATCATGAGCCGGCTTCTACCATCGGGACACGGAGTGGCCGGAGGCCGCGAACAGCCCGTGGCAAGCCACTCACCCTCGCCCAGAAGGAAGCGAACCGGCTGGTCGCGAACGCGCGGCGCGCTGGCACGGCGGCCGCGGCCGCCGCAGGTGGCCAACCCCGAGGTTGACCTTCGAAGGCTCAGCGTCCCGGCCCCTGCGTGCGGATCTTCGACGGGCAGGCGGCTTCTCTCCATGTGAGAGTGGTGTGCGGTACCTGCGCCCATGCATGAGGGAAGTGCCTGAAATGCCCGAGCCTGTTGCCTTGTCCTACGAGGTGCTCGTCTCCGAGGGCGTCCCCAGGACGATTGATCTGCGGATGCCGAACGGCGACCAGATCGTCTCCTCGCCGATCTCGTCCACCCTGATCTACGGGGAACGAGACGCCGTCTTGGTGGATCCGCCGCTGACCCACGGCCAGATCGCGCAGGTCGCGGAGGGCGTGGAGCGTTCCGGTAAGCGGCTCGCGTTCGTGTACATCACCCACGGCCACCCCGACCACTGGTTCGGCACGGCGACGCTGCTGGAACAGTTCGGCGACGCCGACACCGTTGTGTACGCCACCGAGGGCACCATCGCGCAGATGCGCGAGCAGCTGAAGGGCAAGGAGGAGGGATTCGCGAAGTCCTTCCCCGAGGTTCCGGACCACACCCCTGTCCTCGCTGTTCCGGTACCGCCCGAAGGGTTCCTCCTGGAGGGCCAGGTCCTGCGCGCGGTCGAGACCGGTCACACCGACACCGACGACTCCAGTGTGCTGCACGTGCCGTCGATCGGCCTCGTCGTCGCCGGAGACGTCGTCTACAACGGCGTGCACCAGATGATGCTCGAAGGCGGCAACGGCGGCCTTCAGCACTGGCTCGACGGTATCGACAAGGTCGCCGCGCTCAACCCGCGCCATGTCGTCGCCGGCCACAAGAACAAGGCCCTGCCCGACGACCCGAAAATCCTGGACGAGACCCGCCAGTACCTGCGGGACACGCTCCGGCTGCTGGCCGACAAGCCGACCCCGCCGCAGTTCTTCGACGAGATGATGAAGCTCCACGGTGACCGGCTCAACCCCGGCCCACTCTGGTACAGCGGCCTGGGCCTGCTCAGCTGAGAACGCGGTCACCGCACGCCGTCCCGCGCACGGCACCCACGATGTGACCACCGTGCGCGGACACCGTGCGATCCGGACTGACGTGCGGGGCCCCCGACCCGCGCCGCTGATCGGGGACCCGGTCCGGTGCTCTCGGCGCAGAGATGTCAGACGCGGTCAGCCGCGATGAGCAGGTACTGGAAGCTGCCGTTCTCGTACGCGCTCAGGAACGCGTCCTCGATGCCGGTGACCAGATGGTCGGCCTGCTTGCGCAGTTCCCAGTAGGGAACGGTGTCGGCGGTCAGGTCCTGGACGTGGACGGGTACGAGGCGGTTGCGGGCCATGGCGCGGAAGTACTCCGACCGTGGGTGGATGTCGCAGATGTAGTGGGCGTTGATGAGAGACACCTCTCGGGAGGCCCGCCCGTACGCGTCGTTGAAGCAGCCGGTGATCGTCACATAGCGTCCACCGCGGCGCAGCAGCCGTGCGTGTTCGGCGAACAACAGGTCCAGCTCCACGTACATGGTGGACTCGTTGTTCCAGGAGGCCGCATACGCGCCGGAGGGAAAGCCGGTGTCGAGCATGTTCCGGTCGTGGTAGCGGACCTTGTCGTCGATGCTCCGTTTGCGGGCCTGGGCATGGGCGAAGTCGGCCTGTTTCCTGGAGATCGTGACGCCGTCGGCGTGGCATCCGTATCGCAGATGGGCCACCACACTGCCGCCGCCGCGCCCGCAGCCGGCGTCGAAGACGCGGTCGGCGGGGGAGAGGGGGCCGAGGTGGGAGGCGAGGAGGTCGGCCTGTGCCTGTTCCAGACGGTGCAGTTCGGCGGTGATCCGGTCGCGCCGCCTGGCGGTGTCGCCCCTGCCCCGGTCGTCGTCGAGTACGGACCAGTCGACGTCCCCGACGCCGTAGTGGTGGTGGTAGAGGTCGTCGATCTTTCCGAGTTCGAGGTTGACCGGGTTCTCCTCAGCGTTCCAGTAGTCCGCGACGCGGGCCTGGTACGTCGACTGGCAGGTGGCCTGGGTCGGCACCGGTGCTGCCGTGGTGTCGGCTTCGGTGACGGTCAAAGGTGACTCCTTGTGGAATGGTGGCGATGGGCCAGGGGGTGGGGCCGGGGGCCTTACCAGTAGTTCGGCAGGTGGTAGCGGTGGGTGTTGGTGGCGTGCCACTCGTGGTTGCCGGACACCCAGGCGGCCAGGCCTCTGGCGTAGCGCTCGACGAGAGGCGAGGTGACGGACAGGGCCGCCGACTCCTCCTCGAACGCCGCCATGACCGTGTTGTGGATCTCGACCGCCTTCAGATAGGCGGCCTTCAGCCCGCACCGCTCGTTGGCGGCGATGACCTGAGGCAGATTCAGATGGCTGGGATCGTTGGCCAGTTCCTTGGTGAAGGAGTACAGGTCGTTGACGATCGTGGTGGCGTTGCCGGCGAGGGCGGTGATCCGCTGGATCTCGGGCCGGACGTAGAGGGCCTCGGGCAGCTCGTAGCCGTCCACGGCGTCGACGATCGACAGACAGGGGCGGAAGTTGTTGAACTGCCGCATCATCAGGTACTCCCAGACCCGTGGCACGTAGCGGATCTCGGCCCAGGCGGCCTCGCCGAGATACCCCAGATGCAGTCGGGCGAGATCGTGCACCAGCCGGTCGGTCTGGCTGGGAGTGGCGAAGGCGGCGTAGTCCTTGAGGGCCCCGTGGTACGAGCGCAGCGGTCCGTCGGCCTGCACGCCGCGTCGCCACTGCGCCTCCAGTTCGGGAGTGCCGTGGAAGGGGTCGAGCGCCGACTGGGCCGTGATCAGCCTCCCGCCGAGTCCGCGCGATGAGCCGCCCCTGTCCTCGTCCTCCTCGCAGTAGCAGTTGTCCACGAGGTTCTCGGCCAGCAGCAACTTGCCGGCCACGGTGAGGCGTTCGAGGTCGGCCGCGCCCGGATGCTGGAGTACGACGGCCCGGCCGAACTGAAACCCCGCGAAGTCACCCGTCCACTCCTTGGGAAACGCATCCAGACGACGGACCCAGGCCTCCAGCCTGCGGTCGATCTCCGCGACCTTCGCCGGGTCCGCGGGGACGGCGGGCCGGTACAGCAGTCCGGGGATCGCCCCGCCCCGCCGGGCCCGCGTGGTGGGGGCGGGGCTGGGCGGACCGGGTAGTCGCAGCGGCGAACCGGAAGCCGATGGTGCGCTCATTCCGCGGTCCGCCCGACCTGGACGTTCTCCAGGATGCCCGCGGCGTCGGGTACGAGGATGGCCATCGCGTAGTAGGCGGTGACCAGGTAGCTCATGATCGCGGTGCTGTCGATGCCCATGAACCGTACGTTCAGACCGGGCTCGTACTCCTCCGGAATGCCGGTCTGGTGCAGGCCGACGACCCCTTGGTCCTTCTCTCCCGTGCGCAGCGCGATGATGCTGCTGGTGTGTTGCGGACTGATCGGCATTTTGCTGCAGGGAAAGAGCGGAACGCCACGCCACGCGGGTACGTCGTGGCCGTCGAGGTTCACGGTGCCGGGCACCAGCCCGCGCCGGTTGCACTGCCGGAAGAAGGCGGCTATGGCCTTCGGGTGGGCCAGGAACAGCCGGGTCTTGCGGCGCATCGACAGCAGCTCGTCCAGGTCGTCCGGTGTGGGAGGACCGGAGAAGGTGCTGACGCGCTGGCCGTAGTCGATGTTGTGCAGCAGGCCGAACTCGCGGTTGTTGACCAGCTCCCACTCCTGGCGCTCGCGGATCTCCTCGATGGTCAGGCGGAGTTGTTGCTCCGTCTGGTTCATCGGATTGTTGTAGAGGTCGGCGACCCTGGTGTGGACGCGCAGCACCGTCTGGGTGAGGGACAGTTCGTACTCGCGTGGGACGAGGTCGTAGTCGACGAAGCCGCCGGCGAGGACCGGCTCGCCCACGTGCCCGGCCTGCATGGGGACGTCGGCCTCGCCCTTGCGGTTCATGGGCTTGCTCTGCTGCTCGGCGAAGGCGTCCAGCTGAGCCGCGAGGGACGGGGTCCGCTCCACGAACTGCATGAGGGTGTCCCAGCTGAGTGCCAGCACCACGCCCGGAGTCTCGGCCCGCACCGAGCTGAGCCACAGCGGGTCGGCCTGGCCGATGGCCTCGTCCCCCATCCCGTCGCCGTCCGTGACGACCCCGATGACCTCCTCCTCGCCGTACTTGCCGGTGGTGTAGCGGGTGAACCGGCCATGGACGACGAGATACGCCTCCGTGACGGGCTGTCCGGCGTCGAAGAGGACCTGGCCCGCACGCACCTCCCGCACCCTGAACCGCGACGAGATCTGCTTCAGGGCCGCGGTGTCGGCGTAGCCGCGCAGGGCGGGCAGTTCGGTCAGAGTCTCGGGGATGACCTTGATGTCGTCCGCACCGTTCTGCTCGAACTGCACCCGGCCTCGGCCCACGCGGAGCTGTAGTCGCCGGTTCACCCGGTAGGTGCCGCCCTTGACGTCCACCCAGGGCAGCATCTTGAGCAGCCATCGCGAGGTGATGGCCTGCATCTGCGGTTCGGACTTGGTGGTGGTGGCGAGCTGACGCGCCGCGTTGGTGCTGAGACTGGTGAACCGTTGTCCGTCGGCGGCGGGCCCGGCGGCGCTTTCTGGGGAGCTTTCCGGGGAGCTTTCCGGGACAGTCACATGTCCTCCCGATACGTGAGCGGGCGTGGGTGGATGCGCACGAACATCAGCGAACAAGGCGGGCGTCGACGACGTTCGCCTCGAACAAGGGGCGCACTACCTGGCCGTGGACGACGTCCGACCCGTCCGATGCCGAGGGAGACGAGGCAACGACGGTTTCACGGGCTCCAGAGCCCATTCGGAGTCGCGGGGCAGGTGGAGCAGGGGGGGAAGCCGGAGATCACCGCTGCGCCGCGCCAAAGGTTGTGAGGCCTGGGTTCACGGAGGCGGTGGGTGTCGAGGGCGGCTTCCGGGGCTGTGGACGCCCTGACAGCGACTTCGTGGCGGTCCGGGCAGTTGGGCAGTGCGCGTTGCATGTCAAGCCAAACAGTCACGGATGGCGGTCGGAACCGCGTGAGAGGGGCGCATTCGCGCCCTCGATGTGCGCATCCGTCGTGCGAGGCACGTCGGTCATGAGCGCGTGCTCTCACGCCGGGCGTCCGGTCCTGTGCCACCGGCGCAAGGGTGTGCGCATGCCTCTGAGGCGCGGACGTCGCTCCTGGCCGGCCGACCCCGTAGCTCCAGCGCGATGGGGCACCATCTCGGGCTTCGCACTCGGGCGCGCGCTGCGATGACGCCGCCGGGCAGCCATCTGATGGAGGTGGATATGACGGTGACGCACGCTCAGCTACCGGCGTGCCGCCCAACCTCGCACTCCGGCACGCACCTCAGTGGACCCGCCCGCCCCTCGGCGCGCCACAGGCCATGAGTTCCCCCGACCGCCGCATCATGGGCCGCAAAAGGATAAGAAGACAGCGTCGTCACGCGTCAGGCACCACCCGCATCCGCTCGTCTGCACGCATCCGCACCCAGCCGCCCCGGATGGAGGCCCCCCACATGGCGACACCCCCGACCGCCCGTTTCCGGCGGAGACCGCCGACCCTCCCGCTCGAAGCCGTGTCCGGGGGCCAGTTCAAGGCCCCGCTCTACGCGCCTTCCAGCTCACCGGCCGCACAGTTCTCCCGGCGCGCCCTCCTCCGCGGCGCGCTGGGCGGCGCGGTCGGCGCCGCTGCGCTCGGCGGTCCGGGCGCAGCGCCCGCCTTCGCGGCGCCGGGCCCGGCCGACCGCGTACTCGCGGACGACGTACGGCAGGAGTTCCTCACGGCCTGGACCGCCTACCGGCGGTTGAGCTGGGGCCGGGACGAGCTGCGGCCGGTCCGCGGCACCGGTTCGGACTTCTTCATCGACGGGGTTCCGCTGGGCCTGACCCTCGTCGAGTCGCTCGACACCCTGTACCTGATGGAGCTGGACGGCGAGCTGGACGCGGCGATCTCCTGGATCGGCACCCACCTCGACTTCGACCGCGACGCGAGCGTCCATGTCTTCGAGGCGATCATCAGGATGGTGGGCGGACTGCTCTCCGGCTACCACGCCACCGGGAACGCCGTGCTGCTCGCCAAGGCCCGCGAGCTCGCCGACCGGCTGCTGCCCGCCTTCACATCGTCCTCGACGGGCGCCCCCTACCGGTACGTCAACCTGCGCACCGGCGCGGTCAGCGGCAACCAGGTGCCGCTCGCCGAGGTCGGCAGCAACATCACCGAGCTGGGTTGGCTGTCCCAACTCACCGGCAACCAGAAGTACTTCACCGCGGCCAAGCGGGCACTGAAGGCGGCGTACGACCGGCGGTCGGCACTTGATCTGGTCGGTACGACGCTCGACGTGAACACCGGAGCCTGGACCGACACCACCGCCCGGGTCGACCCACCCGTGGACTCGTTCTTCGAATACCTTTGGGACGCCTATCAGTTCTTCGGGGACACGGAGATCCGTGGCTGGTACGACACACTCACCTCGGCGGTGCTGCGGCGGCTCCGCGAGACGTACGACGGACGGCTCTGGTTCATGTCCGTCAACATGAACACGGGTGCAGTGGTCGGACGCCGGCAGTCCGAACTGACCTCCTTCTATGCCGGATTGCTCGCCCAGGGCGGCAATCCGAGCCAGGGGGAGTCGTACCACTCCTCGTGGGCGGCCGCGGTGACGCAGTTCAGGCTGCCGCCGGAGGGCATCGACTGCACGACCCTCACGGCCACCAGCACCGAGTACCAACTGCGCCCCGAATACGCCGACTCGGCGCTGTTCCTGTGGCTGCTGACCGGCAAGGAGGTCTACCGCGACCGCGCCAAGTGGCTCTGGAACGCGCAGAAGACGCACTGCAAGGTCGCGAACGGCTACACGGTGGTGTCGGACATGACGACCACGCCCACCACCAAGGGCGACCTCACGCCGGGCTACTGGTACTCGGAGAACATGAAGTACTTCTACCTGCTGTGGGCGGGTGCGCCGCGCTTCGACTACACCACCAACTACCTCACCACCGAGGGCAATGTGCTGCGCGGCCTCAACCGGGTCGCGGCACCGGACGTGAGCGGCACCTACCGACTGCTCAACCGGGCCACGAGGCACGCGATGGACGTCAGTAGCGCGTCGACCAGGGACGGCGCCGCGGTGATCGCCTGGACCCCGCACGGTGGCGCCAACCAGCGCTGGATCGCCGCCACGACCGGCGGCCACACCAAGCTGACCAGCCTCCACAGCGGCAAGGTTCTCGATGCCTCGCGCTCGGCGGCGACGGACGGCACCGCACTCATCCAGCGGGCGCACAACGGCAGCGCCGGTCAGCAGTGGACGCTCCGGCCCACCGGCGACGGCTACCACCGGCTCATCGACCGCACCAGCGGCAAGGCAGCCGACCTCGCCGGCACCGGCAACGGTGCCGCGGTGGTGCAGCGACCCGTGACCGATGCCACCACCCAGCAGTGGCAACTGGTAAGGGCGTAACCGCGATGCGCTCCCATACCCCGGCGCCGCGTTTCCTCGTGCCCCCGGCATCCACGGCCCTTACTGCCGTGGGGGCTGCTAGCGGACTCCGGCCCCGGGTAGCTGCTGTCTGGCACACCGGGTCGAGAGACATCGGAGCTGTGGGTGACTCTGCCGTGACCTCGGTGAGCCGTGGCTTCAGGGGGAATCCCGGATGGCTTGCTCGGACCAGATCGTCTTGCCGTTCTGGCCATGGCGGCAGCCCCATCGTCCGCCGATTTGAGCGACGAGGAACAGGCCGCGTCCTCCCTCGTCGGTTGTGCGGGCACGCCGCAGGCGGGGTTGGGTGCTGCTGGAGTCGGTGACCTCGCACACCAGGAGGTGGTGGCGAATCAGACGGAGGTCCATCGGCGGACGACCGTAGCGGATGGCGTTGGTCACCAGTTCGCTGACGATGAGTTCGGTGGTGAAGAGGAGGTCGGCCAGGCCCCACGTGGTGAGTTGGCGGGTCATCCACTCTCGAGCCTTGGAGACGGCGGCCGGATCGGCCGGGATCTCCCAGTGAGCGGTGTCCTCCGCAGGGACGGCGCGGGTGCGGGCCAGCAGCAGGGCCGCGTCGTCGCGCGGCGCCTCGTCTGCCAGGTCGGCGAGAAGAGCCCGGCCGGTTTCGTCCAGGGCACGATCCGGACGGCACGACGCGGCGAGGGCTTCCGTCAGGCGCCGCAGGCCTTGGCCGATGTCGCGGTCGCCCCGTTCGACCAGGCCGTCGGTGTAGAGAGCGAGGACGCTGCCCGGTTCGATGTCGATCACGGTGGTCTCGTACGGCATGCCGCTGAGGGTGAGTGGTGGCCCCGGGGACATCCCGACTGCTTCCGCGGCTCCGTCGGGCCGGACCAGGACGGGCGGCGGGTGCCCGGCACTGGCCATGGTGCAGCGCCTGGTGACCGGGTCGTAGACCGCGTACAGGCACGTGCCGCCGACGGTGTCGCCGTCGCCGAGTGAGGCTTCGGCCGCGAGGCGCTGGACCAGGTCCGCGATCCGGGTGAGCAGCTCGTCCGGTTCGAGTTCCAGGTCCGCGAGCGTCTGGATGGCGGCGCGCAGGCGGCCCATGGTGGCGCTTGCGGGCATGCCGTGGCCGACCACGTCTCCGGCGACAAGGGCCACCCGGAGAGAGGGCAGAGCAATGGCGTCGTACCAGTCGCCGCTGATGTCCGCTCCTCCACCTGCGGGCAGGTAGGCGCCGGCGGTCTCTGCTGCCGGAGTGTCGGTCGTGGCCGGGGGCAGGAGGCTCTGCTGCAGTGCTACGGCCGCCCGGTGCTCGCGGGTGTAACGGCGGGCGTTGTCGATGGCGAGCGCACCCCGTGAGGCGATCTGCTTCATGAGATCCGCCTCGTCCTCGGTGAAGGGGTCGGATCGGCCGCAGCGCCAGACGGTTATGGTGCCGAGCGTGAGCCCGCGGGCATGCAACGGTGCCACCATCACCGAATGGGTGTCCTTCGGGACGAGATACTCGACCAGCTGCGGGCCTTTGACCATGGCGATGAATTCGTCAAGGCCGAAGACGACTGGCTCGCCGTGTCGGAAGCTGCGCAGCAGGGGGTGGTCGGGAAGGGGCGGGATGGACTCGCCGCGCTTGATGCCGGCCGGCCACACCGCGTTGGCCGGCGCAAGGGCCGCGTTGCCCATGTTTCCAGCGTTCAGCTGCTTCGAGGGTTCGTCCCCGTCGAAAACGGAGTGCGCGAGGTCGACTCCGGCGAGATCCCCGAAGGCAGGTGCGAGAACGTCCGCAAGGTCCTGCGCAGTGCGCACGACATCCAGGGATCCTCCTACCCGCTCGGCCACTTCGCGGGCGAGATCCAGATGACGGCGTGCGCGCATCTGGTCGGCGTTGTCGAAATACAGGGCCGCGACCCCCGTGGGGCGTCCTCGCGCGTCCTCCAGACGGAAGGCGGACAGCGACAGCGCGTGCTGCCGCGCCGGATCGTGCCGCCAGCTCACTTGCTGGTTCCTGCGGACCACTGGGGCACCCGTCTCGAGTACCTGGCGCAGTACGGCCTCGAGGTCCTCGGCGTCCTCGGCGTACAGCACGTCGCTCAGCCGAGCGCCGGGCTGTACCGGACGGCCGTCGAGAGTGCCCGGCGTGGCGTTCGTCTGCACAGTGGTGAGATCCGTGTCGTGCACGGCGATCGTGATCCGGTTCTGTGCGGACAGTGCACGCAGGAGCGCTGCGCCCTGCTCGTGGTCGGCGACGTGGTGTGTAGGGGCCGCGAGGACGAGGACCTCCGCCGAGCCGGAGCCCCCTACCTTGCTGGTCCGGAAGGTGACATCGATGGTGTCGCCGCACTGGTGCCACAGCCGTACCCGGCCGGACGCCGGCATCTCCGCGTCGCGCAGGTCGCCGTCCGGGAGGCCGGCCACCAGTTCCCGCACGGGGCGGCCACAGACCTCCTCGGCGCGGAACCCGGTCAGCTCCTCTGCTGCCCCGGTCCACCGCACCACCGCGCCTCGACTGTCGAGCACGGCGGCTGCCGGACCGTCGAAGGCGTGCGACCTGCCGCTGGGACCGGAACCGGAGACGCCCGTCGGTCCTTGGGAGGCGGCTGCCGAGCAGGCGTTCTTGACGTTCTCTATGTCCATCCGTGGCTTCCTTCTGTGGCTTGCTTGGCGTGAGCCCGCGGCTCGAGAGATCGGCATGCTGCAGCGGCCGTCGGCCGCCCGGTCGGTCGCGCGTCACGCCGCAAGGGCTTTGGAGGGCAGGTCTTGTTCGGCCCAGACGACCTTGCCGTCCGTTGCGGAGCGGGAGCCCCACCTGCGGGACAACTGAGCGACGAGGAAAAGACCGCGGCCCTGCTCGTCGATGATGTGGGGCTGACGGGGGCGTGGGTGGCTGGTGTTGCTGTCGGAGACTTCGCACGTCAAGACCTGGTGCTGGATGAGGCGTAGGCGGATCGGCCCGCCGCCGTAGCGGATGGCGTTGGTGACGAGTTCACTGACGATCAGCTCCACGGTGGCCACCAGATACCCAAGCCCCCATTCGCTGAGCTGATGGGCGGCAGCCTGCCGGGCGATGCAGACAGTGGCCGGATCGTTCGGCAGTTCCCAGGAGGCCACTTGAGCCGGTTCGAGTCCGCGAGTCCGCGCAAGGAGCAAGGTGACATCGTCGGCCGGAGACTGAGTCGGCAAGGTCTCGAGCACCTGAGAGCACAGGTCTTCCAGGGAGGAACCGGGCACTGCCAGGGCGGCGCCCAGGCGATCCAGGCCCACGTCGATGTCGTCGGCGCGGGACTCGACCAGGCCGTCGGTGTAGAGCGCGAGCAGTGTTCCCACGGGCAGTTCCAGTTCCACGGACTCGAAGGGGAGCAGACCGAGGCCGAGGCCGAGCGGGGCCCCGGCGGGCATGTCGGGGAAAGTGATACGGCCCTGCGGGTCGATGATCGCGGGCGGGGGATGCCCGGCCCGCGCCATCGTGCACCGCCGGGTGACCGGGTCGTAGACGGCATACAGACAGGTGGCGCCCACCGCCGCGGGGTACGGGTCCGCAGCGTCGGCATCTTCCTCGCTCAGCCGCCTGACCGTGTCATCGAGGTGCGCCAGCAGTTCGTGGGGAGGCAGTTCCAGGTCCGCGAGCGTGCGGACTGCGGTGCGCAATCGGCCCATCGTCGCCGCGGCGTTGATGCCGTGTCCGACCACATCTCCGACGACGAGGGCCACCCGGGCGCCGGACAGCTTGATCACGTCGAACCAGTCGCCCCCCACGCCGTGGTCCATGTCAGCCGGCACATAGCGCGAGGCCACATCGAGGGCGGCGCCACCTCCCACATGGTGGGGGAGCAGATCGCGTTGGAGCGTCAGGGCCGCGGTGCGTTGGCGGGCGTACTGGAGAGCGTTGTCCAGGCTGAGCGCGGCCCGGGTGACGAGTTCCTCGGCGAGGAGGAGGTCGTCCTCCTGGAACGGCGTCGGCTCCTCGGAGCGGCCGAACACCGCCAGTCCCAGCACACAGCGCCGCGCACGGATGGGTACGACCATCAAAGAGTGGACGCCGCTCTCACGGAGCTTCTGCGTCGGTACAGGATCGTGACTGACCCAGGGGCCTGAACAGGTGTCCAGCACCGATTCCAGGTAAGACCTGCCCGTGCGCAGGGCGGTGGCGAACAGCGAGGTCGCGACGGGGCGGACCACCTCTTGGCGCACCCACGGCAGCTTGAGGACACCCGGGTCGATGGAGGCCACACCGGCACGGCGCAGCACAGGTGGGCGGCCGTTCGCCGCGCCGGTCCCCGCCGAGGGATCCACGCCGAACGGAACCGACTCCATCAGATCGACGACTACGTGGTCGGCCAGCAGCGGCACGGCAAGGTCGGCCAGTTCCTGCCCGGTCCGCATGACCTCGAGGGTGCTGCCGATGCGCGTGCCGGCTTCGCAGAGGATGGCAAGGCGCTCACGCGCCCGCCGGTTGCCGGTGACGTCCACGCTCATGGAGCACACCGCCAGTGCCGTGCCGTCCGCGTCCTGGAGGCAGAAGAACGAGGCCGAGAACGCGTGCTCCCGGCGCCGGTCCGTCGACGACCACGCCCGGTACTCGTGGACCATGGTGGAGCCACTCTCCAGCACTTGCCGCATCACCACCTCGAGCGCTTCGGCCTCGACGGCGGGCAGTGAGTCCCGCAGGCGGCGTCCGAAGCGTCGCTCCCGAGGAGTGCCGTCGTGGCGCTCCATGACGTCATTGACCCAGGTACAGCGCAGCTGCAGGTCATAGAGGGCGATGCCGATCGGTGCGTGGGCCAGGAGCGACTCCCGCACAGCTCCGTTGGACGCCCCCGATGACAGGGTGCCTATGTCGGTCACGGACACCAGCCACCAGGTGCCGGCGTCCTGCCCCCACAGCAGCGAGATCCGCAGCGTCATTTTGATGGCGTGGCCGTCGCGGTGGCGGACCGTCACGGTGCCGGACCAGCCCTCCTGGGCACGGCACTGCTCGGCGAACGCCGAAGCACTCGGGGCGTCCTCGGCGGGCGGCAGTACGTGTGCGGCGGACCGGCCCACCACTTCCCCGGCCGAGTACCCGACAAGCCGCTCGGCGGCGTGCGTCCACCCCACGACGATCCCCTCCGCATCGAGCATCGCTATTGCCGCGTCGGGTATCTCTCGGGGGCTCGCGGGCTCGGCGAGTGGCGTGTAGCTGGTGTTCGTCATCCGGTTCCCATCGGTGCGGAAGTGTGAGGCAGCGTCGGCGTGGGCGGCGTTGGCCCGATCTGTAGCCGGGCTGGAAGGGTGATGGCCGGGGCTGAGGATCGCCCCAGCGGGACCGGCCGCGCCGGGCGTGCGATGCGGCGCCCGACCTCGCCGACAGTTGAGCGGTCCACCGGAGCGAGATCGCCGGTCTGCCCGTCACCGAGCTGCCGACCTTGGACGACTTTGTCCACTTCTGATGAAATAGTCAGATACGACCGCTTTATCGTCAAGCCCCCCGGGGCGACCGCTCGGCCCAGGGTGGCGGCTCGGCTCAGGCTGTGGTCGAGTCCGAAGGTTGCGCCAATGTGCTGTTCATGCCGCCGCAGGCTGTGTGGGCCGTTTTCGCCACCTCGACAGTTCCATACGGCGTATGGTAATCCTGAGAGAGTGCTTCCGTACGCCGTATGGAAGAGTCTGCTCGGCGGACCACGCCAGGCGCCGCACTGCGCCTGCATCCAGCCGATAGCGCAGATCGCACCAATCGGGAAGGAAAGACCATGAAGAAGCTCACGAGGCGCGTTGCCGTCACCACTTTCTCCGTGGCGGTCACGGGTGTCGCTGTTCTCGGCGCAGACGGCACCGCTTCGGCTGCGACTTCCGCATCCGCGCACGTCCAGCGCCCGGCCGTCAACGTCAGCGTCAACGCCGGCGACTACCGCTGGGACCACGGTGTCGGCTACCTGCTTGAACTGGGCTACTCCTGGGACGAGATCCATGGCTGGCACCACGACGGTCGGGATGAGATCAGCTGTCGCTGACCGCTGTCCAGGCAGGAGTGAAGTCGATGGAGTCTTTGAGGACCGTTATGCAGGGGGTGGCCGTGCAGCTTGTCATCTCGCGCACCTACTCGCTGTCCATGCGCATGAGCCTGCGATACGAGCCCACTGATCCCTATGTCGTCCGTGCCACCTTCTTCACCGACACGGACGAGCCGGCCGAATGGGTCCTGGGGCGTGATGTGCTGGCCGATGGCCTGACGGGTTCCGCAGGTTGTGGGGACGTCCGGGTCTGGTCGGCCGTCGGCCGTGGTGACCAAGTGATGTACATCGTCCTCGGGTCTCCCGCGGGCACCGCCTTGCTCGAGGTTCCCGTGCAGGACGTCAAGGCCTTCCTGGAGAACGCGGAGGCGCTAGTGCCACGGGGTACCGAGTCCGGACACATCGACTGGGACCTCGAACTGGCGAACCTGTTTGCACAAGGCTGAGAGAAGCCTCTCAACCGCCGTGCGGATGGGGATCTTTGCCCCGGCCACAGAAGAGAGAAGGAAAGAGAGTTCATGTCCCAGTACCAGCTTCGTGTCTACACATTGCGCAGCCCTGAGGCGCTCGTCGCCTACGAGAACATCTGGTCCAAGCACATTCCCGGTATGGCCAAGCACAGGATCGCCACACACGGCGTGTGGACGGTGCCCGCAGCGCCTCCCGGGAGTGAGGCGCCCCAGCTGTACGCCCTCGTTTCCTACCGGGACGCCGACGACGTTCAGGAGCGGCTGGAGGCGTACCTGTCCAGCCCCGAATTCCGTGCGGACATGGAGGGATTCGACATCAGCCAGATCGTCGGCGTCGCCGAGTCCGTGCTGATGCCCACCGCCGACTCACCCTTGCGGTGACAGGTACCGAGCCGCTCGAAGCCTGCGGCGGCCTTCTTACGGCAGGGTCCAGAGTCCTGGCAGCTCCGGGCCCGCGCGCGAGCCTTCATCCGCCCTCACACCATGGCGCGGCCGACGGGGCCTCCGCCGGCAGCCCCGGCGGAGGGGTGCCCACGCCCGTCTCCGCCCAGCCCGAGCAGCGCGCACGGTTTCGGCCGGGGCTGCCGCGCTTGCCCGGCACCTCGATGGCGGTGGCATCGCGCCTCCGGACCGGGCCGGCAGCGGGGGGCGCCGTATCGCTGACGGCGGTGGGCTTACCACTGCCTCCTGCACACGCGACGTTCCCGCTGACCGGTAGAGAGGTTGGGCGCTGGCCGCGAAGACGTACACGGGTGTCGCAGACGAATCTGGGTGAAACCGGACAAATAAGACCTCGCAGCCGGAAGGCCCACGGGGCGATGGAGGAGGCGATCGCTGTGACGTATGCGATAGGGACGTTGACCCGGCCGTGGACCCTGGCGCACCGTCCGGAAGCCGCCGGCCAAGCCCGCACCATCGCCCTGGAGTTGCTGACGCGGTGGGGGGTCAGCGAGGAGATGGCGGGCTCGGTGCTGCTGACCGTCTCGGAACTGGTCACCAACTCCGTACAGCATGCCCAGCCACCGCTGAGCTTCGGACTGGACTGCGACCCGGCCGACGGCCATGTGCACGTGGAGGTGGCCGACGGGGGCCCTGCCGCTACCGAGGCCGACCGGACGGTCGGCCTCGCCGCCGACGAACACGGTCGCGGGCTGCTGATCATCGATTGTCTCGCGGACGCACACGGGGAATGCCAGGAGGCAGGCCACGCCGTCCACTGGGTCGACATCACCGCCTTCCCATGACCCGACCATGAAGGGTCCGGCCGCCCCATACGCCACCACGGGCGGCGAGCCCCCTCGCCCGGCCGCCGGAACGCACGGCCTCACTCGGGCAAGAATTTCCATACGCCGTGCGGCTTGGTACCATACATTGTATGGAAAGTGCGAAGCGTACCCCAAGGGGCACTCGAAAGAGGGTTGTGCCTTTGACCGAGGCGGGGATCTGCACCTCCGCCCTGCGGCTCATCGACGCGGACGGGGTCGAGGCGCTCACGATGCGCAAACTCGCCGCCGCGCTGGACGCGAACCCGATGTCGCTGTACCACCATGTGCCGAACAAGGAAGCATTGCTGCGTGGCGTGGCGAGAATGGTCGGCGCCCGGTTCCGCACCGTGACATTGGAAGACGCTCCCTGGCAGGAGCGCATGCGCCTGCTTGCCACGGATTTCCGGACGCTGGCACACCGCCATCCGAACCTCATGGCCTACTCGTTCAGCCAGCCGGACTTCATCCAGCCCGAAGATCCCTTCTGGGTCGCGCTAGCCGCTGTACTTGATGCCGCAGAGGTTCCGCAGTCGGAGATCCCGCAGCTCGCCGCGCTCGTGTGCGCCGTCGTCATCGGCGTGATGATCGCCGAACTCAACGGCGCGCTCCACCGGTGGTCGAACCTCCAGCCCACCACACCCGCCTCCGGCGAGGACGGGCCGACGAGCGAGAGCTTTGGCGAGGACCGGATGTTCCGCCTGGTGCTGGACACGATCATCAGCGGCCTGGAAAGTCGGCTCACGGCCGATCACGACGGTGGGTGCGACGGCCGGCCCCCGCAGAACTCCGGGCGCGCCTCCGGATGCATCCCCCGTCAACTCCGACCACCGGCGGCACGCTGCGAAGAAGAGCCCCCGGGGAATCCCGTCTCGGACATGGCGGCCGGTTTCGACCCGCAAGAGCAGTGACGACCAAGAGCCCAGTGCGCCATGTCGGCCCGGCGGGGACGCCGCCGGACCGCCCACCGCCCCACCGGAGCCGTTCCGCTTCCGTCACAGACTCTCGCGGGCTCGTGCGGCATGGTTCTCCACTCCGGCGACCGCGGCGTCCAGCGCGGAGTTGAACATGCTGTCGATCACGTCCTTGGAGGGCGGGGGCGCGTCTGCCCCGTCGGGGTCCGACAGTGCTGGTGGCAGCGTGACCCACCGCTGCAGTGCCCCGTTCAGTTCGCTGAGCAGCAGACCCGTGAACACACCGACCAGGGTCGCGGCGACGCGCGGAATCTCCTCTTCGCGCAGTTTCGCGGCGGCCAGGATGTCGATCAGTGCCTGCCAGAAGGGGTCCTCCGGCTGCACGTAGTCGGGGCGCGTGAAGGAATACCCCATCAGTTTCGGGTGACGGTGCGACAGTTCGCGGAAGTCCCGGGCCAGTTCGCGCAGTCGGTCCTGCCAGGGGATGTCTCCCCGCTCCTCCGCGCTGAACTGCGAACCGACCCGGTGGGCCACGCCGCGCAGCACGGCGTCCTTGTTGGGCACGTGGTGGTACAGCGACATCGGGTTCGCATCGAGCGCGGTCGCGAGTTTGCGCATGGTGAGCGACTCGACCCCGTCGGCGTCGATGAGCTGCAACGCCATGGCGTGGATGCCGTCCTTGGTGAGCGGCACGTCCCTCTTTCTCGTGCCCCGAGGGGGCTTCCGTTCAGTCGCCATACGTTGTACGGTACCAGCCTTCGCCAACGTGGAGGGCAGTGGCACCGTTTTCAGCCCCTCGTTCCTCCGGCTTCGCGGACAGTCCCGGACTGGCGGCCTTGGTGGTCGACGAGGGCGCCAAGCCGCGCCTTAGAGGAAAACGCTCGGCTGGAAGCTGCGCTCGAGGGGTGCGGCAAGACGCTTGAGCAGCGGCTTCGGCGCACTGCCGCCTGACGCGTGCAGGCGGCAGAACAGGCGAGGCGTGTCGACCGATCCCACCCCCCGTGTACTCGCCTGCGGCGGCAGATCGCAGGTATGGCCTGCCGAGGAGTCCCTGGCGAACCCGGCTTGCCCGCTCTTACGGACTGATGCCGGACCGATCGAGCGCGGCGTAGAGATTAATCGAGCGCGGCGTAAAGATCAGAGGCACCGCCGCGGCGCGGCACACGCGCCTGCCTCTCTGGCGCTGCCGTCAGCCGCCAACGCGCGTGGGTGCAGACCCAGCCTCCCGATGCGTACTGGCAGGCCGGGGATTGGCTGCTCAACCGCACGTCGGCGCGGCCACCGTCGCGGATCGCCGCGGCCGCCGTCGCGGATCGTAGGTGTCCCCGGCCGCACCCGTCAGGAGAAGTCCGGTCAAGCCGCCGGCTGACGACGACCTGCCGCGCCCCTCGCCTCCTCCAGCCGGGAGCGCGTTCGGAAGCGCCTGATCTTGATGCGACCCCGCTGTGCGAGCGACGCCGTCCCTGATGAGTCGAACATTCCTGCTTCTCGATCCCAGGTCTGCCGATTGAGTTTCCATACGTCGTATGGTACCACTGAAGGCATACGGCGTATGGAAACCGGGTGCTGCCGTGCCGGCGCCCCGCCACACCGAATGGCACCCTTGCCCGCCTTTCCCCTTGAAGGAGCCAGCCATGACCACACAGCCCGAGACCGACCTGCGGCCCATCCGGTCTCCCCGGGGGGTCCCGCTCTTCGGCCACACGCCGCAGATCCCCAGCACCAACCCGGTGGAGTACTTCGGCAGGCTGTCCAAGCAGTTCCCCGAGGGGCTCTACGGCATGGAGATCGCCGGCATCGAGCAGGTCTTCGTCTGGGACCCGGACCTGGTGGCCGAGGTCTGTGACGAGACGCGGTTCTTCAAGCAGATCGACAAGACGCCGCTGGCCCATGTCCGGGACTACGCGGGAGCCGCCCTGTTCACGGCCCACCAGCACGAAGAGGAATGGGGCATGGCGCACCGAGTCCTCCTACCGGCCTTCAGCCAGCGGGCGATGAAGAGCTACTTCGGGCAGATGCTGGAGATCGCCCAGAACCTGGTGGGCAAGTGGGAGCGCAAGGAGGGCCGGCCGGTCAACATCACCGACGACTACACCCGGCTGACCCTGGACACCATCGCCCTGACGGGGTTCGGATACCGGTTCGACTCCTTCGCCAAGGAGGATCTGCACCCCTTCCTCAACGCGCTGCTGCAGGCGCTGGTCGAGTCGCTGCGGCGCTCGCAGGAGCTGCCGATGATGACCAAGATGCGCAAGGCCGACGACAGGAAGTATCGCGAGAACATCCGGCTGATGCGGGACCTGGTCGAGAACGTGATCAAGGAGCGTCGTGATGGGAAGGGCACCGGTGAGGATGACCTACTGGGCCTGATGCTGGAGGCCACCGACCCGGAGACCGGCAAGGGGCTGGAGGACGACAACGTCCGTGATCAGGTGCTGACGTTCCTGATCGCCGGTCACGAGACCACCAGCGGTCTGCTGTCGTTCGCCACGTACTCGCTGATGCGCAACCCGCACATCCTGGCCCAGGCCTACGCCGAGGTGGACCGGCTGCTGCCGGGCGACACGGTCCCGGACTACGACACGATCATGCAGATGGACGTGATCCCGCGGATCCTGGAGGAGACCCTGCGCCTGTGGGCTCCCATCCCGATGATCGGCAAGTCCCCGCTGGAGGACACCGTCATCGGCGGCTGCTACGGGCTGAAGAAGGGAGCGCGGGTCAACATCCTTGAAGGTCCGCTGCACACCCACCCCAAGGCGTGGGAGCGGCCGGAGGAGTTCGACATCAACCGGTGGCTGCCGGAGAACCGGGTCAACCACCACCCGCACGCCTACAAGCCGTTCGGCAACGGCGTGCGTGCCTGCATCGGCCGACAGTTCGCGCTCACCGAGGCCCGTCTGGCCCTCGCGCTGGTGCTGCAGAAGTTCAAGTTCGCCGACCCCGACGACTACAAGATGGACGTCAAGGAGGCGCTGACGCGCAAGCCCGGCGGCTTCGAACTGACCGTGCGGGCCCGTCAGGAGCACGAGCGGACCGTGTTCGGCGCAGTGGACCTGCAGACCGACGACACGCGGGCGCAGGCCGCGGTCAGCGGTGTCGGGGTGAACCTGACCGTCGCCTACGGCTCCAGCCTGGGCTCGTGCGAGGACCTGGCGCGCACCATCGCCGACCGCGGTGAGCGCTCCGGATTCGGCACCACCCTGGTCGGCCTGGACGAGCTGGGTGACAACCTGCCCACCGAGGGCCTGCTCGTCGTCGTGGCCTCCAGCTACAACGGCAAGGCCCCGGACAACGCGCAGCGTTTCGACGACCTGCTCGCCACCGGACTCCCGGAGGGCTCGCTGTCCGACGTGCGGTTCGCGCTGCTGGGTGCCGGCAACACCCAGTGGGTGGCCACCTACCAGGGCTTCCCCAAGCGCATCGAGGCGGGCCTGCTGGCCGCCGGCGCCACCCGCGTCATCGAGCGCGGCATCGCGGACGCCGCCGGTGACTTCGACGGCATGGCCACCCGCTGGATGGACACCCTGTGGGCCACCCTGGCCGAGGAGTACGCCGCCGACACCTCCGAAACCACCGGGCCGCGCTTCGAGGTGCAGCTGCTGACCGAGGCGGAGGTGCGTCCCGCGATCGTCTCCGAGCAGGCCTACCCCCTCACCGTGGTCGGCAACGAGGAGCTGGTCAGCGACGCGACCGGGCTGTGGGACTTCAGCATCGAGCCGCCGCGCCCGGCCGCGAAGTCCATCACCATCGAACTCCCCGACGGTGTCACCTATGACACCGGCAACCACCTGGCCGTCTTCGCCAAGAACGAGCCCGCGCTGGTCAACCGCGCCGTCGCGCGGCTCGGCATCGACCGCGACCAGGTCCTGCGTCTGGACCAGCCCGCGGGCGGCCGTACGCACCTCCCGGTGGGCACTCCCGTCACAGCGGGCCTGCTGTTCACCGAGTTCGTGGAGCTGCAGGACGTGGCCACCCGCTCGCAGATACAGACGCTGGCCGGGCACACCGAGTGCCCGTGGACCCGGCCGCAGCTGGACGCCTACACGGCCGACACCGCCGAGGCCGAGGAGCGCTACCAGACCGAGGTCCTGGGCAAGCGAGTCTCCGTGCTCAACCTGCTGGAGCGCTTCCCGGCGGTCGAACTGCCGCTCGGGGTCTTCCTGGAGATGACGGGCCCGATCCGCCCGCGGTTCTACTCCATCTCCTCCGCCCCGCTGGCCAACCCCCGGCACGTGCGGCTGACCGTCGGTCTGCTGGAAGGGCCGGCCCTGTCCGGCGACGGCCGGTACCGCGGCACCTGCTCCTCCTACATCGCAGGCCTCAATCCCGGTGACGTCTTCTACGGCTACGTGCGCGTGCCCTCCCCGACGTTCGCCCCGCCGGCCGACCCCGCCACGCCGCTGCTCCTCATCGGCCCCGGCACCGGCATCGCGCCGCTGCGCGGCTTCCTGGAGGAGCGCGCCCACCAGCACGCGAACGGCACCCAGGTGGGACTGTCCCAGGTTTTCGTCGGCTGCCGTCACCCGGAGCACGACTACTTCTACCGGCAGGAGATGCAGGACTGGGAGCAGGCCGGGATCGCCCAGGTGCATACGGCCTTCTCCGCGGTGACCGGACACCCGGCCCGGTTCGTCCAGGACGCCATCGTAGGTGCCGCCGACACCGTGTGGCAGGCCATCCAGGACGGTGCGTACATCTACGTCTGCGGCGACGGGCGCCGCATGGCACCCGCCGTGCGCGAGGCGCTCGCCGCCATCTACCGCAAGCACACGGGCAGCGACGACGAGGCCGCCCAGCAGTGGCTCGCCCAACTGGAAGCGGACGAGCGCTACCAGCAGGACGTCTTCGCCTGACCCTCTGACGCCGGGAGGGTGCGGCGGTCCTGACACCCCGCACCCCTCCCGGCCACCACTCACCCACGAGGCACCACACGGCACCCATCGGCCCGAACCGCCGGGAGTGCCGCTCACAGAAAGCAGAGCACCATGGACACCATGCTCGCCGGACGTTTCCACCTGGACAGCAAGAAGTTCGCCGTGGAGGAGGTCCCCGTCCCCGTGCCCGGCCCGGGCGAGGTCCTCATCGAGGTCAAGGCCGCAGGCGTCTGCCTCTCGGACGTCCACCTGCTCGACGGCTCCCTCGTCCCGCTGTTCGCCACCTCCGACACGGTCACCGTCGGCCACGAGGTCGCGGGTGTCGTCCACACTCTCGGCCCCGACCTCAAGCGCGGCCTGACCGTCGGCACCCGCGTCACTCTGGAGGCCGGCAAGACCTGCGGCCAGTGCGCCGGCTGCGTGCGCGGCCGCCCCTGCGCCCAGATGCTCACCGCCGGCATCGACTACGACGGCGGTTGGGCCCAGTACACCGTCGCCCGGGAGGACACCCTCATCCCCATCCCCGACAACCTCCCCTTCGACCAGGCCGCGATCATCCCTGACGCGGTCTCCACCCCCTACGCCGCCGTCGTCACCACCGCGGGCGTACGCCCCGCCCAGTCCGTCGGCGTCTGGGGCGTGGGCGGAGTCGGCGCTCACAACGTACGCCTCGCCCGCCTGGCCGGCGCCGCACCGATCATCGCCGTCGACCCGCTGCCCAGCGCCCGGGAACGCGCCCTGGCCTTCGGCGCGGACTTCGCCCTCGACCCGGCCGGCGCCGACTTCGCCGACCAGGTCCGCGCGGCCACCGCCGGACGAGGCCTCGACTTCGCCTTCGACTGCGCCGGCGTGCCGGCGGTCCGCGAGCAGGCCGCCGCCGCACTCGGCCTGGGCGGAGTCCTCGTCCTGGTCGGCATCAGCCCCAGGCCCCTCACCATCACCGAGGGTCTGACCTTCAACTACCTGGGCAAGCAGGTGCGTGGCCACTACGGCGGCAGCCCCGAGTCCGTCACCGAGCTGGTCCGGCTGGCCGAGGTAGGCCGTCTCGACCTGGCCCCCTCCATCACCGACCACATCCCGCTCGCCGAGGCCGCCGACGCGGTCAACCGGCTGGAGAACAAGATCGGCGACCCGATCCGCCTCATCCTCGTTCCCTGATATCCGAACAGAAAGTTCATCAAGACCACCTCGGGCAGGGGTGAGTGGGCGCCGGTGCTTGAGGGAGCACCGGCGCCCACGGTTTCCCGGTATCCGGGTCTGGCGCATACCGACTCCGGGGCAGACGAAGTCGGGCAGGGCGAGCCGGGTGATGTCTCTGCGTGGGACGCGCTTGCGTGCCGCCGCGTTGATCGGCTCGGCATCGCTGGTGAGCCGGGAAATCTCTTCGAGCAGCCGGTCGAGGATACGGCTCTGCGCGAGCCGGCAGGCGCGCAGCATCGCTGTGACCGGCTTCCCGCGCTGAGCCAGCCGACGCGCGTGCTCCGCGTCGGCGGCCGGCGGATCGATCCGCAGCAGGCCGTATCTGGCTGCGCGGTGTCCGGGAGGAGCCCGGTCTCAGGGGCTTGTCGTGGTCAAGGGTCCGCGCGGCCACCGGCGGACGGGGTGGACGCCCACGGCTTTCCGGTGTCCATGGGGCTGGCGCAGCCGGTGCGGGTCAGCCGAGGTCGGGCAGTGGCCGCCGGGTCACCTGGTGGGCGTCGTCCGCCGGGACGCCCAGCATGCGCAGGGCCATCTCGGCCAGGTCCGAGGCGGCCTCGTCGCCGTCGAGGTCGGGGCGGGCCAGCCGCAGCGCCACGAGGGACAGCAGGGTCCCGCCGAGGGCGGACAGGGCGGTGGTCGGGTTGGTGCAGGTGAAGCGACCCGAGGCGATGCCGATCTCCAGGTCGCGGAGCGCTCGTGGGGACAGGCCGCTCTGGGCGTGAATATGGGCCAGACCGCGATCACGCAGGATCCGCATGAGTTCCGGACGGGAGTCGGCCATCCGGGCGGTGAGCCGGAAGCCCGCCGCGACGAGTTCGGCCGGGTCCTCGATCCCTTCGACACGCTCGTCGATGGCCTGACCGAACTCCTCCAGGGCGTCCGCCACCGCGGCGTCGAACAGCTCCGTCTTGGACTCGAAGTGGTTGTAGAAGGAGCCGAAACCGACGTCCGCGCGCTCGGCGATGGCCTGGATGCTGGCGCTGGTGTCCCCGGTCTCCGCGAGGATCTGCCGGGCCGCGCGGACGAGCGCCTGACGGGTCTCGGCGCGGCGCCGCTCGAAGCGGTTCTTGGGCGGGGCTGACGTCGGCATACGGCGAGTGTAACAACCGCTGCGATGAGTCTGCCATTACTGATGAGACTATCAATTATTTGGGTCCACCCTATTGACGATGGGTAACGCCAAAGTTGATGATTTCCTCATTACAGCAGTGTTGCTTGGAGGACACCATGTCCCACACCCCCGTTAACAGGGCCGCTCCCCAGACGCCCCACCAAGACCTCCACAGTGAGCAGGGCGCCCTGCGCGGCGAGCACCCCGGACGGTCCCGGAATCCCGTGATCAAGGCGGCGGATCTGGCCTGGCTCGAGTTCGAGAAGCCGGACCTTGACCGAGCCGAGGTCTTCGCGCGTGACTTCGGGTTCGCGATCGCCGCCCGCACCGAGGGGGAGCTGTGGCTGCGCGGCACCTTCGCGGGCTCACCCTGCATGGTCATCCGGCGGGGGAGCGCGTCCCGGTTCATCGGTCCGGCGTTCCGTGCGGCCGAGCGGGCCGACCTGGACCGGCTGGCCCGCGCCACCGGCAGCACCGTCCGCGACATCGGCGTACCGGGCGGCGGACGGTCGGTCGCCCTGCTCGATCCCTCGGGCCTGCCGGTCCGGGTCGTGCACTGCGCCGAGCAGCTGGCCGCCCTGCCCGAGCAGGAGCCGCTGATCCTCAACTTCGGTACCGATCACCGTCGTACGAACGCCACCCAGCGTCCGTCCCGTGAGCCGTCCCGTATCCAGCGGCTGGGCCATGTGGTGCTGGAAACACGGGTGTTCGCCCGCACCCTGGACTGGTACCTGGACACCCTCGGGATGATCGTGTCCGACTTCTTGTTCCTGGACGCGCAGCGCGGGCGCGGGCCGACGATGGCGTTCATCCGGTGCGACCAGGGGAGCGTGGCCGTCGATCACCACACGCTGGCCCTGCACCTGGGGCCCGGGACCGGCTACGTCCACTCCGCCTACCAGGTCACCGACCTCGACGCGATCGCCGCCGGTGGGGAGTACCTGGCCGAGCGCGGCTACAAGCGCAGCTGGGGCATCGGCCGGCACATCCAGGGCAGCCAGCTCTTCGACTACTGGCGCGACCCCGACCACTTCATGCTGGAGCACTTCGCCGACGGCGACCTGTTCACCTGCGACCTGGAGCCCGGCTGGGCGCCGATGTCGGCGAGCGGCCTGGCCCAGTGGGGCCCACCGGTCACCCGCGACTTCCTGGGCGCCAACCCGTCCCCCGCCAAGCTGCGCGAGGTCGTGACGGCCCTGCGTGGCGACAACGAACTCGACCCCGCACGCCTGCTGGGCCTGATGAAAGCGATGAGCTCATGAGCACCAACGTTTTGCGCACCGCCGACGGTTGGTGGGTCGTCCGGGACGAACGCGCCGTTCGCGTCGAGACCAAGGCCGTCACCACCGCCGAACTGCTCGCCGACCGGGACCCGGTCCGCGAGGCCGCCGCCTCCGCCGAGAGCGGCACGCCCGTCGCCGACCTGGTGGCGCTGCCTCCGGTCACCACCCCGTGCCGGGTGGTCGCCCAGATGGTCAACTACCGCAGCCACGCCAAGGATTCGGGCTTCACCGGCGACATCCTGCCCACCTTCTTCCGCAAGGCGTCCGGCTCGGTCAGCGGCCCCCATGACACGATCATCCGTCCCGCGCACGTGAAGTTCCTCGACTACGAGGTGGAACTCGGCCTCGTCATGGGCGCGACCCTCCCCGTGGGCACCGTCGTCGAGGAGCAGGACCTGCCCCGCTACGTCGCCGGCCTTGTCCTGACCAACGACGTCAGCGCCCGCGACGTCCAGCTGACCAAGACTCAGTTCTACGAGAGCAAGTCCTATCCGACCTTCACGCCGACGGGTCCGTACCTGACCCTGCTGGAGCCCGAGGACTTCGCCCATCTGCTGAACCTGCGGCTGCGGCTGTCGGTCAACGGCGTGTCGCGCCAGGACCGCACGCTGGCCGACATGATCGTGCGGCCCGCACAGGCGCTCACCCTGCTCGCCCGCTTCCAGACCCTCGACCCGGGCGACCTGCTGCTGACCGGCACTCCGGGCGGCACGGCCCTGAAGGCCCCGCCCAAACTGGCCGAGAAGATCGGTGCGCTGCTGCCGCCCGCACTGAAGTGGAAGGCGTTCTTCAAGGGCCAGGCCAAGAACCCCAAGTACCTGCACAGCGGTGACCTCATCACCGCCACGATCGCCACCCCGGACGGACGGATCGACCTCGGCGAGCAGCGGACCCCCGTTACGGACGCAGCATGAAGGCCGCATCGCGTAGACCGGTGGTGATCATCGGTGCGGGACCCGTCGGTGTCATGGCGGGCCTGCTCCTCGCCCGGCACGGAGTGCGCAGCGTGCTCCTCGAACGCCACCGGGACATCTACCCTCTGCCGCGCGCCGTCGTCGTGGACGACGAGATCCGCCGGATCCTGCAGAGCGTCGGTGTCCACGAGGAGTTCGCCGCCCTCGCCCGCCCGGCGCGCGGGCTGCGGCTGCTGGACGCCCGGCGCCGCGTGATCACCGAGTTCCCGCGGTCCCTGCACGGACACCACGGCTTCCCGCAGACCAGCATGTTCGACCAGCCCGAGCTGGAACGCCTGCTGCGTGACGCCCTGGCGCGCCGCCCGGAGTGCGAGCTGTGGGGCGGGGTGGAGGTCGTGTCCGTCACCCAGGACACCGACGGATCGGATGATCCCACGGGTCCTGTCCGGGTCACCTTCCGGCGCGACGGCAGCGACGAGGAGGAGCACGTGTGGGCCGATGCCGTCCTCGGCTGCGACGGCGCGGGCAGCCTCACCCGTGACTCCATCGGCGCCGTGTGGGAGGACCTGCACTTCGAGGAGAGCTGGCGGGTCATCGACGTGCGCACCAGCCGCCCGGTGCGCACCTGGGAAGGCGCCGAGCAGATCTGCTGCCCCACCCGGCCCGCCACCTTCATGCGCGTCGGTGAGGACCGCTACCGCTGGGAGTTCCGGCTCGCCGACGACGAACCCCTGGACGGCCCGGACGGACTGGAACGCCTGCGTGAGCTGGTCGCCCCCTGGGTGGACCTGCCGCCCTCCGGTGCCTCGGTGGGCGGCGACTTCGAGGTGATGCGGCAGGCGCAGTACACCTTCCGGGCCCGTCTCGCCGACCGGTGGCGCAGGGGGCGTGTCTTCCTGCTGGGCGACGCTGCCCACCTCACCCCGCCCTTCGTCGGCCAGGGTCTGTGCGCGGGCCTGCGTGACGCCCAGAACCTCACCTGGAAACTCGCCCGCGTCCTCCAACAGGGCGCACCCGAGGGGCTGTTGGACACCTACGAACGCGAGCGCAAACCGCACGCCCGTCATGTGATCCGGATCGCGGTCGCCGTCGGCTGGGCCATGACCGGCGGGCAGGAGGGCGGTGCGGCGTTCCGCCGGGCCGCCATGGGCACGGTCTGTCGCATCCCCGGCGTGACCGCGGCGGTGAGCCGTGACCTCAGCCCCGCCCTGACCGCCGGTCCACTCGTACGGCGCCGCCCCAGGCTGACCGGCCGCGTGCTGGCCGGCACCTTCTGCCCGCAGCCCTGGGTACGGCACGACGGCAGGCGAGTGCGCCTCGATGACGTCCTCGGGGACTCCTTCGCCGTCCTGACCGCCGTGCCGCCCACGGCGCAGATGACGGCCGTGTCCACCGCACTGGGCGCCCCGACGATCCACGCCGATGACCTGGGCGACGACGGCACCCTGGCCGGCTGGCTGGCACGCGGCCGTGCCGACGCCGTCCTGCTGCGCCCCGACCGCGTCGTGATGGACACCGTCCCGGCCGGCACCGGCGACTTCACGGACGCCGTCGCCTGGGCCCCCCTGCTGTACACGGGCCGCCGTACCGCCGACGCCCGGCCCGCCTGACGAGGAGCACCACACCATGACCATCCCGCACCCCGCGCCGTATCCGGAACCCTTCTTCACTCCCGACCCGAAGTCGGCCGCCCACAGCCGCATCGCGGACTTCGCCCGATGGGCGGCCCGGCACCGGGGCGCCGAAGGGATCCAGGACCCCACGGACTACCGAGCCCTGTACCAGTGGTCCGTCACCGACCTCGAAGGGTTCTGGGCCGCGGTGTGGGAGTACTTCGACATCGACGCGACGAGTCCGTACGAGGAGGTGCTGGCCGAGGAGACCATGCCCGGCGCCCGCTGGTTCCCCGGCGCCACCCTCAACTACGCCCATCACGCACTGCGCAACCTGCGGCCCGACGCTCCCGCGATCACCGCCCTGGACGAGACCGGAGCCGGCTATGAGATCACGGGCCGGGAGCTGCGCGCCCGGGTCGCCTCCGTCGCTGCCAGCCTGCGCGACCTTGGCGTCGGACAGGGCGACCGGGTGGTGGGCTATCTGCCCAACACCCCCCACGCCATCATCGCCTTCCTCGCCACCGCCAGCCTGGGCGCGGTGTGGTCGGTGTGCGGCCAGGACTACGCACCCAAGGCCGCCGCCGACCGCTTCGCCCAGCTCGAACCCACGGTGCTCATCACCGCTGACGGCTACCTTTTCAACGGCACCACGCACGACCGCCGCGCCGCCTCGCTCGAACTCGCCGCCGCCCTGCCGACGCTGAAGGCCACGGTGCTCGTGGACCACGTGGGCCTTGTCTGGCCCGAGGACAGGCACACCTGGCTGACGGTGCCCTGGGAGGACGCGGCTGCTCGCGTCGAGTACCTCACCACCGCCCCGGTGCCGTTCGACCACCCACTGTGGGTCGTCTTCTCGTCCGGCACCACCGGCCTGCCCAAGGGCATCGTCCACGGGCACGGCGGGGTCCTGCTCGAACACCTCAAGACCCTCGGTCTGCACACCGATCTCGGCGTCGGGGACCGCCTGCTGTGGTACACCACCACCCACTGGATGATGTGGAACCTGGTCGTCGCCACCCTGCTGACCGGTGCCACCACCTGCACCTACGACGGCAGCCCGGCACCGCAGGTGCGTCCGGACGTCCTGTGGGAGCTGGCGGCCCGCCACAAGGTCACCGTCTTCGGCACCAGCCCGCAGTACCTGCTGGCCATGGCCAAGCTGGGAATCGAACCCTCCGTGCACGACCTGTCCGCCGTCCGCGTCGTCGGCTGCACCGGCTCCGCTCTGCCCGCCTCCGCCTATCCCTGGGTTCGCGACCACGTGGGCGCGGGCATCCAGCTGGCCTCCACCAGCGGCGGCACGGACGTCGTCTCCGGCTTCGCCGGCAGCGCCTCCACGACCCCCGTCTGGGCGGGGGAGCTGTCCGCACCCAACCTGGGCGTGGCGCTGGCCTCGTACGGCCCCGACGGCACCCCTGTCCTCGACCAAGTCGGCGAACTGGTCGTCACCCGCCCCATGCCGTCCATGCCGCTGTACTTTTGGAACGACCCCGATGGCAGCCGCTACCGCGACGCCTACTTCGGCGCCTATCCCGGTGTGTGGCGGCACGGCGACTGGATCACGCTCACCTCGCACGGCTCGGTGATCGTCCACGGCCGCTCCGACGCCACCCTCAACCGCAACGGCGTGCGCCTGGGCAGTGCCGACATCCACGACGTCGTCGAACGCCTGCCCGAGATCACCGAGGCCCTCGTCGTCGGCGCGGAGGAACCCGACGGCGGCTACTGGATGCCGCTCTTCGTGGTCCTCGCCGACGGGGTCGGCCTGGACGATTCCCTGCGCGACCGGATCCGCGACGCGATCCGCGCCGGCGCCTCACCCCGCCACGTCCCCGACGAGATCCTCGCCGTACGGGCCCTGCCGCACACGAAGACCGGCAAGAAGCTCGAGGTTCCCGTCAAGCGCCTGCTCCAGGGTGCCCCCGCAGAGCAGGTCCTGAACCCCGCGGCGGTCGACAACCCCGACCTGATCGCCTACTTCGCCCGCTTGGGCGCGGAGCGGAACAAGCGGTCAGCGCACGACACATGACGTCGGCCAGGGGACCCCAGGCCCACGTGACAGCACTGGGTCCTTGTGCCCTGCCCGGCTCCGCAAACCCCGTCCCCACCGCGTGGTGCCGGAGCGGTCGACCCGCCCCGGCACCACGCCATCCGCACAACCGAAGTAAGAGAGAAACCATGAGCACGACCGACCGCGCACCTCAGGCCCTCGATGTCCTCGACGACGCCGGACGAAAGGTGCTGTTCACCGAGGCCCGCACCGCGAACACCTTTGCCGAGGTGGCCGTTGCCGACGACGAACTCGCCATGATCTGGGAACTCGCCCGCTGGTCGCCGAGCGCCGCCAACGGCCAGCCTCTGCGCGTGCTCTTCGTGCGCACCCGCGAGGGCAAGGAGCGACTCGTCCGGCATCTCGACGATGGGAACAGGGCCAAGACGCTCAGTGCGCCGGCCGTGGCGATCCTGGCGTACGACGTCGACTTCCACGAGCAGATGCCGACCGTCTTCCCGGCTCGCGGCGACATGCTCCGAGCGGCGTTCGCCGACCAGATCGACACGCGCGAGAGCCTTGCCGCCTACAACTCTGCACTGCAGACCGGGGTCTTCCTGCTCGCGGTCCGCGCGGCGGGACTCGCGGCCGGTCCCATGGCGGGCTTCGACAAGGCCGGAGTGGACGGGGAGTTCTTCGCCGCTACCAGCTGGCGTTCGCAACTGGTGGTCAACATCGGTCACCCCGGTACCGACCCGTGGTTCCCGCGGCTGCCCCGCGTGCCCGTCGAGGACGCCGTCGCCTATGCCTGAGGCACGGCGGCCGTCTGGTAGGTGAGAGGCGCCATGCCGTGGGCGCCGGTGCTCTTCCGAGTACCGGCGCCCATTGTTCTTCGAGGTAGCTGTGATGGATCTTCTGCAGAGGTGTCAGGGCACGAGCACGAGACGCGGGCCATCGGCACCGTGTCAATAAGTGCGCCGTACTGCCGAGCTCGCGCATCGCCCGCTGTCGGTCGGCCTGGCCGGGGTCGACCGCCGAATCGGGACTCGGCGCCCCTGTCGACCGTGAGGAACTGCGGCGCCAGGTGACGCGTCTGGAGCAGCGAAACACCGAGCCGGCGGCGCGACTGGAGGAGAAGGACGCAGAGTTGGAGGCCGCCCGCGGAGCCAACAACCGCGATCTGACCAGGGCGCTGAACCAGCAGCGGAGCGCGGAACGGTAGGTCCTCCTCACGGGCGGCCGTATCCCGTTTCCAGCGGGTTCCCTGCCGTCGTCACTCGACGCAGGCGGTCAGACACGCCCTCCACCGAGAAATCGCGGCAAAATGCGTGAAAATGACTGAAGAGGCCTTTTTTGGTATGTGCCAGGGAGTCACAGATGGACGCCTCGGACGAACTCCTTCAAGGGGCTGACCCGGCGGCTCTTCTGACGCTGGACGGTGCTATCCGCAGCCTCAACGCTGCGATGGCCACAGCGCTGGGCAGGTCTGCGGAGCAGTGCCTGGGACGTGACTTCGGTGATCTGTGGCCCGCAAGCCAGCGGATGTCGGCCGAGAGCCTCGTGGCCCACGCCGCCAAGACGAAGGCGGTCGCGATGCGGGTGCTCGACTTCCCCGGGCGAGGCGGAGCACCCGTTGCCTCCTTGATCGAGGCGCGGCAAGTGAAGGATCCCGCGAGTGACGAGCAACTGGTCTGGGTGCACGCACTGGACGCGCGAAACGACCTGGCCAGTCTGCTGATCCCGTTCCGGCTGGCCACCACGGCCGCCCACCTCGGCCTGTGGATGTATTCACCCTATGACCATCATCTGGAATGGCTCGGCGGCGCACCCGCCCTGGCCGCGCTCTTTCCCGACCCCACAGTGTCACTTTCCACAGTGATATCGGCAGTTCACCCTGACGACCGGGAGGCCCTGCGGCAGCTCCTGCGCTCGGCCTCCACCCAGCAGTCCCCCTGGGTGAGGTTGCGGTACCTCCCCCCGCACGAGGGCTGGCACCAACTGGCTGCCCAGACCCATCGGATCCAGTTGGGATATGGCGGCCCCGAGCGGGTCTTCGGAATGCTCCGCGACGACACCAAGCAGGAGGAGCGCAAGGCGAAGGCGCAGGCCGCACTGACTGCCGAGCGACAGCGCGCCAAGGACATCGCCGACTTCTCCTCCGCCTTGATCACCGCAGCCACGGAGCAGGAGCTGCGGCAGGTCGCCCTGACCCGGCTCGCCGCAACCTTTGGCGCCGGCGGCGCCCTGCTCGCACTCGTCGACGAAGGCCGCCTGCGCGTCTCCACCGATGCCGGGATAGCCATGTGGGAAGTCGACGTCCTGCACGGCCTGCCGCTGGACCATCCGAGCGCCCTGCCCGAGGCGATCCGCACCGGCAAGCCGCAGCTCATCCTCGACCGGAAGGATTACATCCGCCGCTGGCCACACGGGGCCGAATTTCCGCGGCTCGGCCGACTCGGCTCCGACTACGCCACCTCGATCACCCCCCTCAGCGAGGCCGGCAACCAGCCGCTCGGGGCGTGGCTGGTGACCTACGGCAGCGGATACCGGCCGTCCTTGGACGAGATGACCCTCATGGGTGCGCTGGCCGACCTGGCAGGCCAGGCACTGAGGCGCATCAGGTTGCAACAGTCACGAGTCGAGCTGGCCACGGCACTGCAGAAGACCATGCTCCCCACACTGCCCGAGCACCTCGCGGGCCTGGAGGTCGCCGCCCGCTACCGGCCAAGCCGCGACGGGCTGGACATCGGCGGAGACTGGTACGACGCCTTCGTGATGCCCGACGGCACGGTCGCAATGGAGATCGGCGACGCCCAAGGGCACGACGTGGACGCCGCCGCAGTCATGGGACAGGTACGTGCCTCCATGCGCGCGATCGCCGCCCACGAACCGGATCCCGGAACCGTGCTGACGCGCACCAACGAGTTGCTCGTCACGATGGGCGCGGCACGATTCGCGAGCTGCACCATGCTGCATATCGACCCGGGCGACGGACGGGTCACCGGCGCAAGCGCCGGCCATGTGCCGTTGCTGAGCGCGCGCAAGGACGGCAGCCACAGCATCCATGAGCTGGCGGGTGGGCCGGTCCTGGGAGTCGTGCCCGACATCGAGTACAGCGAGGAGATCTTCACCCTGGACGAGGACAGCGCGCTGGTCATGGTCACGGACGGCGTGGTCGAGGGACCGGGCCTCACGTTGGATGCCGGATTGGAGCGAGCCGGAACACTGGCCGGCGCGGCCCTCCACGACGGACTGAACGCCGACGAGACCGCCGACCGCATCCTCGACGCCGCGGTCGCGGTGGACCACCTCGACGACGTGGCCGTGCTGGTCATCCGACGCACATGACTGCGCCCGCGTCCTCACGACGTCGGCGCCCCGTCTGAAGGGGTACTCAACGCGCCGAGAGAATCGGACGGCCTCCGATTGCCTGGGGCGTCCGGCCGACTTGAGCGCGGCGCGTGCCTCGCCGGCCGTCCGGGCCGGCACGACCCGACGTCGGATCGTGATGTGTCATCCAGGCCGAGTGCCGGCGTCCGGAGCGCACCCTCATCGGGCACCCCTTCAATCCGCCGCACATCATCCCGCTGGTCGAAGTCGTAGGCGGAACGAAGACCGCCGCGGAGACGATCCGGGACGCAATGTCGTTCTACGCCGCGATCGGCAAGAAGCCGATTCACCTCAAGAAGAAGCCCCCCGCGCACGTCGCCAACCGTCTCCAGGCCGCGCTGTATCGCGAGATCGTCCACCTGATCGAGCAGGGTGTGCTCGACGTCGCGGACTCCGACGACGCGGTGTCCTGGGGTCCAGGGCTCAGGTGGGGCTGCCGGAGCCGATCGACCTGCCGCTCGACCTCGCTGAGCGCACGCTGCACTGGACCGACCGAGGGGACCCGTCGCGAGGCAACTCCGTGAACCGCACGCCGATGGATCCGCCGGAGGGACAGCGAGAGCCCGAGATCTTGTGGACCCATCTGATGGACGGCATCGGCATAGCTCTCGATCTGGACGACGGCCGCATGTTCGTGACCGACATGGCCGGGACCGTCTACGCGGCGGATCTCGACGGATCGAACCGGCGGGAAATCCTCATCGCGCGGGGCAACGTCACCGGGATCGCCCATGCCGTGATTCCCACGTGGTTCCAGCGACGGCAGTGGTGGCGTCGAGCTTCTGCTGCTGCTTGCGTCGTGGGGCTGCCCCATGCCGGGCGTCACGGCGAATTGCACCCGACGTGATGGTGAGACCAGCGGTCAAAGACCTGAGATGCGGCACCCACGTGGTGCGGCAGAATGGACAGCGGAGCCTTCGTGCAGGCAAGCGGTGCACGCTTCGGGATTCGGCCGGCTATCGCTCAAGAGTCCGACGGCCCGGGCGCACATTCCCGGGCGAGGCGTTGGCTCCGCGCCCAGGCGTCCGGGAGACCACACGCCGCTACGGACGCCGATGTCGCCACTGAGAAGGCCGCAGAGCGTAAGCCGTAACCAGTGAGGTGATCTCGACGGCGATCACTTCCAGGTTCCGTTGAGCATGAGAGCGGCGCGGGCCAGTCGCTGCTCCTGCTGAGGCTACGCAGCCGACGAAGGCGAACACGCCGAAGGGTGGCCCTGCCATGAACCTCGCGTCGAACGTCGTGCGAAGCGCCAGCGCCCGCCCGGACCACGCCGCGCTGCGTCTGGGGGACGACATCCTCTCGTATCACACGCTCGACCAGGTCAGCGCCCGCATGGCGGGATTGCTTCGGGACCGCGGCGTCAAACCAGGCGACCAAGTCGCGATCATGCTGCCCAACAGTCCAGATTTCGCCATCGCCTACTTCGGTGTGCTCCGGGCCGGCGGCATCGTCGTTCCGATGAACCCCCTGCTCAAGGCCCGGGAGGTCGCCTACTACCTCGGCGACTCGGGCGCCCGACTGCTGTTCGCCCGGCCCGCCTTCCCCGACGAGGTACGCACCGGCGCACGGCAGGCCGAGGCCGATGCGGTGGTCGTCGATCCCAGCGGATTCGACGCGCTGCTCGCCTCCGCCCCACTCGCCGAGGACGTGATCGAGCGGCGCGAGGACGACACCGCGGTGATCCTCTACACATCGGGGACGACCGGTGAACCGAAGGGCGCGGAACTGACCCACGCCAACCTCACCCGGAACTGCGACGTCGTGGCGGCCGAGTTGCTTCATCTCACCTCGGACGACGTGATCTTCGGTGGGCTCCCTCTGTTCCACGCGTTCGGGCAGAGCTGCACGCTCAACGCCGCCGTCACCGCCGGCGCGTGTCTGACATTGCTACCGCGCTTCGACGCCGGGCAGGCGCTGCAGATGCTGGCCGAGCACGGGGTGACGGTCTTCGCCGGGGTTCCGACGATCTTCAGCAGGCTGTTGCAGCCGCCGGACCGGGGTGCCTGTGACGTCTCCCGGCTCCGGCTGGCCGTCTCCGGTGGCGCGGCCATTCCGGTCGGGGTGCTGCGCGCCTTCGAGGCCACGTTCGACTGCGTCGTGCTCGAAGGGTACGGGCTGTCGGAGACCTCGCCGGTCGCCTCGTTCAGCCGCGTGGACGCCCCACGCAAGCCCGGATCGATCGGCACCCCGATCCCCGGCGTGCAGATGCGGGTCGTCGACGACAGTGGCATCGAGGTGCCGCAAGGCGAGACCGGCGAGATCGTGATCCGTGGTCACAACGTGATGAAGGGGTACTGGCAGCGTCCCGAGGCCACGTCCGCCGCGATCCGCAACGGCTGGTTCCACACCGGAGACCTCGCCCGGGTCGACCCGGACGGGTACTTCTGGATCGTCGGCCGGGAGAAGGATCTGATCATTCGTGGCGGGTACAACGTGTACCCGCGCGAGGTTGAAGACGTGCTGTACGAGCATCCGGCGGTGGCCGATGCCGCAGTTATCGGCCTGCCCAATCCTGATCTCGGCGAGGAGATCGGCGCAGCCGTCGTTCTCAAGCCAGGCGCCGCTGCCACTGCCCAGGAACTACGCGATTACGTCAAGCGCCAGGTCGCCGCGTACGAATATCCGCGGAAGGTATGGATCGTGGACGTGCTGCCGAAAGGGCCGACCGGCAAGATCCTCAAGCGGGAGATCGTCCCGCCGACCGACGGGCAAGCGCTGAGCTGACGCCGCGGGGAAAGGTCGTGGGCGTCTGCTCATGCAGCCGGCGGGGGTCGCCGGGGTGTGCGGTCGGTGTGCCGTCAGGAAGGGTTCGTTCGCAGGAAGGACGGGCCGAGGTACTGAACGGCGAGCAGCGCCATCTCCAGGTCGCGGCGCCGTTCCTGCAGCGGACGCCCTAGGGTTTCCTCGGCTTTTCGAATGCGGTACTGCACGGTGTTCCTGTGCAGAATCTGCTGGCTGGCGGTGGCGGTGTAGCTGCAGCCGGTGGCGAGGAAGGTCTGCAAGGTCTCCCGGAGTCGTGCGCAGTGCTCGTCGTCGACGGCCAGGGCACCCAGTACGCTCCACACCCAGGCGCGGGTGTCGTCCATGTTCGTGCACATCAATGCGATCGGGGCGACCTGGGCGTAAGCGGTGACCCTGACTCCGGGACCCGCGGCCATGGCCAGTTCCTGTGCGCGGACAGCCTGGCGATGAGTGCGGCGGAAGCCTTCGACGCCGGGTTCCACGTCCCCCACGGCCGCCCTCGCCATGGGGTCGCCGTCCTCGATCGCACTCGCCAGCACGTCCCAGGAAAGGTCCCGGGGCGAGCCGAAGGGCAGCCAGGCCCAGGCCAGGGTTTCTTCCCGGGCGGCGAACAGCGGGTTGGCACAGCAGTTGAGTTCCGCGGCGATCCGGCTTGTCAGCAGGTCGAGCCGGGCGAGACCTTCACCGCCAAGGGGCCGCCGGGGCAGCCAGAGGATCAAACCCACGTGATGATGTTGACGTATACGGTAGTCGAGGGCTGATTCCGCCGAGTCGGCGTCCACGTGCTTTTCGGCCAGGATCTCTCGCACACGTATGGCGCGCACGGCGGTCTGACCCTGCAGCCAACGGTCCCGTTCCAACTGGTAGACCTCGATGACTCGTTCGCTGACGCGGTCGATGTACCCGAAACTCAACTCCAGCATGAGGCGCGCGGTAGCCGTGCAGACTTCCTCATCGGGTCCTTGACGGCGGAGCTCGTCCAGGCACCACTGCAGGAAACGGCAGTGGCCGAGCCGGTAGGACCGGATGAGCGAGCTGATGGGGACATTGCGCTGAGCCAGCCGTCGCGCATAATCCAATGCAGCCGCAGGTCCCTCAACGTTGCCCAGCGGCATGTCGTTCTCAAAACCGTGCAGCAATGTGGCGATATTCTCCTCGACGTTCGCTCTAAGAGTGTTGACAATTATCCCGTCGCCTCTCAGTTCCGGGATTTCGGAAATCACGAGCTCCCACACGTCCTGGCTGACTTCCGGTATGCGCACAGCGACGTTGGACGCCACGACGGACAGGCATTTTACTGCTTCGATGCTGCCCACAGCCATGTCATCACGCTATCGCGACGGTCTCGACCACGCCATCCAGTGCACTCGGAGGATCTTCAGCAGCTGGCTCCTGCGACGGAGAGGTCGACAATGCGTCCCAAGGCGACGGGCAGATATCCACCATTTCACCCCACGCGCCTCTCTGTGCCTAGGCAGTCACCCCGAGTAAGTCGGATCGCGGGTACGAATTCTTTCGAAAAGTTCATACTCTGCGTCCGATGATTTCTCTCCGTCCGGCCCCTAGCGTCGTCTCGTGGGGGCGTATCGAACCGAGGTCGAAAAAGCCGAGAAAGAGGAGCGTCGGACGGATGAACGCGAAACGCCAGGACACGATGACGCCCGTCGACGTCACCACCGTCGGCCCCGGAAACGGGCATCCGGTCGTCCAGCCCCCCGTGCTGGGTGGCCCCGAGTACACGGACTACTACCTGCTGAACGAGCTGCTCACGAATGACCAGCAGGCACTGCGTCAACGCGTGCGTGAGTTCATGGACCAGGAAGTCATCCCCGTCATCAACCCCTACTGGGAGCGCGCGGAGTTCCCGCACGAACTGGTCCCCAAGCTGGCCCAGCTGGACATCGCGGGTTTCCAGGTGCCCGGCTACGGCTCGCCCGGAATGAGCAACGTGACGGCCGGCGTGGTGATCATGGAGCTGGCCCGCGGTGATCTGAGCATCTCCACGTTCATGGGAGTGCACTCGGCGCTGGCCATGATGTCGATCGCGCTGCTGGGTTCGGAGGAGCAGAAGCAGCGCTTCCTGCCGCCGATGGCGCGCCTCGAGAAGATCGGCGCCTTCGGTCTGACCGAGCCGGCCCACGGCACTGACGTGGTCAAGCTGGAGACGACCGCGCACAGGGACGGCGACTCGTACGTACTCAACGGCCACAAGCGCTGGATCGGCAACGCGACCTTCGCCGACTACGTGATCATCTGGGCCCGCGGCGACGACGGCCACGTGGGCGGTTACGTCGTCGAGAAGGGCACCCCGGGGTTCGACGCTCAGGTCATCACCGGCAAGACGGCGCTGCGCTGCGTGCAGAACGCGCAGATCTCCCTCACCGACGTCCGCGTGCCCGCCGAGAACTGCCTGGCGAACGTCCATACCTTCCGCGACACCGAGAAAGTCCTGCTGGCCTCGCGCTTCTGCGTCGCCTGGGAAGCGATCGGAGCCGCCGTCGCGGGCTACGAGACCGCACTGGCCTACGCCAAGCAACGCAAACAGTTCGGGATACCGCTGGCCGCCTACCAGCTCGTCCAGTACCGGCTGGCACGGATGCTGGCGGACATCACCGACATGGTGTGCATGCAGTACCGGCTCAGTCAGCTCATGGACGAAGGCAAGTACTCGATGCCGCGCGTCGCGCTGGCCAAGATGCACTACACGGAACGTGCAAGCGCCATCCTCTCCGACGCTCGCGACATGCTCGGCGGCAACGGCATCCTGCTCGACTACCACGTGGCCCGGCACCTGTGCGACATCGAGGCGATCGACACGTACGAGGGCACCGACACGGTGCAGGCGCTGATCGTCGGCCGTGACATCACCGGATACAGCGCCTTCGTGCCCATGGCCCCCAACGGCCACCACTAGCGCCGGTGCGCATCGCCCCCGCGCCACACAACGCCGAGCCCTGCGACCGCGGGACCGGCCGCGTCAGTACCCGCTTTGCCGCCGCGCCGCCTGCCGTACATCTCCCATGGCGGCCTGCGTGCAGGCAGCTCCGGTGAGGAGGACACCCACATGTCCGCCGAACATCCCGCGGAAGAGGACCCTGTCATGGAGAACACGCCCTTGCTGGAGGGACTGCACGTCGTCGATATCGCCAGCTTCATCGCCGGGCCGGCCGCGGCCACCGTGCTCGGTGACTTCGGCGCCGATGTCGTCAAGGTCGAACCACCGCGCACCGGCGACAGCTACCGTGGCCTCAGCCGGATACCCCCCAATCCCCAGCTCGAAGGGGTCAACTACCCCTGGCAACTGGACAACCGCAACAAGCGCAGCATCGAGCTCAACCTGAAATCCTCCGACGCCCGGTCTGTACTCGAGCGACTGGTGCGGTGGGCCGACGTCCTGGTCACCAACTTCCCGCCTCGCACCCGGGACAAGCTCGGCCTGGACTACGACGATCTTGCCTCCCTCAATCCCCGGCTGATATACGCCGACGTCACCGGCTTCGGCGAGCAGGGCCCGGATGCGCACCTGCCCGGCTTCGATGTCACGTCATTCTGGGCACGCAGCGGTCTGATGGACTTCACTCACCAGCGCGACGCGGCCCCGGCCATCAACGCGTTCGGCTCCGGCGACCACCCCACCGCGATCACCCTGTTCGCCGGGATCATGACCGCCCTGTACCGACGCGAGAAGACCGGCCAGGGCGCACGCGTCAGCGCGTCCCTGATCGCGGAAGGCGCCTGGGCTGCGGGGATGTGGCTGCAGGCCGCCCTGCTCGGCGCGAAACCACCCCGTCCTGTCGACCGCTCCGACCCGCCCAACGCCCTGGGCAACGTGTACCGCACCGCGGACGACCGCTGGATCCTGCTGGCCTTCGCCAATGAAGACAAGCAAGTCCCCCTCTTCCTCACGGCCATCGGCCACCCCGAGGCCGCCGAGGACCCCCGGTTCCACGACACCCCCAGCCGCCGCGCCCACGCCGCCGACATCGTCACTCTGCTGGACAAACGGTTCGCCACGCGTCCCCTGGCCGAATGGCGCGAGGTACTCGACGCAGCCGGCCTCACCTACGGGGTCGTCCAGACACTCGAGGAATGCGCCCACGACCCCCAACTCCTGGCCAACCAGATCGTGGTGCCGATCGAGGACGGCAGCAGCGAGCCACACATGACCCTCAACAGCCCCGTGCATCTGGACCAGGAACAGAAAGTCCCCGCACGCCCGGCTCCCGATCTCGGGGAACACACCGAAGAGGTCCTCACAGAACTCGGCTTCACTGCCGGCGACATCGAATCCCTGCGTACCGGCGGAGCGATCCCGCGCTAGCAGGGGTCGCAAACCGACAGCACCCGGCACAAGCGACGCGCAACCCCGAGAAGCCCTCCGCTGTCAGCGGTCGGAGATCCACACCGGCGGGAAAGACCGGGAAAGAAGAGGAATCCCCACCATGACCACCAAACCCACCACCGGCGCCCCCACCGTGCACACCGAAGAACAAGACGGCGTCCTCGTGATCACCATTGACCGGCCAAAGGCACGCAACGCCGTCGACGGCGCCACCGCGCGGGCGCTGGCCGATGCCTTCGACCAACTCGACAGCAACGACGACCTGATGGTCGGCGTCCTCACCGGTGCCGGCGGCACGTTCAGCGCGGGGATGGACCTCAAGGCGTTCGCGAAGGGAGACACCCCAGTCCTCCCGGGGCGAGGCTTCGCAGGCCTCACCCGAACCCAGCTCCACACCCCGCTCGTCGCTGCCGTCGAGGGCTGGGCGCTGGGCGGTGGCACCGAGATGGCGCTCGCCTGCGACCTGATCGTCGCAGCCGAGGACGCCACCTTCGGCCTCACCGAGGTGACGTTCGGCCTGGTTCCCCCCGAAGGAGGAATCGTGCGGCTGCCCGAACGCATCCCCCGCAACATCGCCCTGGAAATCCTCCTCACCGGCGACCCCCTCCCCGCCGAACGGGCTCATCAGCTCGGCCTCGTCAACCACCTCACCCCACCGGGCGAGACGCTCGCCAAGGCCGTGGAACTGGCCCACCGCATCGCGCGCAACGCCCCACTGTCCATCGCGGCCGTCAAGCGCGCGGTCAACGAGCGGACCGCATACGGCGACCAGGACGCCTTCCGCCAGCAGGATCAGCTCGTCGCACCGGTCCTCGCGTCCCACGACGCACAGGAAGGCGCCCACGCCTTCGCCGAAAAGCGCCCACCCCACTGGGAAGGTCGCTGACCGCACCCCCGCGGGGCCCTCGTGGCGCGCCACCGCAGCCCGTCCAACCGGCCGGGCGCCAGGGCACCACCCGCGCCCTCGGCACCTCACACTCGGCCAGCTCAGTTCACATGTGACAAGTGCCAAGGACGGTTCTGCAGCATGCATTTCCTCGCACTACCGCGCAGCAGAAATAACGCTGAGCTGTGTAAAGCCTGAAAAGCTCCCCCCAGCGCCACAGTCGCTCCCCGCCAGAGAAGGCCTGACCGTCAGCGGGTATCACGGCGACGTGCACGGTCTGAGCTCACCCGCGCCAACGGCGCCTGTCTCACCGGTTGTCGCGGCCTTGGTCGTAGTTGGACCGGTCGGAGTCGTGGTCGTACCGGTCCCAACCGCGGCCATGCCGGTTCGAGTCGCGGCGGTCAGACCGGTCCCAGTCGTAGCGATAATTCCTGTCCTGCTTCCAGCTGCGGTCCTCGTCATCCCAGTAGGAGAAGTGACCGCTGCGGTCGTACCGGTCCGAGTCGGTGAAGCGGTCGCTGTGCTGTCGGGCGCGGTCTCCGTCCCGGCGGTAGTCCTCCTCGGAGTTGTGCCGGTAGGCGAAACCGCGGTCCCCGCGGTAGTCGTCGGCCTTGACGCCGGCGGCCGGGCGCTGCACATGCGCAGAATCGGGAACCGCGGCCGAGGCGGTGCCCCCGGCGCCGATAACGGCTCCACCCGCAACCGCAGCGGAGACGGCAGCGAGATAAACGCGCTTCGTGAGCTTCCTCATGGTCTTCTCCTTCGTATTGGCGTCATCCGCAGTCACCAGCGATTGCTGATGCAGGTGATGCGGTGGTGCCCCATCTATGTCGAAGCCGCATCGGCGAATTCACCCCTTGTGAGGGCACAGCCGACGGCCATCCGTCCAACCGGAGGCCGCCGATGCGGCGGCGCTCCGCTATGTTCCATACGGCGTATGGAAGTACAGTGATATCAGAGAATGTCCGGAAAAGTCGAACGCAGCGGCGCTGCCATAGCCCACCGGATCTGGTCGCGGCCCGGGCGCGCCGGCCTCCCGAGCGGCCAAGTCGTGGCTTGCGGCGGACCGACGGCCGTGCGGCCGTCGGGACTCTGCGCGGATGCCACCCTCCGACCCGTGAGTAACCTCGCGAAGCGCATGTCTGTCGCCGTCGCCTCCCTGGCGGTGACCGGCGGAGCCGTTCTTGGTGTCGGGAGCACTGCGTCAGCTGCGAGGGCCACGCCCGAACGCGCCCGGCGCCCGGGCCTCGGCGTCGAGATCAACGACCACCGTTGGGGCGGCGACCACGACTACGGATGGGACCGTAGCGACCACTACCGCGCAGGCTGCGACGCCGACTGCCGCTGGGACCGCCGCAACGACTGTCTGGGACTGCGGCATCAGATCGCTACGCACTGAGGCTGGGCCGCTCAAGGGCCCCGCGCCACCGAGTTCTGTTAGCGCGCGCACCCTGGGGCTGGCACACTGAATTTGTGCTTCCGATGATCGCCGCCGCAGTTCAGGATGCGTTTCCATCGATTCCTGGCGCCGGCGTCGTGTCGGTTTGCGCGTTGATCTTTACCGTCGCGTCCTTCTGGTGGATCAACGCCAGGCAAGGGCACCTGAAGTCCTGGGAGCCTCATTCCTTTGCCGCGATTGTCCACTCCTCCGTGGCTCGCCTGCGGCTTCCGCTCGTCCTTCACAACACTGGTGCCAAGCCGATAGTCGTGCAGGACCTCAGGTTGACCTTCCCCGACGAACCCGCCTCCCATCTGCCACTCCTGTGGATGTCTTCACCGTCCCGTCTCCAACCCGGGCCGGCGGACGAGCCGAATTTGCCGGCCGGATTCGCCGTGGCCGGAAGAGAGGCGCAGCAACTCCTCATCGAGTTCGAAGCACCGTTTTCCGGATTCGTTGCGGAGCCCCGGAATTACACGGTCCAGCTTCAGGCGAGGGTCGGCCACCGCAAGGGGTGGCGCACCCTTCTGACGTTCACCTTGAGGGCCGCCAACATCATTGATCCCGACCGGTACACCGTCTACAGCAACGCACCTCTTGAACTGACGAAAGAGGACAGGCAGAAGGCGGACGCCGCACTCCTGGAGCTGCTGGACGACCAAGAGGACCTCTCTGGTCCGGGCGAGAGGAAGCAGCGGGACTCTTCGAAGGACGAGGGCGACACCGGCACGAATCTCTAGAGCGGGAAGACGGTCCCGGGCCACGCCGTGGCGAATGTGTCGACGCCCCGCCCGCTGCCGTCGAAGCCGGTCAGACCATGGCCGGGAAGGAAGCGCTGCTGCGGCCAGTGGCGGTAGACGGTGGCCCGGCCGTCACCGGAGCGTTCGGCGACCGCGGCGTGGGTAACCGTCCTAGGCCCGCGCCCAGGTGCTCTGCCGCGGCCGCCCTGCTCTGGGGGCCACCTTGGCCTGGCTCAGCCGACACCTGCTCGCGGATGTCGGCTGCATGGATCATCCGCTGTCCCTCCTGAGCGGGCCACCCGTCGATGCGAGCCGCGTCCCTTGGAAGGCCGCCGCCTGGCCAGAACCGCCAGTGCGGCGGTGACGACGACTCCGGCGCAAACACGCCGGAGTCGACCTGGTAGTCCGCCTCCAGGCGCGCGCCTGTCAGCCGGCCCAAGCCGGGTGGCGCTGGGGCCCGTCCGGCACCGCGTGCCGAAGGACGCGGCCCCACATGGACGCGTACTGGCGCCACAGCGGCCCGCTCACGTACGTGATCCCGTGCCGGGCGCAGATCTCACGCACCTTTGGCGCGAGTTCGGCGTAGCGGTTGCTGGGCAGGTCGGGGAAGACGTGGTGCTCGATCTGGTGGCTCAGGTTGCCGGTGAGTATGTGGAGGAGGGGACCGCCCTCGATGTTCGCCGAGCCCTGGATCTGGCGCAGGTACCGCTGACCGCGGGTCTCGCCGTCGAGCTGCTCCTCCTCGTACGAGAAGGTCTGGACGTCGCCGGGGAAGTGGCCGCAGAAGATCACGGTGTGCGCCCAGATGTTGCGAAGCCCGTTCGCGGTGACGTTGCCGACCAGGCAGGGCAGAGCGGAGGGGCCCGCGAGCAGAGGGAAGAGGACGTAGTCCTTGGCCGCCTGGCGCACGGCTTTGCGGGCCAGGCCGGCCAGGTCGCTGAGGAGGGCCCGCACGCTCTTGCGGCCGGACGGCACGGCGTCCGCCTCCAGGTCGTAGAGGGCGATGCCCCACTCGAAGATGAGGGCGAGCAGCGCCGTGTACAGCGGCTGGAGGAGGTGGACCGGATGCCAGCGCTGGTCCGGGCTCATGCGCAAGACCGTATAGCCGAGATCCCGGTCGAGGCCGACGACGTTGGTGTAGGTGTGGTGCAGGTGGTTGTGGGTGTGCTTCCAGGCGTCGGCGGGCGTGAGGAAGTCCCACTCCCAGGTGGCGGAGTGGATCGCCGGATCGCCCATCCAGTCCCACTGGCCGTGCAGGATGTTGTGGCCCAGCTCCATGTTCTCCAGGATTTTCGCGCTGGTCAGCATCGCGGTGCCCGCGAGCCAGGCGGGCGGGAACAGGGATACGGCGAGGGCGACGCGGCCGCCGGTCTCCAGGCCGCGCTGTGCGGCGATCACCGCACGGATGTAGCGGGCGTCCTCGGCGCCGCGCGCCTCGACGACCGCGGCGCGGATCCGGTCGAGCTCCTCGCCGAGCAGCTCCGTGTCATGTTCGACCAGCTCCGTGTGATCTCCGAGTAGCTCCGTGAGATCTCCGAGCGGCTCAAAGGGTATGACATGTACGGCAGTTGTGGACATCGCAGGCTCCTTGAGGGGCCTAGAGAGCGAGGGCGAGCGGACCTGCCGCACCATTGACGCAGGTCTGGATCAACTCGCCGGGTTCACCGTGCAGTTCACCGGTCCGCAGATCGCGGACACGGCCGTGGACCAGCGGGACGAGGCAGCCGAAGCAGATCCCCCGGCGGCAGCCGTACGGCATCGCCACACCCGCCGCCTCCCCGGTCTCCAGCAGGGGCACGGACGCGAACGCTTCGGCCTCGATGCCGCTGTGTTCGAACCGGACCCGGCCGCCGGTCGTGCCGGCGCCCGGCGACAGCAGGGGGGCCGGCTGCCGGAAACGCTCCACACGCAGCCGCTCACCGGCGCCGGCCGCCGCCCAGTGCCGCTCCAGTGCGTTGAGCAGTCCGTCCGGTCCGCAGGCCCAGGTCTCCCGGTCGTACCAGTCCGGGCAGAGCACGCCCATGTGCTCCGGGTCCAGTCGGCCCGCGGTACGGGTGTACCGCGCGTGGACGCTCAGCCAGGGCAACCGAGCTGCCAGCCCGGTCAGTTCGACACGGAAGAGGAACTCGTCCGGGCCGGGTGCGCTGTGCAGGAGTACGACGTCGGGGGATGGCCCGGCGAAGCGGCGGCGCACGAGGGTACGCAGCATCCCCGCGACCGGGGTGATGCCGCTGCCCGCCGTCACCATCAGCAACCGCGGCGGCAGCGGACCCTCCGGCAGCGTGAACTCGCCCTGCGCGGGGCCGAGTCGGAGCACCGCGCCGGGACGGGTCCGGTGCACGAGGTGCGGGGAGACCCGGCCGCCGGGTTGCTCCTTGACCGTGATCGTCAGCGTTCGGCCCGGCGCCTCGGGGGGTGCGGTGATCGAGTACGTACGCCAGTGCCGTACGCCGTCGATCTCCACTCCCACCGGCAGGTACTGCCCGGGCCGGTGCCCCGCCCAGCCGCGCCCGGGACGGATCTCCAGTGTGGCCGCCCCGGCGCACTCCGGCCGCACGGCGACCACTCGGCCCGCGGGATGGCGAGCGGACAGCAGCGGGTCGATCAGGCCGAGGTAGTCGTCCGGATCGAGGGGACTCGCAAGCGGGCTTACGAGAGCACTGGCGATCCGGCCCGCCATCGTCGGCACGGGGCCGCCGCCCCACTCGGCGAGCCTGGAGACAAGACCGACGAGAGCGGCGAACGGGCCGGCCGTCGCACCGGAGACGGCCGACGGCATCGACGGGGTTGACGCGCGCAGAACCGGCATGGAAGGGAACCCTTCTCTCACCACAGGGCACACGCGGGGGCCGGGCGCGTCGGACACGTCATCTCGTCGGGCGCATCCCCGCATCAGGTACTCGGGATCGCCTCGGTCACCTACGTCGGCCCTCGGGTGGCGGGCCGCAGCCGGCGTCCCGCCAGAGAACCACAACGACACGGCCCGTGGCGGACGCGGAACCAGATTCCGCCACCCCACCCGCCCCACCCCCCACTCACGCCGAGCGACACGGGCGATCCCGCCCGGCGCACACGGAAGGACCTCGGAAGCAAGGCGTACGAATTTCCGCAACCGTCCGTCGCACCATGGCCGAATCCTGTTCGGGCCCACGCCGGGTCAGTGCCCGTGCGGCGGTGGGTGAGGAGCGCGGACCTGCCACGCCACTCCGCGGGCCCGCACCCTCGGGCCCGTAACGCGAGCGGCCGCCGTCGGTCGCCGGTCGTCGCACTGGACGTAGTGGGGGCGACGGCGAACGTTGCCTGTCGGGGCACTAGTGCCGTATCAGCGCGGTCGTCACCCGCGCGAACGTGGCCTGAGCCAGCGCAGCACCCGGTGGCTCGAGCCCGCAGACAGGCTCCCGGCACTCCGGTTCCCGGACGACCAGGCGGTACTCCGCCGCGAGTGCCTTCCTGCTTGGCACCGGCTGACCTGACGTTGTTCGATCGCGTGAAAAGGCTCCCCGCCGGCGGCATCAGCGCCGACGGGGCGGGCACAGCACTGCCCCGAGGCGGCTGATCACCTAGGCGGACACGTACGTGAGTGCCGGATACACCTCCGGGTCGCCCTCGACACCGGCCTCACGGAGGATCGGAACGAGGATCTCAGCGAAGCGGTTGAGGGCCTCCTCGGACTCCCAGACGTCGACGACGCGGAAGGTGCTCTCGCCCTGTCCCGCGATGTGTGCGAGCAACCCCTCTACGGGCCAGTCGGCTGGAGATTCCATCCGGTGCTTGCCCCCCGTCAACTTGCGGTTCGTCTCCTCGTACTGCTCCTGTGTGAACTCGGGGGAGATGAGGACGATCGGCATTTGGGTCCTTCCAGATCGCGGAGACGCGGCAGGCTGCCACGTCCGGGCCGGAACCAGGCGACGGCGACGTCCGCCAGTTCACATAGCGATCCTGGGCCGCGTCGCATCATCGCGCATGACGTGCTGCTCCACACGGAGTCACGCCCTCGAAAGGGCGAACGTTGCCTGATGCGGCACTAGAGACAGGAGCACCGGAGCCTCTTTCGAGGTGCTACTAGAGATCTTCGCTGACCATGACATCAACGTTCTACTGCGGTGAAGCAGGGGGGTGCCGTCTTCTCCCAGCTGGACCGCGTGCGGGTCAGCCGCCTGGTCATGAGAGTAATGAGTGACCAGTCCGGGTGCGCTTCGCTACTCGTCGAGGTACTGGTACTCCCCGTTTGCGCTTCCGATCGCTACGCCCCCATCGCGGACCTGCCACTCACTCATTCCCTCCACTTCGTGGCTGACGAGGAAGAGGCCGGTGACCAGGTCGTTGTCATCATCGGAGGCAGGAATCCGCGCTACGAGACGTAGTTGTTCCAGAAACCAGTCAACGGACTGCTCGCGCATGTCAGCGCCGAAGAAGACCCAGTTGGTGCAGTTGTACTGCCGCGCCGGGAAGCCCCAGCCTCCGCTATACGTCCGATCGGGGTCCTCGGAGCTGACGATCTCCTTGACCCGGGCAAGCTGCCGATCGTCGCACTCCAACCACCCCCTGATACGGACAAAGACACCCACGACGGTCACTCCCTTGTGCCTTAGGCACTGCCCTGTTGATCGTCCACCGTGACGCCGAATCGAACGATAGGCAGAACGAGCCCGGCCTCGCAAAGGACTTGATCAGTATCGTGCCCCTGCTGCAGATCATCCCGTCGAAGGGAGAGGGGGAGCGGCTCCTGCTGGGCGGCCCCGAGCTTGCCAGAGCCCTCGCTACCGTGATCACCCGGCTCCGCGGGGACAACGCCGGCACGATCCCTCTCGTCTCCCCAGGCAGTGGCCTCGACTGCCACCTCGCCGCCACGGGCCTTCTGCCCCCCCCGGCGCCCGCACTGCCCACCTCGCGGACGCCTGCTGGGTCCTGACGGGGCCGCATCTGTTCACCCAGCTCACCGCCGACTGCGGCTGGAGCGCCGAAGCCTACGAGACCTGGCTGGCCGGCATGCTTGCGGCCGCCATGCTGGGCCCGCCTTGACCTGCCTTTCATGGCTGGTCCGCACCGCGCACCGCGGACGTTCCCGCCGGCGGGCGGGCTCGGGGCGGCTACAACGCGGACGTTCCCGCAGGCGGGCGAGCCCGGGGCAGCTACAACATCGGTCCGTGCCTGGTCTGCCCACACGCGCCCGCCTACAGCACCGATGATCGGTGCTACCTGCACGCCAACCATCTGGGAGCACATCGACGGCGCGCGCCCCCCGTCCAGGCGAGCAGGGGTGTATTTCAGCCACGCAATGAACAGGCTGAGATCCCGGCCTCGCAGCGCCGGGTGCCGCCACCGTCCCCACCCGCTGCAGTAGGCAGGTGCAGCGGTCGTTGGGCCATGGCAGGGGCACCCGGGCTGTCGGAGAATCGACGGCTACTTGGTGAGGCGTAGGTAGTCGAGGTTGAAGCCGCCGCTCTCGCAGTAGACGGTGATCGTCTGTTCCCCGGCTGCGAGAACGACGGGCACATGCACGGACTGGTACGTCCCCCAGCCGCCCGTGGCAGGCACCGAGACCGTTGCCAGCGTGGCTCCGCTGTCGTCGCGCAGGGACAGGGCGTCCGGTGCGGTGGTTCCGGTGCCGTTCGCGACGCGCAGCTCGAGATCGTAGGTGCCTGCCTGCGCCGCGTCGATGCGGTACTTGAGCCAGTTGCCCGCGGCCGTCCAGCCCACGTTCCTGCCTCCGCTCGCAGAGGCGTTGCTCTCGATGAAGTTGCTGCCGTCCGCGGGCCAGCCGTGCTGATCGGTGTAGCTTTCCGCCTCGATCTTCTCGCCCACCGGGACGGAGTGCGGCCGCACGGTCAGGTGGACGGTCACCTGGTCGCGGGCCCTGCCGTCGGTGACGTAGAACGTCATGTCCTGCTCGCCCGCGGTGGTCGGGTGGATCGTGACGAGGCCGGTCGCCGGGTCGAGGCTGACGCCGTCCGGCAGTTCGCTGGCGTAGTAGGCCAGCCGGTCACCATCGCGATCGGTGGCCTGCAACTGAGTGCGCACGGTGCCGTACTGGTCGGTGACCACATCAGTGGTCCGGCCGAGGACCGGGGCATCGTTGTGGTGGCCTGAGGGAGCGTGGCCCTCCCACCGGTAGGTGGCGTAGGAGCCCGCCGGAACAGTCACCACGAACGACTGGCCGGCGACGACGACCCGGACCTTGCTGTCGGTGCTGTTGCTGTTGCCGAGGACGGCGACGAACTTGCCGGTACCGGAGCGGAAGACCACGTTGCTGACGCCGTGTTCCGCGGCGCTGGACTCGACGCGCACGTCGCCGGGGGAGAGGTACTTGGCGAACTGTCCCATCCCGTACAACTCGTCACGGACCGTGAAATCCTTGGTCGTCGTGTTCACCGTGACCAGCCGGTCCGGCCACTTGGTGGTGGCGCCGACCTTCTCCCAGTCGATGTTGTTGTCCCGGGCGGGTGTCCAGTGCAGTGTCCCGCCGTCCTGATCCGTGGTCTGGGCCCACAGGATGTAGGAGCCGGCATCCAGGCGGAAGTCGCTGAGGACGGTCGAGGGCGAGAGGTCGCTCGTCTCCGTGAGGTGCACCGGCTTTCCGGTCTGTTCGTACGCGTCGCGCATCACGCGCGGGTCCCCCCAGTAGGGGTGGAAAGCGATGGCGTCTGCCGCGTGCTGGACCTGCTTGCCGGTCACCGAGCCGTCGGGGGCGTCGTCGAAGATGCGGTGGTAGTTCTTGGTCGCCGTGCTGTTGGGATCCTTCCAGTCCCAGAAGTTGAAGTCGTGCACGTAGAGTTGGGTGTTCAGCCGGGCAGTCCGGAATTCACGCTTGATCGCCAGGGCCAGCTTCTGCTGCTGGGCGACACTGATGTCCATGGCCGGATAGACCACGTCCATGCCCGGCTCGTTCAGCAGTGTCAGGGCGTCTACGGGTATTCCGTGCTTGGCGTAGGCCTGGACGAACTTGACGTAGTAGCGCGCGAACACATCGATGCAGTCGTCGCGCAGCTTGCCGACTTGGTAGTAGTCCGTGGTGCTCCCGGGCTTGAGCGCGACCTCGCCGGTGAACCGGTTGTTCGCCTTCATCCACGCCGGTGCGCTCCACGCGGAGGCGAAGAAGGTGGCCTTCGGGTTGTAGCGCTGAATCAGCTTGATGGTGTCGACGATATGGAGGTCGATGTCCCGCTGGATGGAGAAGTGCTTAAGGCCGAAGTCCTCTGTGACGCCGGCGGGGAGGTCGTCCTCCGACCAGAACGGGAGATGCTCGATGAGGTCGGGGCTGCCGATCGTCAACCGGAACCGGTCGAGGCCCGCGCCGTTCTTCGGGTCCACCAGCAGCCGGATGGCCTTCTCGCGCTCGGCGGGGGTGAGCTTCCACAGGTTGGAGACGCTCGTCTCGTCCAGGGAGAAGCCGATGCCGGTGTATTCCTGCCGGGGGGTGCTCGGATCGACGACCACGGTGGCGTCGGCGGGGGCACCCGTGTCGCCGCCCACGCGGACACCCGGCAGCGGCTGCCATGCCTGCGCGCCGCCGGTGGAGTAGGTGCCGGTCACGACCGGGCCCTGCCCGGTCGGTTCGCGCCCGGCCCGCTCCGCGTGTGCGGTGGGACCCGTGCCGGCCAGTGCGGTCAGTGTGGTGAGCGCGACGGCGGCAATCGCGGTGAGAGAACGTCTCACAGCTTCTCCTGGAGTCTGGGGAGTGTCGGGGATTGGTGCCGTGCCGGGGCGGTGGCGGGCGGCCTGTTCCCGCCGCAACGGCACACGAGCTGGAGTGGCTTGGGAGTGCTGGCAGTTACGGCGTGAAGCTCGCTCGGCGACGCCGCACGGCTCCGCCTCGGAACCGGAGTCGGCGAGGCTGTCGCAGCAGCGCGGGTGCCGCGAAAGGCGTTCATGGCCAGCTGTCCTGACGTGGCGACAGCCACCGCATCGCCCCCTCCCGCATCGCCGATGGGGTGGATCCAAGCAATTTCATTGATGTTAAGTCAAGGCGTGAAGAAAGCAAGCTTCAGTCGAGACTCATCGGCGGGAGCGCGGCGTTCGCCCGACGACGTGATCGAGCGGAGATCGGCGGGAGAGTACGACCGAGGCGGAGGCAGGACGGAGTCGGCAGTCAGGTCGCCGGCGCATTACCTGGCCGACCGGGCCGAACCTGGCCGAGACCATCGCGCGCCGCCACAGCGGCGGCAAACGGCCTCAACCTCCACACCAAGGACGGTAGGAGCCCGGTTACGGATTGTGCGGCCATTGGGCAGGCCATCGCACAAGTCTCCCTGGCGAGCGGCGAGTTCGCCGGATGGGCACACGATTGCCGTGCCTCATTCCGACCTGGCCGCTGCGGTCACTGCATACGGCCTCGGGTGATGAGAGCCGCTGCCGGTTGGGTACATCGGCGGACCAACGGCATCCCCCCACCGTGCTGTTGCCGTGCGCAGCCGCAGCGTCGTGCACACCTCTTGACCCTGCGGCTGTCGTGGGTTTGTAATCCGTGTCGAACCGGTTCGCGAACCGGTTCGACGGCAAGAGGTCGACCTCGTGTACGCAGAAGGGGAGAGCCGTGAACATCGGCGAGATCGCACGGAAGGCCAAGGTGTCCCGCAGCACGGTGTCCTACGTGCTGAGCGGCAAGCGTCCCGTCTCGGACGAGGTCAGGGCCCGCGTCGAACGCGTCATCGAGGAGTCCGGATACCGGCCCAGCGCCACGGCACGCGCGCTGGCCGAGGGAACGACCCGTACGTTCGGCCTGGTGATTCCGCCGATGGGCCCTCATCTCAGCGTCGACCAGCTGCAGTTCGTCGGATCAGTCGCCGAGGCGGCCGCCGACCACGAGCACGACATCCTGCTCTCGCCGAGCGGGCGCGACGAGGTCTTCGACCGGTTGCTCGGCGAGCGGCGCGTTGACGGGGTGATCGTGATGGAGACGCTGTTGCATGACGCTCGCGTCTCCCGTCTGCTCCAGGAGTCGCTGCCCTTCGTCACGATCGGCCGCACCGGCAGCGAGGCCGCACACGCCTGGGTCGACCTGGACTACGCCGGACTCGTCGCCACCGCCGTGCGGCGCCTCGCCGAGCTCGGCCACCGCCGAATCGCACTCGTCAACCGGCCCCAGGCACTGCTGGATCAGGAGTACGGTCCGGCCTTTCGCGCGCAGGACGCCTTCGGCAAGACGGTCGCCGAACTCGGGCTGACCGGGCATTCGGTGTGCTGCGCCGACGACGCCGCGGCGGGCGAGGTCTGCGTCCGTCGGCTCGTCGCCGAGGTTCCCGGCCTGACCGCGCTCGTGTCCATCAACGAACGCTCCCTGGCCGGTGTCGTGCACGGACTGCAGGACGGCGGGTACCGCCTGCCCCACGACTTCTCCGTCGTGGCCGTCACCTCGCAGACCAACGCCCAGGGAATTGTCCCCGCCGTCGCGGGCGCCGATGTTCCCACGGAGGAGATGGGCCGAAGCGCGGTCGAGGCGCTGCTCGCCACCGTGAACGATCCGGCGGGAGAGCCCGTGCAGGTGCTTCTCCGGCCGGAACTGATCGAGCGGGCGACGCTCGCCGCCGCTCCTCACATCCAGAACTGATGTTCCGTCAGAACTGTTGAGTCGCTTCTCGGTTCAGGGCCCATAGAGCGCCAACCCCTTCCGCACTAGAGAGGGCGGCCCGGCTCACCTCGGCAGGGCCCGCACCGTGCTGATCACCCGCGTACTTCCCCTTTGGAGCCGCCATGCCCGCCGCCGCACGACACCACCGTCTGCGCCCGTTCACCGCACTGACCGCCTCACTCACCGTGAGCGCCGCCCTGCTTGCCGGCTGCGGTGACGACGGCACGTCCGCCGGCTCCACGGACGGCGCGATCACGCTGACAGAGATGGACTACTACAACACCGAGCCGCTGCTGAGCGCGCTGCCCAAGCAACTCGAGGAGTGCGGCAAGGCGGCCGGAGTCACGATCAAGCGACAGGTCGTGCCGGACCTGCGGACCAAGCTCATGCAGCTCGCCGGCAGCCGCGCGATTCCGGACCTCGTCCTGCTCGACAACCCGGACCTGCAGCAGCTCGCGGCAACGGGCGCCCTGGCTGATCTCGGTGCCGCCGGACTGACGACGGACGGGCTTCAGTCGAACATCGTCGAGGCGGGCCAGTACCGCGGAAAGCTCTACGGAGTGGCTCCCGGGGTCAATCAGCTCGCCCTGTACTACAACACCGCGATGTTCAAGAAGGCCGGGATCGCACCGCCGGCCAATTGGGACGAACTCAAGTCCGCGGCCCGCGAGTTGACCCGGGGCGACAAGGTGCACGGCATCGGCTTCGCGGTGCCCGCCACCGAGGAGGGGAGCTTCCAGTTCGAGTCGTTCTTCTTCGGCGCGGGTGCCTCGCTGAAGAAGCTGGACTCTCCGCAGAGTGTCTCCGCACTGCGGCTCCTCAAAGATCTGGTGGACGACGGATCCGCACCCAAGGACGTCCTCAGCTGGACCCAGGCCAACGTGGAGGAGCAGTTCGCCAACGGATCGCTGGCCATGATGGTCAACGGACCTTGGCAACTGCCGCAGTTGGCCAAGGCCGACATGAAGGACTTCGGCATCGTCCCGGTGCCGCCCCCCTCGGGCGGCACGTCGGCGGGAGCGCTCGGCGGCGAGGTCTGGGCCGCGGGCAACAACGGCGCCAAAGCGCGCAAGGCGGCCGAAGTCATCAAGTGCATGGTGGCGCGCGACAAGAGCCTTGAGTGGTCGAAGCTGACCAACTACGTGCCGTCGGACAAGCAGGCGGCCACCCAACTGGCCAAGGACGTACCGGCGATGAAGCCGTTCGTCGACACCATCGGCAACGCCAAGGGCCGCACCGCGGAACTCGGTGCGTCGTACCCCAAGTACTCGCAGGCCCTGTGGACGGCCGTGCAGGCCGCTCTGTCCGGCACGTCGCCGCGCAAGGCCCTCGCGGACGCGCAGCGACAGGCCACGCGATGAGCACCGCGCGACACGAAGGGCCGGGGGAGCGGGCGTGACAGCGACCGTGGTCAAGAAGACCGCATCGTCAGCAAAGCGCCGTACCACCGCCGCCACCGGTGGCGCCCGGCGGCGACCGGGCCGCACCGGCACCTCGGGCGGATGGTTCGTCCTGCCGGTTGTCCTGTTCGTCGCCGTCCTCTATCTGTATCCGCTGGTCCGAAACCTTCTCCTGTCCTTCCAGGACTACGGCATCTCCTCTCTCTACAGTGGCAACGCGCCGTTCAACGGCCTGGCCAACTACCGCAGACTCCTTTCCGACCCGGTGTTCCACACCGCCGTGGCCAACACGGTCGTGTTCACCGTGGGATCGCTGTTCTTCCAGTTCGCGATCGGCCTCGGCCTGGCCGAGTTCTTCCGCCGGTCGTTCCCCCTGAGCCGACTGCTGCGCTCGCTGCTGCTCGTCCCGTGGTTGCTGCCCCTGGTGGTCTCCGGAACGGTCTTCCGGTGGATGCTCAACACCTCGAGCGGGGTGGTGAACCAGATCCTGACGGGTGCGCACCTCGCTCAGGATCCGGTGCCCTGGCTGAACGACCCGACCACCGCCATGATCTCGGTGCTGCTCTGCAACATCTGGATCGGCGTGCCCTTCAACATGGTCATCCTCTACGGGGGACTGCAGTCCGTGCCGGGCGAGCTGTACGAAGCCGCCGCGCTGGACGGCGCGGGCCGGCTGCGCCAGTTCTGGCACATCACGCTCCCGCAGCTGCGGCCGGTCATCGGCATCGTGCTGACCCTCGGACTCATCTACACGCTCAAGGTGTTCGACGTCATCTGGGTCATGACCAAGGGCGGCCCCGCCAACGCCACGCAGACCGTCACCACGTACGCCTACCAGCTGTCCTTCGGCGGTCTCTCCGAGTTCGGCCTGGGGGCGGCCGGAGGGAACGTGCTGATCGTGATCGCCGCCGTGTGCTCACTCGTCTACCTGCGTTCCCTGCGCGCCGAAAGGGGAGTCCACCATGGCCGCTGACCTCTCCTCCGCTCCTACTGCGAGTCCCGTCCGCACTGCGATACGCGCACGGCGCAGGTCACCCGTGAAGTCGGCCGTCGCGGTCGTACTGGTCGCGGTGATGCTCTTCCCTCTCTACTGGATGGTCAACGCGTCGTTCCAGACCAATGAACAGCTCGCCCGGCGCAGCCCGCACTGGCTGCCTCTGGGCGGCACGTTCAGCGGCTACCGCGACGCCCTGGCCCAGCAGGGCGGGCACTTGCTGGCCTCGGTCGTCGTCGCGGCCGGTGCCACGGTGCTCACGGTCGTCCTCGCCGCCCCCGCCGCCTACGCGCTCGCCCTGCTGCGGCCGCCCGGCCGGGCCGGTCTGTTGGGCGTCCTCCTCGTCGTCCAACTCGTGCCCGGCATCGTCATGGCGAACGCGCTGCACCAGATCTTCGCCTCGCTCGGCATCCTCGACTCGGCGCAGGCCCTCATCCTCGCCGACGCGACCCTGGCGGTGCCCTTCGCCGTCCTCGTCCTGCGGGCCTTCATGCTCTCCGTCCCGCGTTCCGTGCTCGAAGCCGCCTCGATCGACGGTGCGGGGCGGCTGCGCACGTTCGTGCACATCGTGCTTCCGATGTCGCGCAACTCCCTCATCACAGCGGGCCTGTTCGCGTTCCTCTTCTCCTGGGGCGACTTTCTGTTCGCCACCACGCTCAACCTCAACTCCGACACCTGGCGGCCCATCACCGTCGGGCTCTACGACTACATCGGCGCCGGCACCAACACGACGAGCTGGAACTCCGTGATGGCCACGGCCGTCCTGTCGTCCCTGCCGGCCGCCGTCCTGTTGATCGTCGCCCAACGGCACATCGCCGCGGGCCTCGCGGGCGGCGCCCTCAAGGACTGACGTCCCCCCGTTCCCGCCGCCCCCCCATCACCTCGAAAGGGACTCGTGTGACCCTGCCCGACACCTCGCCGACCCGGCCACCCGCCGACCAGTCCGTCGACGGCGCCCCCTTCGCATGGCCGACGCACACCCTGGAGTTCGGGGACGCCGAGCACGTCCTGCGGGTGGAACCCTGGGGTCACGACAGTGTGCGGGTGCGCGCGGCCCGGCACACGATCCGCGAGGACCTGCCCGGTGCGCTGCGCCCCCCGGCCGCTCCGCCGGACGCCGAGATGCACACCCTTCCCGACGGCGGGTCCACGCTCACCGTCGGCGCGCTGCGCGTGGAGATGTCCCCCTCAGGCAGGCTTCGTTTCGTGCGCAGCCATGACGGCCGGGAACTGCTGCGCGAGGCGGACGGCCACTTCGCCTGGCCGGGGCCACGGCAGTTCACCCCCGCGGCCGCCGGCGGCCACCGCCTCGAACAGCGCTTCGCCGCCTACGAGGGTGAGCGCTTCTACGGTCTCGGACAGCGCTCCCACGGCCGCCTCGACCACCGGCACATGGTGCTCGACCTGGTGCAGCGCAACGGGGAGGTCTCCATCCCCTTCGCTCTGTCGTCGCGGGGATACGGCCTGCTGTGGAACCTTCCGGCGGTCGGCCGCGTGGAGTTCGCCGCGAACCAGACCCGCTGGGTCGCCGATGCCGCGGAGCAGATCGACTACTGGATCACCACCGCTTCCGACCCCGCCGGCATCCTCGCCCACTACGCGGATGCCACAGGCCACGCCCCGGTGCTGCCCAAGTGGGCGCTCGGCCTGTGGCAGTCACGGCTGCGGTACCGGACCCAGGACGAGCTCCTGGCCACCGCCCGTGAGTACCACCGCAGGAACCTGCCGCTCTCGGTCATCGCCGTCGACTACTTCCACTGGCCTCACCTGGGCGACTGGCGCTTCGAGCCGACCGACTGGCCCGACCCCGCCGCCATGGTCGCCGAACTGGAGTCCATGGGCATGCGTCCCCTGCTCTCCGTATGGCCGTCCGTGAGCGTGCTCAGCGAGAACTACGCCACCATGCGCGATGAGCGACTGCTTGTCGGCACCGTACAGGGGCAGCCGTTCCAGCACGTCTTCCCCGACGCCGCCACCGGGGGCGAACCGCTGCCCGTGGCGTTCTACGACCCGACCGACGCACGGGCGCGTGACTTCCTGTGGAGCCGCCTCAAGCGCCACTACTACGACCTCGGTTTCCGTGTCTGGTGGCTGGATGCCTGCGAACCCGAAATGTTTCCCGAGCAGTTCGCGCATCTGCGCTACGCGGCCGGACCAGGCCCCGCTGTCGCGTGTCTGTACCCGCGTGAGCATGTGCGCGGCGTGTACGAGCACATGCGGGCCGAGGGCGATTCGCGCGACGAGGTCCCGGTCAGCCTGGTGCGCTCGGCGTGGGCGGGCAGCCAGGCGTACGGGGCAGCCCTGTGGTCGGGCGACATCCCCGCGACGTTCGACGCGCTCGCCGCCCAGATCCGGGCGGGGCTGAGCGCGGGGCTCAGCGGAATTCCCTGGTGGACCACCGACATCGGAGGATTCCACGGCGGCGACCCGGACGACCCCGGCTATCGCGAACTGCTCGTGCGCTGGTTCCAGTTCGCGGTGTTCTGCCCGCTCCTGCGGATGCACGGCCACCGTGAGCCCCGCGAAGGTTTCTCGGCCGGGCATAGCGGCGGCCCGAACGAACTGTGGTCGTACGGCAGTGAGGCGTACGACATCCTCGACCGCCAGTTGCGGCTGCGCGAGGACCTGCGCCCCTACGTGTACGAACTGGCCGTCGACGCCGCCCGCTTCGGGACACCGATGATCCGCCCCCTGTTCTTGGAGTTTCCCGCAGACCAGCAGGCCTGGGACATCGAGGACGAGTTCCTCTGCGGGCCGGATCTGCTCATCGCGCCGGTCACCCGGCTGGGCGACCGGCGCCGCACGGTGTACCTGCCCGCCGGCAGTGACTGGACCGATGCCGCCACCGGCACCACGCACCGCGGCGGAACGACGGTCCAGGCCGACGCTCCGCTGCACCGCATCCCTGTCTACATCCGTCACGGAGCCGATCTGCACGTGGCTTTCCCCGACTGAGCAGCGCAGCGCAGCCCGGGCCGGCCGGTCCGGCCCGCCGCACCTTCGAGCCGCGCGGCCCCGCGCCGCGAAGAGAAGGAAGGGACATCGCATGCACCGGGAACATCGATCGACACAGCGGTCCGCAGGGCCGCTTCGACACAGACGCCTGTTCGCCACCGGCCTCGCGCTGATACTGGCGACGGGCGGCGGCCTCACGGCGACCACCCCACCCGCGGCGGCGGCAGGCCAGAGCGTCGTCGTGGACCTGCGCAGCACCCACGGCAGTGCCGCCGGAGTGGGCAGCGGATTTCTCTACGGACTCAGCGAGGACGGCCAGAGCCCCGAGGACAGTCTGCTGGCCCCTCTGGCGCCCCGATCGGCCCGCGGCGGTGGTGCGCGCCTTGACGGCGGCGGCTGGGTCGGCGACGGATACACGGCGGGCAACGGCTACACCCGGCGCCTGAACTCCGCGCTGGGACAGGCACGCCGGATCACCACCCCGCCCTACAACGGGACCTTCGATCTCCTGGTCAGTGACGTGTGGGGAGCCGACAGCACCCAGCCCGCCGACACGGTCTACCCCTGCACGGCCGGCGACTGCGACAACTGGCGCACCTTCCTGCGGCGTCTGGCCGCCGACGTCAAGGCATCGGGCCTCAAGGTCCGTTACGACATCTGGAACGAACCCGCGGGCGCCTTCTTCCCGCCGGGCTTCAACTCGACCCAGTACTACGACATGTGGGACACGGCCGCCCGGGAACTGCGCGCGGCCGACGCCTCGGCGCAGATCGTAGGACCGTCGCTGTGGGACTTCAGCCCCGGAAACGTGGGCCCCTTCCTCGACCATGCCAACACGCACGGAACCGTCCCCGACATCGTCAACTGGCACTTCAGCGGGACGCCCGTAGAAGACGCCACGACCATGCGACAGCTGCTGGACTCCAAGGGACTCGGCGGCCGCGAGCTGTCCATGAACGAGTACCTGCACGCCGACGAACAGAACGCCGGGCACAGCGCCTGGTACCTCGCCCAACTCGCCGAGTCGGGAATCCAGTCGGCGTCCCACGCCATCTGGTCGGACTGCTGTGCCTCGGACACGCTCGACGGAATCCTGGTGCGCAGCGGCGACCGACTGCGGCCCACGGGCCAGTGGTGGGTCTACAAGGCATACGCCGACATGGCCGGTTCCCTGGCGCGGGTGGACACCCAGGGCGATCTCGACGCAGTCGCGTCGGTCGACACAACCGGCCGACGAGCAGCCGTACTCGTGGGCGGCCGGAACGACCAGACACCGGGCGCCGACCTCGACCTGCGCGGCCTGACCTCGGGCGCGCTGTCGGGCGGGAACGGGGTGACCGTGACGGTGCAGCGCATCCCCGACCACGCACCCCTGGAGGCGCCGACGGTAGTGAGCACCCAAACGGTGCCGGCCGGCACGGACAGCGTGCGACTGCCCCTCACGGGGACCGCCGCGCACGACGCGTTCCTGGTGACCGCCGTACCCGCACGCACCGCTTCCGTCACCGTCGACGCCACGGTGACCTCCGGCCCGGTCCACGTCACGTACGGCACAGGCTGGGGCCGGACCGACGGGGTGCCCGATCTGTACGACGGGACAGCCAACTGGAGTTACACACCGGGCTCCACCGCCGTCGTCCACGCCACCGGCCGGCAGATCGGTCTTCGGGCGGTACGGGACAGCGACCAGGGCCGGATGAGGGTCAGCGTCGACGGTGCGGCCCCGGTGACGATCGACAACTACGCCGCGACCCGCACACCGTCGGCCACGGTATGGAGCAGCCCCGACCTGCCCGACGGACCGCACACCGTGGTGATCACCGTGTCCGCCGACAAGAACGCCGCGAGCAGTGGCCGCAACATAGCCCTGGACGCCATTGCCGTGCAGCCCTGAGCCCACACGCCGGGCGGGCCGGCGGAAGCGGCGGCGCGGCTGACAAGTCAGTCGTTGGCCGTACCGGGGCCCGCCTGGCGGACGCAGCGTTCGAGACGTCGTAGATATCCGTCGAAGGACTCGCCCGCGGGCCAGACCTGACAGGCGGTGGCGGCTTGACTATTCAAACATCCAACCCCGTTGCGTGAAGCGGTATTTCATGGCCTCTTCGAGAGGCCGGTACGGTCGGATTCATGGAGTGGAATTTTCAGTCGGCCGAAGAACTCGCGGCTGCTTTGCGTTCAGGTGAAGTGACCTCGGCGGAACTGACCGACGACGCGATCACCCGTATCGAGCGGGACGACAAGGCGATCAACTCGATCTGTGTGCCGGACTTCGACCGTGCACGGGCCGCCGCGCGCGGTGCCGACCAGGCGCGCGCTCGCGGTGAGGACCGGCCGCTGCTCGGCATTCCGGTGACGGTCAAAGAGTCCTACGACATCGCCGGGCTGCCCACGACCTGGGGCATACCGCTACACCGCAACTACATGCCGTCCGAGGACGCGGTGCAGGTATCGCGGCTCAAGGCCGCAGGCGCGGTGGTGCTCGGTAAGACCAATGTGCCTTTGGGGCTGCAAGATGTGCAGAGCTTCAACGAGATCTACGGCACCACCAATAACCCGTGGGATCACGGTCGCACGTCGGGTGGATCTTCCGGTGGATCAGCGGCGGCCCTGGCGTCCGGATTCGGCGCGCTGTCCATCGGCTCCGACCTCGCCGGTTCGTTGCGCACCCCCGCGCATTTCTGCGGCATTTACGCGCACAAGCCGACACTCGGGCTGGCGGCGAGCCGCGGCATGGTCCCGCCGCCCGGGCCGGCCCTCCCGGTCGAGCACGACCTCGCCGTCGTCGGTCCGATGGCGCGCACCGCTCGCGACCTCACGCTCCTGCTCGACGTCATGGCGGGACCTGACCCGCTGACGCTCGGTGTGGCGTACGACTTGACGCTGCCGCCCGCGCGCCACGAACGGCTCCGCGACTTCCGCGTCCTGGTCCTCGACGAGCATCCGCTCATTCCGAACGGGGCCGCTGTGCGGGCGGGCGTGAACCGGGTGGCCGACGCGCTGGTCGACGGCGGCGCCCGCGTCGAACGGGACAGTCCGCTGCTGCCCGATCTGACCGAAGCCGCGCTGCTCTACACGCAGTTGCTGTTTTCGAGCTCCGTTGCACGCTTTCCCGTCGAAGCGTACGAGCAGCTGCGGACCCTCGCCGCAGGACTGGGCGCGGACGACCGGAGTCTCGATGCGGCGCGGCTGCGCGGCATGGCGTTCAGCCACCTCGACTGGATCGAGGCGAACAGCCGTCGCGAACTCCACCGCCACGGCTGGCGGCAGCTCTTCGCCGAGTTCGACGCCGTGGTGTGTCCCATCACGCCCACTCCCGCGTTCCCGCACGACCACAACCCCGATCCGAGGGAACGCCGGATCGACATCGACGGCGTCGAACACTCGTACTTCGACCAACTCGTCTGGGCCGGTCTGCCCACCATGCCCGGCCTGCCCGCCACCGCCGTACCAGCGGGCCGATCCCCCGAGGGTCTGCCCGTGGGAGTACAGCTCATCGGTCCGATGTTCGAGGACCGCACCCCGCTGCGGCTGGCCGAACTGCTCGAGCAGAAGATCGGCGGCTTCCAGCGGCCATGACATCGCAACGGACTTGGTCACAAGTCGCCCGACACGGTTCACGCTGAAGCCCCCGCCGCCGAGACAACACCCAACTCGCCGGTCAGGCACGGATACCAGGACCGTTGCACCTCATTTCGTCAGCCGTGGTCAGTGGCCGCCGCCGGCGAACCAGAACTGGCCGTCAACAGACGGTCTTGCCGACGTCGTATCGGGGTGTGGTGTGCCGGTTCCTGGTGCCGGGCGGCCGATCGGAGCCGGTGCCACGGGGTTTGGGAAGCCGGCCCGGACTGGCCAGGTGCGCCCGGATGTTGCTGAACGCCCGGCGGACACGAGCCGGAAGGTCAGCCGTTCGGGCGTGGGCTCTTTCCAAGGTCTGCGGAGGTCGGCGGTCAGGGTCCGAGTGAGGACGACCTCTGGCAAAGGAGTGCCGCGATCCTCCGCGCACCGTCCGACGAAGTCGTCGTCAGCCGGGTCCACGACCCATCCCGGAAGGAGATCTTGAAGTCGCACTCGGCCATGCTGAATCGCTTGACCTCCGCGCCGACGATTTCCGTCCGAGGCAACGACCAGAGGACGGCCTCGGATCCCGGAACCTTCTCGCCACCGCCCCACGCGACGAACCGACTGCCCCGCGCCGTGTCCTCGTACGACGTAATGCGCACGATCCCATCAGACTCGGCCAGTTCGATCTCGGTCACCATTCGCCAGGACCTCCGGGAGGGATCGAGTTGCCAGGGCAGCGTACGAGCTGTCTCGCCCACGCCCGCCCACATGACGGGGAAGTCGTCGACTTCGTTCTCCCGCTCCTCCAGCGTCCCCCGCTTGTCGGGCGACGCGGGACTGCCGAGGGCACTGGCGATGATGTACAGCGGCAACATCAGGAGCCCGGTGACGACAGTATGGACGTGTCGGCCGAGTCTGCCGAAGAACCCCCGCACCGCGAAGGCCTGTCCAGGGGGCCAGCCGGGCAGGTCGGGCTCTATGTCGTTGCGCTCGTGGTCGCGGAAGGAGCGCCGCTTCTCCACCGAGGCGGCGGTACCACTCGCGAACTCGACCCGGTAGCGCTCCGGTTCCTCGTCCATCACCCTTCCTTCCCTGCCACTTGGGTGGGGTCAACTATGCCAAGTGAGGCGACAACACCTGCACCTCGGGCCTGACTGGCACCACCAGAGCCGCCTTTCGCGGATGTGAGTCGTGCACGGAAAGCTCGATCTTCATCTTCGTGACGTGTGAAGTTCTGCGGGGGCCTCGGCGCGTGTGACGCTCCCGCCGACGTCGTAGCGGTGTGCCGGTGGTTCGCCTGCGAGCCGGAGTCAGCCGACGGCTCCGAGCCGACCGAGGATCAGCACCGCGAGGCCGCCGCCAAACGTAGCCCTCGGTCAGACGGTCTGATCAGCGGTTCCTCGCCGAACCGGCCTGGGCGAAGAAGCTCGCTGCCGAGGACCGGCGCGGCCTGCCCGCCCTGTTCTGGTCGAGCATCAACCCGTACGGCACGCTCCGTCATGACAGTGACAAGGCCGCCCGCGCTCGCTTCGAACTCCCCCTGCTCGCCTCCGAGCGCGGCCCCTGCTAGTGCCGCATCAAGCAACGTTCGCCCTGGTGAGGAACCAAGCCAACACAGCCACGCCGATGGGTAACGCAACAAGGTAGCCGACGAGGATACCGACGCCCGGATCATCCAGCGCAGGAAAGGCCCAGTTCACTGCTGCAGCCACGAGCAGTCTCACCGTTGCCAGCGCAAGGAGAGCGGCAACAACAGCAAGCCGACGCGGCGGGCCCGCCCCGCTGTACAACTCAGCCGCAGGCCCGATCGCGATCAGGCCCGTCACGAGGAGGACGAACCCAGTGTCGGGCAGCCACCCGAACGGCCACCCCACCAGAGCGACCAACCCGGAGACAGCAAGGCCGCCCAGTTCCAGCGCGACGGTGGACGCTACCGGGTGGTCCCACGAGGGGCGTCGGATCGAGCCGCTCCCACTGTCCTTCTCATCGGCCACGTCGTCAGAGTAGCCACCGACAGGGCGAACGTTGCCTGATGCGGCACTAGGTAGGGACGGACAAGCCGAGAACGTACGGATATGCCGAGTGTCGAGGGACATGCCGAGTACGGACACGGCGAGTGTCGACGGACATGCCGACTTGCTGATCGTTCATCCGGCGGCGACTCACCCGGGTGATCTTTGCCCCGATCGCATACCGCATGAGCTGTTTGCGGCTATGACGATCAAGGCCCCATTCAGTGGCCTTGTCCCTGACCGCACATGTCACCTGGGTCACGATCGCGCTGGTGGTGCTCCTGGGCGCCGCCAACTTCGGAGTCACGCCCGCGGTCAACGCCAGAGTTTTCTCCATTCTCGGAGAGACCAGGACGCTCGGCGGCGCCGTGAACATCGCCGCCTTCAACGTCGGCATCGCCGTCGCCCCCCTGGCATCCGGCCTCGTGATCAACACGGGACTGGGGCTGGCGGGTACGGCCTGGATCGGCGCGGCCTTCGGTGTCGCCCACATGGGCAGCGTTCTGCTGGACCGCCACCTCACCCGACGCCACGAAGCGGGAACCGAGGAGCCCACAACCGTCTCCGAGCTGGAGCACGCTCCCGCTGCCTCCTGACAACTGCAACGGAAACCAATGCACGAGTTCCTGGCATCACGCTGCGGGCCTCCGACCTGCGTCTGGCAACAGCCGCCCACCACAGCTGACCCTCGACCTGAGCGACGACAAAGCCCGCCGGAACGAGAAGGCCGTCGACGCGGCCCGGGCCAAGTTTGGACCCGACGCCGTCTTCCCGGCCGCCCTCGCGCCCATGCCCTGACCCCGCTCAGAACCACAACCCGCCTGCCGCGCTTGCAAAGATCAGGGCGAGCTCTGTGCGAACCAAGCTCCGCACGACGATCCGATCTCTGTGACTGGGGTGCGACAGGGGGCTAAATGAACAGGGAGCGGAAGCGAGATCCGGCGGCTTGGACGGAATTTTGACGACCATCCGCTCTACACCTCTCATGTCGTCCGTGACTTAAGGACTCCTGACAAAAGTGGTGGGCTTGACCTGGTCAGAGGTCGGTGTCGTGCGCGAGGGCGCCGGGTAGCGGGACGCGCCCAGCCGCGTAATCGCGCGCGATAATCCCGGCGACGTCGGCGATCATCCCCGGGATACTGGTCGCCCATGGATGAGGTCAAAGTGGTCGTCGCCCATTCCGAGCGCGCGACTCTGCGCGTCGGCGACGTGTTCTTGAAGGTGGACGCCGATCAGGCGCGCATCGACGCCGAGGTCGAGGCGATGGCCCTGGCGCCGGTCCCGACCCCGGAGGTCCTGTGGCGCAAGCCGCCCGTGCTCGCGATCGCCGCACTCCCGGGGACGACGCTCGGGCGCCTCGGCGGGCCGTCGACCGGGTCGTCGGCTGCGTGGGCCGCGGCGGGCGCCGCCATCCGGAAGCTGCACGACGCGCCGCTGCCGCCCCGGCCGGAGCACCGTCGCGCTGGCGGCGGAACTCGACGACGAGTGCGAGTTGCTCGTGACGAACGGCGTCCTGCCCGCCGACCTGGTTACCCGCAACCGCCAGGTCGCCGAGGCCGCGCTCCGGCCGTGGACTCCGGCGTTCACGCACGGCGACCTGCAGATCGCGCACGTCTTCGTCGACGGCGACGAGGTCACGGGCATCATCGACTGGTCCGAGGCGGGCCAGGGTGATGCCCTGTACGACCTCGCCACCTTCACGCTCGGACACGAGGAGCACCTCGACGACGTCGTCGCCGGCTATGGCATCGACATCGACCTCGACGTGATCCACGCGTGGTGGTCGTTGCGAAGCCTGCTGGTGGTTCGCTGGCTGATCGAGCACGGCTTCGACCCGTTCGCACCGGGCTGTGAGGTCGACGTGCTGAGATCCCGGATGTGAGGTTACGCGAGCCCGACTGCTACGCATGCCGGACACCGAGCTTTTCGCCGTACTGCGGCAGATGGTGCTGCCGCTGTACGACGCGCATGTGGGTATCGACGCCGGCGACACCGGGAACTTCGGGCAGAGCCGCCCCGGCACCATCGTCCCCGGCCCCGGGCTTGACCAGCAGGCGCAGCGCTTCGTCGAGCAGCATGACCTCGCCGGCACGCGACTGCAGGCCTTCGCGAACGGTCGTATCGGGTACGCCGGGTTGCCGGACGGAACCGGCTACCTACGGATCTCCGGCTTCGGCGGATACGACCACGACAGCCCCGCCTACGCGCGCAACAGCGCCATCCTCGATCAGACGCTGAGCCAGGTCATCAGGCCAGGGCTCCGGGTTCTGGTGCTGGATCTACGGATCAACGGGGGCGGTTCCGATGCGCTGGCGCTGCACGTCGCCGAACGCCTGACCGACCGCCCGTACGTGGCCTACGGCAAGCGGATACGCAACGACCCGGGTCGTCACACCCGCCCGCAGCCCGTACCCGTCCAGCCGGCACCCGACCGGTTCCGGTACACCGGCCCCGTCGCGGTGCTCACCGGCGGTGAGACCTACAGCGCCCGCGAGACCCTCACCCAGGCCCTCATGCAGCGCCCGGCCAGGACCGTACGCATGGGACAGAACACGCAGGGCGTCTTCTCGGACGTCCTGGAGCGTGTCCTCCCGAACGGCTGGACCTTCGGCCTGCCGAACGAGGAGTACCTCACCCCGACCGCAGGCAAGACCTTCGACGGCGACGGCATCCCTCCGGACATCCGCACAGGCAACTTCGTTCAGGAGATCACCGAGGGCACCCAAGACTCCGCGTTCGCACAGGCTCTGGCTGCACTACGACGCCACGCCGAGTAGTGCCCTTCTCGGACCAGGCGGCGAAGGCCGGCGGCCTTGTTCTGAAGGCCGTCGGCGAGCGGGGCGGGGAGGCAAGGCTCGCTTCTCCAGCTTCCCCGCCGATGCGACGAGTTGCCGAGCCTGGAGGTCGGTGCGGGCGACGTTCGCGCAGGCGAGGCCCGCCGGTCGGGGCGTGGTGTTGGGAAGAGGCACTGCGCGCCCGTGGTCCGGCCGGCGATCAACCCAGCGCTCAATAGCACCGCGCCCCGTCCATGCCCGTACTGGGCGCTTCTCGGCCCCGTACTGGGCGCTTGTAGCCATGACCGCATGGCTCAGCCTCGGTCAGGCCCTGAGACTGGCCACGTCCCGTCGGGACACGGCCCGCATCCGCGGATCAGGCGATGGCGTACGGGGCCCGGTTGCGTGGTGAGACGATGCCCGGCCAGGCCATCGACCCTACGGTGATGGCATGACGGTGCTCAACAGTTGGAGTCGGCACGGGCGAGTCCGGAATCGCGCGGTCGACGTCTTGGGCGTGGCTGTGCTGTGCGTGCTGTCGGTCGTGGCTGCCTCGGTGGACCCGCACCAGCACCAGTTCGTGTTGCGTTGGCCTGCCGTGGTGCTGGGTGTCGTCGGCTGCTCCGCGTTGGTCTGGAGGCGTCGCCACCCGTTCGGCGTACTGGCCGTCGCCGTTGGCTGCGGGGTGGTCTTTCAGGTGCTCGGGTTCCGGGAGAGTCCACTGGTGACAAGCCCGGTTCTGGTGTCCGTCTACAACGTCGCCGTGCGGACCGACCGGCGCACCGCGTGGACCGCGGCAGCTGTCTCGGCTTCCGTCATGGTGCTCGCTGTCGGGCTGTCACCCTCGAACTCGTGGCTGGACCCGGACAACGTTGCGACGCTGGCCTGGACGGCTCTGCCGGCCGCCGTCGGGGACGGGCTGCGCTCACGGCGCGCCTATGTGGCGGCCGTGGAAGAACGGGCGGAGCACGCCGAGCGCACACGCGAGCAGGAAGCGCAGCAGCGGGTGGCGGCCGAACGCGTCCGGATCGCACGCGAGCTGCACGACATCGTCGCGCACCACATCGCCTTGATCAACGCTCAGGCAGGCGTCGCCGTCCATCTGGTGGACCAGCGCCCGGAACAAATCCTGACGGCTCTGGAGAACATCCGGGACACCAGCCGCTCCGCGCTGGACGAACTACGGGTGACCGTAGGCCTGCTGCGGCAGCCCGACGAGCCGGTGGCGCCCCGCGACCCGATGCCGGGCCTTGCGCAAGTGCCGGCACTGCTGGCGTCGTTCGAACGCGCCGGGCTGGCCGTGAGCCACACGAGGCGGGGCACCACCGAACCGCTGGAACCGGCGGTCGAATTGGCCGCGTACCGCATCGTGCAGGAGTCCTTGACCAATGTGCGCAAGCACGCCGGGGCCGGCCATGCCCGGCTGTTCCTGCACTACGACCGTGAACGGCTGACGATCACCGTCGAGGACGACGGGTGCGCCGGACCGCACCACCACCCGCACCCGGGGGCCGGTCACGGGCTGATCGGGATGCGTGAGCGCGCCACCACGATCGGGGGCACGCTGTACGCGGGACCGCGCCCCGAGGGCGGATTCACCGTGACCGCCGAACTGCCGCTACGCCCCAGCCCAGCACGGGATCGGAGACTTGAGCATGACGATTCGCGTACTGCTTGCCGATGACCAGGCGCTGCTGCGGGGCACCTTCCGCATGCTGTTCGACGCCACGGATGACATGGAGACCGTGGCCGAGGCTTCCGACGGCCGCGAGGCGGTCGAGCTGGCCGGCGCCGAGCTCCCGGATGTGGTCCTGATGGACATCCGCATGCCGGAGATGGACGGCCTCGAGGCGACACGGCTCATCACCGAGTCCGAGGACCTCGCAGATGTGAAGGTGCTCATCCTGACCACCTTCGAGGATGACGAGCACGTCGCCGAGGCGCTGCGTGCGGGAGCGAGCGGCTTTCTCGGCAAGGGCGCGCGACCCGAGGAACTCCTCGACGCCGTCCGCACGGTCGCAGACGGCGAGGCGCTGCTGTCCCCGTCGGCAACGCGTGCGTTGATCAGTCGTTTTCTGGCCCAGCCGGATCCATGCCCGGTGGCCGTACATGAACGGCTGGAGAGCTTGACGCCGCGGGAACGCGACGTCACGAGCCTCGTCGCGCTGGGCCTGTCCAACGACGAGATCGCCGAACGCCTGTTCGTCAGCCCGCTGACCGCCAAGACCCACGTCAACCGGGCCATGACCAAGCTGGCAGCTCGTGACCGCGCCCAGCTCGTGGTCATCGCCTATCAGTGCGGGCTGGTCAGTCCTGCTGCCGAACCAGATCGCTCCCAGCAACCCGCGTGATCCCCAGCAGGGTGCGTCCACCTTCTGTAGCAGGGTGCGTCGAGCTTCTGTCCCAGCTGTAGGCAGACGTGCCGCATACCGCAGCCGTGGTAGCCGGAAGTCGCTGCGTGGGGACGACGCGCTGAGGGCAGTTCGTGGGCGAAGGTGAAACCCTGAATGGAGGTTTCGCCATGACCGAAGCCCGCTGCCTGGCCAAGAATGCCGACGAGAAGACGGCCGTCGTTCAATGCCGCACGATCCATGAACGACTGACCGGCCACGAACTCAAGACCCCCGCACCCGATGAGGCGAGCGCCGTGCGGGCTCACCTGGCAACCTGCGCCACATGCCGGGACGAGTACGACTGCCTCTCAGCCGTGCCGGCACACCTGTCCCTTTTGCGTGACGCCCTGGCCTGCGACAAACGCAGAAACACGCGGACGCACGCGGCCACCCGGGCCGACTTCAGCCACGCGTCAGCCCCTCGCCGCAGGCCACACCGAGCGACCTTGACCACGCAGCTCACGCTGTCTCAATGGGTCACCAAGACCACGTCGCACATGACGTGAGCAGACCTCGCGGCGGTTCGCCACTTCAGCAGCAGGGGAGGGGTGCGGTTTCCGCCGGACGGGTGAGTCCGCGGACGGCGAGGACCGTGCAGGGAGCGATCCGGACGAGCTTCCGCGGGCCCGTCCCGGAAGGCGCTCCCGGCCTGCCCTCCTGCCGAGGCTGCGCCGGTCGCCTGCGCCCCGCCTCCCGGTGCGAGGATTGTCACTCGGGGCCTTCACCGCCTTGGAGGAACCGTGACCCACCGGTGCGCTGCTGCAAATCTCCCATGAGTTCGACATCGGAAACGGCATGAAGCAGATCGTCGCGGCCGGAATCCTGCTGGGTGCCGTGATCGGGGCCCTCGCCTGCAGCGTGCTGTCCGAGCGCACCGGCAGGCACCGCACGATCCTGCTGATCTGCGCGGTATTCATCGTAGGCAGTCTGACCTGCTCGTTCGCCCCTACCGCGGTCAGTCTGGCGCTGGCCCGGGTGCTGCTCGGCTTCGCCGTCGGCGGCGCCACCCAGACGGTACCCATGTACGTCGCCGAGCTGGCCCCCAAGACGATCCGCGGAAGGCTCGTGCTGTGCTTCCAGCTCGCCATCGGTGTCGGCATCGTCGTCTCGACCCTCGTGGGCGCCAGCGAGGCGGTGTCATGGCGGGTGGCGATCGGCGCGGCCTCCGTGCCGGCACTGGTGATGCTGCTCCTGCAATTGCGCCTGCCCGAGAGCCCGCGGTGGTTGGTCGAGCACGGCCGCGTGGACGAGGCGGAGAAGGTGCTCGAGCGCACGAGGCCCGACGGTTACGACATCTCCTCCGAGCTCGAGGAGATCGTCGCCCTGGAGGAGCGCAAGCAGCAGACCAGCAGGCGCAACCGCGGGTGGCGCGGGCTGCGAGAGCCATGGGTGCGCCCAGCCTTGGTGGTCGGCTGCGGCATCGCTGTCTTCACCCAGCTGTCCGGCATCGAAATGATCATCTACTTCGCCCCGACCATCCTGACGGACAACGGTTTCACCCAGACGGCCGCGCTGTGGGTCAGCGTGGCGCTGGGAGTGACGTACCTGGTGATGATGGTGGTCGGCCTGGTGATCGTCGACAAGATCGGCCGCCGTCGGCTGACTCTGGTGATGGTGCCCGGCGCAGCGGTCAGCCTGTTCGTGCTCGGCGCCTTCTTCGTCACTGGCCACGCCGGCCGCGACTATGTGTTCGTGTGGCGGCGGATGCCGGAGCTGACCGGCCACAGCCTGGAAGACATCGAGAGGCACCCGAAAAAGGGGAAGTTCCGCCCCGGCGACTTCGCCACCACTTGAGGGACGACTTCGCCACCGCATGAGGCATGAGGCATGAGGCATGAGGCCAGAGGCCAGAGGCAAAAGGCGACAAGTCGGCAAGAACGCGGAACGAGTGCGGGGTCTCTTCGACTTTGACGAGCCCCCGGGACCGCACCCTGTCACGCTTGAATAATCACTTGCCTGTCGGACCGCTGCTCTGAATCATGCACACGGTGACCGACATACCCGAGCGGTGGAGTCAGGCCAGCGTCTACCCCGATATGTGGGCGGACCCCGACGAGGATCCCCGCAACAGTGACGGAGTCAGCCCGGACGGTGAGTTGGCGACGCTGCAGGAATTCCTGCGTGACTATCGACTGACCCTGCAGATGAAGTGCGAGGGGTTGGATCCGGAGCAGATGGCGCGCCGGTCGGTGCCGCCGTCGACGATGTCCTTGCTGGGCCTGGTCCGCCATCTTGCCGAGGCCGAGCGGGACTGGCGCAATTGGATCGTGCCAGGAGATCCGGCACCGAAGTTGTACGGAGCGCGTGATGCCGACTTCGACGGAGCCGTCGCGGAGCAGGCGCTGGTCGAAGGCGCATTCGCCGATCTGGCTCGTGAACAGGCGGCAACGGATGCGGCGTTGGCCGAGTATGCGGATCTGGGCACGCGGGTGGGCAGAGACGGCAACTCCGTCAGGGAGCTGTGGGTTCACCGTATCGAGGAGTACGCCCGCCACTGCGGCCATGCCGATCTGCTGCGCGAATGCGTCGACGGCCGGGTGGGGCAATAGCGCACTCGACCCGTCGGAGGCAGAGTCCACGCGTTCGCACCTTCTCCGATTCATTGAGTCATCGATCCCCGAAAAACATGCGTGCGTACGGGATTTCGGCCGTGCCAGGATGGCGTCGGGAAGTGAGGTCTCGTGGACGACTTGAGGCGATTCCGCCTGGCGCTGATCGCGTGGGCGGCCGGCGGAGAGGGAGCGGGCGCGGCCGCCGTGGTGGCGAGGGAGCTGGCCGACGGCGGTGTGCGGACGATCGTGCTCGTCGAGGGGACCAGTGATCAGGTCGCCCTCGAAGCGCTGGCCACGCGCTACGGCCGCGACCTCGGTGCAGAGGGCGTCGCCGTAGTACCGCTCGGAGGTGCGACGAGCATCGGGCGTTTCCTGGACGTGTGCGGTCCTGCGGGGCTCGGCCTCCCGCTGGCCGGTCTCTGCGACATCGGCGAGGAGCGGCATTTCCGGCATCATCTTGAGCGGGTCGGGCTCGGGTCCGGTCTTACACACGCCTCACTGGAGACATACGGGTTCCATGTGTGCGTCGCCGACCTGGAGGACGAGCTGATCCGCGCTGTCGGGGCCGAGGGCGTACAGCAGGTGATCGAGGCCCAGGGCGAGCTGCGCCCCTTCAACACCTTCCAGAGCCAGCCGGCCCAGCGGGAACGGCCCGTGGAACACCAGCTGCGGCGCTTCATGGGCACGCGCAGCGGTCGCAAGGCGCTCTACGCGCAGGCGTTGGTCGCGCACCTGCACCTCGAGCGCGTTCCCCAGCCGTTGGAGCGCCTCCTCACACACGTCTGACACGGCCGACACCGACGCCTACTCCGTCGCCGTGAGGGCGTGCGCCCCCGCCAGAGAGCCTTGCGGCCCAGATCGAGAGGCTGTTCATGTCCGGCTCGAACCGGCGGTACGAGATCCTCCAGCCGCGAGGGGGTCTTCTGGAGCTCCGTGCGTCGAGGCAGGTCCGGGGTTCGTCGCCCGCACGCGTGCCGTGCGGGATCCGGTCAGGAGGCGGGGTGTTGACGTGACGTGGTGTGCTTCATTCCTCGGATGCCCGTGGCGGTCAGTGTGAGGACTGTCAAGGTGACCGCGGTTGCCTGGGCCAGTGTGCTTCCCAGTACGGGCGTAGAGATGCTGAGGCCCTGCCAGAAGAGCAAGCCGCTGAGGCGGTTGGCCAGGATGACCAGACCGAGCGCGGCGAGGGCGATGGCCCTGCCCATGGTGTCGCTCGTCTGGACCTCTCGGTTGTGCGTGATGAGCCATCCGACACCGAGGACCAGGAAGCCTGTCGCGGGGCCCCAGGCGGCATCGGCTGCGGCCGGCACCAGTGTCATGGAGGCACCGATGAGAGTGCAGCAGGCCATGTACATGAGTCCCGGGGAGCTCACCGGGAAGCGGGCCGGAGGGGCGTCACGGTGGAAGCCCGCGTAGACCGCGACAACCGTCAGCCAGGCGAAGAGCATGGTGGTGATGGTGTAGGCCGGTTCGGGCGGGACGCTCCCGTCGGAGAGTCGGATGATGAGCGAGCTCACGGTCGGGAGCGCAGCGAGGACCACGGACGCGCGGGCCAGGCGACGGTGGCCGCCGACGAGGGCGAAGTAGCCGGCGGTCCAAAGGAAGGGCAGGGTCCACTCGGTGATGGTCCGGACGGCGATAAGTGCGCCGTGGCCGGACCAGCCCATCAGGGACATCGCCTGATGCGGAGAACTGGTCGTCCCCAGCCAGGTCGCGCCGAGCACTCGATCGGTGAGTGCGGATGCCGCCTGCAGCAGCAGCGCGCAGAGAGCGAAGAAGCGGGCTGAGGATCCCAGGAGCGCATACCGAGGTGGCGCCTTGTCTGTGGCGAGACGGCTGCGTACGGCAAGGGCGGCGATGCTCGCCACTTCCCCGACGGTGGGACGTGACTGGTCCTGCTGTTCTTCGTCGGTGTCCCACAGGTAGACCTCGAGCATCTCCTCCTCACGTGCCTGGCGGTAGTAGCGCGGGAGCAGGCGCATGACGGTGCGGTAGCGGGATTCCAGGAGGGTGGTCATGCGGTGCCTCCGGCCAGTCCGTGCCCGGGGAAGGGGGGAGGAGTGGTGTCGGCCGCCGGGTGGTGCCGGCCCGCGGCGATGCGTTCCATCGCGGCGTTGGCGCCGGCGGCCATCAGCTCCGCTTCGGTGTTGAGGGCGCGGACGCCCTCAGCTGTGAGCCGGTAGTAACGCCGGAGTCTGCCCTGCTGCACCTCCTCTCGATCCAGGATGATCAGCCCGTCCGTGGAGAGCCGGTCCAGTACGCCGTACAGCGTGCCGACGCGTAGCTGCAGGGAGCCGTTGGACAGCTGCTCGACCTCCTGGAGGATGCCGTAACCGTGTCGCGGCTGGTCGGCCAGCGCGGTCAGGACGAAGAACGCGGCTTGCGTCATGTTCCGTGGTGCCATGAAGACAGGATATCTCGTTTGCCGATATATGCACGCCGCCGGTACGGGCGTGTCGGCTACGACTACCTCCGAAGCTGCGGGCGGCGCGGCTCTCGCATGCGCTCGCCCTGGCGGAAACTGCGCGAGTTCCGCCAGGGCGAGCGGTATCACCATGGGCCCAGGCGACCTACGGCATGGGAGCCGTCCTGATGACCGTCAGCTGACGCTTCGGGACGGTCGGACTGCGGGGCGGCGGCACGCCGAGCGTGGTGACCGGGCTGAGGGCCGGTCAACGGGTGAAGGTGACCCGGTGCTCCTTCAGAGTGCCGCAGTTGGAGCCAGACACCTGCACGTACACGTTGCCGATGTTGCCGCCCCAGTCGACGCAGTGCCCCTTGCCGTAGACGTACGTCGGTCCCGCGTACGAGGTGTACTGCCCGTAGTCCTCGTCCCCCTGGTCGGTGTCGGAGACATAGATCCATGCGGACATGTCCACGGCGGTGCCCGGGCTGTTGCGGATGGTCGTGACGCAGTTCTTGCCGTTGGAGGAGTTGTACGTCAGGTAGATGGTGCCCCGCGAGCCGACGGGCGCCGAGTTCACGGTCTTGTAGCTGCTTCCACAGACCTTCTGCGGTGTGGTGTTGGGTGCGGCGGAGGCGGGCGCCGCCAAGGCCGTTGTGGTCCCCACCGACAGGGCTGCCACCGCGGTGGCACCCAGGATGGCATGAGTAAATCGCATATTTCCCCCTTGCGACTCTTGGACTTGATTGTCCCTGCCTGATGTGACCTACGAGACATCCGAATGGTTGTGCCTCGGCTGCAAGAGTTCAGCCCGAGGGGGCGTACGGGAGGAGTTCAGTCCAGCCCCAGGGGTGTACGGGCAGGGGCGTCCGCCGGGCAGGACGGGCTAGAACACCACGGGCAGCGATTCGAGTCCTCGCATCAGGCGTGTACGTCGCCACTGGGGGTCCTCGGCCGGAACGGCGAGCCGGAGCCGGCCGCAGCGGGTGAGAAGGGTGTCCAGAGCGATCTCGGCTTCCGCTCGGGCGAGGGGTGCGCCGAGGCATCGGTGGATGCCGTGCCCGAAGGCGAGGTGGTCCTTGGCTGTGCGGTCGAGGTCGAGCTGGTCGGGGTCGGGGAAGTGCGCCGGGTCGCGGTTGGCGGCACCGGGGGCGATGAGTACGGGGACGCCGGACGGGATGTCGGTTCCGCCGAGGGTGAGCGGTTCCGTGGTGTAGCGGAAGGTCGCGATGCCGACCGGGGAGTCGAAGCGCAGCAACTCGTCGAGGGCGGTGCCCAACAGCTCGGGATCTTCACGCAACTGGGCGAGGGACTCTGGGTGTTGGAGCAGGGCGAGGGCGGCGTTGCCGATGAAGTTGGTGGTGGTCTCGTGGCCGGCGACGAGCAGGAGGACGGCGAGCGAGACAAGTTCGGACTCGTCGAGTGCGTCCCGGCCGTCGCGGGCGGCGATCAGATCCGTGAGCAGGCTGCCGTCCGGGGACCGACGCTTGGTCTCGACGAGGTCGGTCATGAACTCGGCGAGGTCGTGCGAGGCGGCGTCGATCCGCGCCGGCTGCCCGGCCGCGAACAAGTCGTTCGACCATTGACGCACCGCAGGCCGGTCGGCTTCGGGTACGCCGAGCATGTGGCAGATCACGGTGACTGGCAGGGGAACGGCGAGGTCCTCGACGAGATCTGCTCGGCCGTCAGGCAGGAAGGTGTCCACCAGCCCGGTGGTGACCTGTTGGATGTAGGGGCGAAGCCGGTCGACGGTGCCTCGGGTGAAGGCCTGCGTGACCAAGCGGCGGAGCCGTGCGTGGTGGGGCGGGTCGGTGGCCAGCATGGTCTGGGAGACGGCCGGGTGCAGGTTGCGCTCGGAGGGTTTGTCGGCGAAGAAGCGTGCGGTGTTCTTCGACAAGCGTGAATCGGTAAAGGCCGCGCGGGCCTCGGCGTATCCGGTGATCAGATAGCTGTACCGGCCGTTGCCGGTGGGGACCTTCTGTACGGGGGCGGAGCTTCGAAGTTGGGCGTACGCCGGATAGGGGTTGAGATGGAACTCCGGTCCCTGGAGCGGATTGCTCATACTCGTCCTTGTGCCGTTGGATGCGCCGCCTGGGGACACACGCTACGTCCCTCCGGCGGACGATCCCGCCGACGCCGGCTTCCTGGGGCTGTGCGCCCAGACGGGCGGCCGGCCGTGTGCGGACGGGACCTCTCCAGTGCTCGCCTGCGAAGACGCTTCACGGGTCCTTTCCCCAGTAGTTCCGCAAGTGCCCCTCATCCAGGCATTCCTCGAGATCGGCACCCGCCTACACGACTGAGGAGCAGCCGAATGGGGATTGCGGGCTCCGGGGCGTGACAGGTGGTTGCGGCATTTGCCTAAGCGGCACGAACAGGCGCCAGGTGCGCGACGCAGACGTCGGGCTGGACGAACGGCTCGAGCCGGGTGGCGGTGACGGGAGCGTCCAGCTTCGCCAGCGCGCCTTGCATCATTCCCAGGTGTAGGGGGCACACGATATTGCCGTATTCCTCGGCGAGTTCCAGGAAAGGGCAGTGCCGCAAACGGATGGAGTCGGGTGCTTCGCCAGGGTCGCCGTCGGGCGCCGGGTCGAAGCCCCGATCGGCGAGGAGTTCGGTGAGCCGGTCAACCGCTTCGCGCGCGCTCACCTGATGGAACGGGGCGGCCGGTTCGATCAAGTGCTGCCCCCAGGCGCGACCGGTCTCGACGACCGCAGCTTCGGCGTCGGGTCCCTTTGACGCGAGTTGGCTCAGCAGGATCTGCGCCAGCAGCTGATAACCGCGCTTCCCGCCACGATCCATCCCGCGATGGGGTGCGTAGACGGTACGAGGGCGTCCGGGCCCGGACGATTCCTCGAGCGTCTGGTCTACAGCACCTTTTGTGATCAGTGCATCCAGGTGGAAGCGGACGGTGTTGGGATGGATTCCTACCCGCTCGGCGACCTCGTTGACGCCCAGCGGGCCGTCGGCGTCCCTCAGCACGTCGAGCACCGCGAGGCGGCGCGGCGATTCCTGATCGCGGGGCATGGCCGTCATCCTTTCGAGGCGTGCGGCGGCGGGGCGGCGATCACGTAGGTCACGCCGTCCCTTCCTTGTGCTGCCTGCGTATATTTTACGAATCCTACATGTAATAATGGTTCTCCTTGCGATAGTTACCAGAGGGGGACGCTGTGACTCCGTCGTCCGACATCTGCTGCAACCGCGAACCCAGGCTGCTGCGCCGGGAGTTCGTGGTCGCCCGTCCCGTCGCGCGCACCTGGGAATTCCTCGAACCGGGCGCAGAGTGGCGGCCGGTACGTATCGGACGCAGCGTGACCCATGTCTGACGCGCACCCCGTCGAATCCGGGACAGGAGCCGTCCCAGCAGGGAGAGGGGTCTGGTCATGAGGACGGGCGTGAAAATGTGGCGTTGGCGCCGCAACCCCCTCCGGCGCAGCACGGACCGGGTCGAGGCCTGGGCCGTTCTGATCTCAGGCCTGGTGCTGGTTGTTGGCGCGCCCGTGGTCGGCGTAGCGACGGGAATGACCGTGACGGCGTCCGGTCCCCGACCTCCCGCGGACTGGCACCGTGTTTCAGCCGTCCTCACGCAGAAGGCGCCGGCACCGTCAACGCCCTCCGAAGTGAACAACAGCAACTACGAGCAGGTGAAGGCTGCGGTTCAGTGGCACGCCGCCGACGGAAGCTCGCACCGTGGCTTCACATGGGTGAGGCCCAACTCCGCCGCCGGCAGTCGGACGACGATCTGGCTCGATGACGCGGGCATGCTCCGTGAGGATCCCGTGCAGGAGGTGCAGACTCAGTCTCGCGCCTTGGCCCTCGGCACCGCGGCAGCAACAGGAACGGCGGCCCTGGCCGTTGGGGCCTACGCACTCGTTCGTGTCCGCCTGAGCAAGCGCAACGCATCGCAAGTGGAGCGCGAATGGGGGGTCATCGGCCCTGAGTGGCGACGCCATAGCCTGTGATCGTGCTGGATTGCGCCGGCACCCAGGAATGCATGCGCAGTGCGTCGATGACCTGAGAAGCTGTCTGATGCAGCCATGGCAACGGCGGCGACCACTACTCACCTGGTTCGGGAGGTGTCTGTGCCGGCCTCAGTGGCATGGCCTGGGCGTCCAGCCGAGCGAGAGCGGGATCGACCACGCTGCCGGATGCAAGTGCTGCTGCAAGGAGCCTCCGCCAACTTGAGATCGCAGGTCAAAGGGCTGGTGTGACAGTCCTCCGGGGTGCTCACGCTGGTCAAGGGCGACAGCCTGCGGAGTAGGTCATCTGGCAGAGCGGTCGGCTCACCGATTCCAGCCTGCTGTGGCCGGGTGGCCTTCCACGATCCGGTCTGCTCGGGAGCCAGTCGGCATGGGGCTGGCCCAGAGCCGCCCCAGCCGCCTGGCTGTCCAGTGCAATGGTCGAGGATGGAGTCATGGCAGGGGAAGTGAGCGAGATCGCTCTGAGTAAGCAAGATCTTCGTGAGGTCACCGCGTTCGCTGCAGCGTGCGCGGAAGTGGTGCTCGAGGTATTCGAGGGCGACCAGCCGGACGACTTGCGGCCTCGAGATGCTATCGGCGCCGCGTGGGAGTTCGCTCGAGGTGGTGAGCGAGGGAAGGCTCTGCGCGACAGAGCGTGGGCGGCACTCAAGGCAGCCAAGAGCGCGGACACTGCGGCTGCGCGCGAGGCGGCTCGGGCAGCGATGTCTGCGGCAGGCGCCGCCTACCTGCATCCGCTGGCCAAGGCCACCCAGGTCAAGCACATCCTCGGAGCTGGCGCTTACGCGGCCAGAGCGGCCGAACTCGTCGCCGACGACGATCGGAGTGTTGGCGCCGAACACCTTGAGCAGACGCTGCACCGTGCGACACCGGTCGTCGTTGACGTGCTCAAACGCTTCCCGACGGCGCCGAGTGGCGGCGGACGGGTTGGTGAGTTGATCCGCATGCTGGACACTGACCTTCGTTCACTCACCCTCGCTGAGTGACTTGGACCCGTTCGGCGACGGCGAGCTCGTCCCGCTCCACCCGCACCTCCGCCAGCTGCTTGATCAGCTGTTCTTCGAGTTCGTCCAGTTCCGCACGCCGCGCGGTGATCCGTTCCAGCAGCCCGGGATCCATGCACCGGATCGTAGATGGCCGCCCGCCCCCGACGAGCAGAAACCAGCGAACCGTCCAGCTCCGTCAGACGATCTACTCCGCAGACTGCCGCCGACGACCAGCGCGAGGACCACGAGACCCGGTCACACCAGCCCTTTGACCTGCGATTTCAAGTTGGCGGAGGCTCAAGGCTTTGCTCTGCCTCGGTACGTGCTGCGGCACCCACGTAGATCAAGATGACCAGTAGGGGGAGGGCGAGCAGGAACCAGGGACCCCAGCGGATCGCAGTCACGATGCATACCGCGGACAGGGGACCGAACATCGCGATGCAGAAGTCCCCTTCGGCCTGGAGCCGGTCATGCTCCAACGCGATGGGATCGGACACACCGCGAAGTCGCCACATGATGCGGTATCGGTCTGCTTGCAGCTGCTCAACCACGTTTTCGACGTGCACCGTGCGGTAGACGGCCCAACGGCGGGTCCAGAGGTTCCCGAGCAGTTCGTCGTCCCACTCCGCACTCGTCACTGACACGGCGTCAGGAGGAGGGCCGGCTGTCAACCGCTCAACCACTCCGCCCGGAAGGCGTCGTCCTCAGAGAGCCTGTCCGCAAGTCTGGTCTCAACCACGTAGCCAAGTGCTTCCGCTGTCTTCTTCTCCCGGCGGTGGCCAGGGGTGATGGAGCCAACTGGTGTGCGCCGGATGAGTTTCCCGGTCGCCTAGGTAATGCTCAGGCCGATCGGGGTGGCGATCACCCCAAAGATGTAAGCGCCGACGCTTACCGCGATGCCCACGGCTACGAACCCCGCAGCGTGCGCCAGCCGGTAGACGTCGGCCACCACCCCGGAAGCCCGGTCCGGGTCGGGTATGCGGTGGCCGACAGCAAGCCACAACGCAAGCAGCCATGTGTATCCCACAGCGAGAGGGTGCGGATTTCCCGCACCCCCGGTAGCAAGGTTGCCAGCATGCAGTAAGTGTGAGCGGAATGTCTGTGCCTGTGAAGATTCCTAAGCGATACCTTCCGGAACCGGACTCCCTTCTCTGGGAGTGGAGGGCAGATCGTGCGCCGTCGTGGGGCGCCTGAAGACGTCGGGAGCCCGTTGAGCGGTCCTGGGCAGACGGTGCGTGCCCTGAGCGGGTGTGAGGTCGTTGTCGCCGAAGGAGCATCTCGGCCGAGGCCGGGACCGGAAACTGCCGGGGGCCGGCTCGCGGCGGGACGTCTACGGGCATACCAACGGAGCGATACGTGAATGAGCAGACGAGCAGTGCCGGTTGGCCGGCCAGCGTGTTGGTGACGGGCGCGACCAGTGGGATCGGGCTGGCCACTGCTCTGCTCCTTGCCCGTCGGGGCCGGCGGGTGATCGGGACGGCCCGCTCGCAGGACAAGGCCGACGCGCTGGTCCGTACCGCCCGCGACCAGGGACTGGTGTTGGACGCGGTGGTCATGGATCTCAGGGACCCGGTGTCCTGTCGGGAGGCTGTCGGAAGAGCGGCCGAGCTCACCGATGGCGGCCCCGATGCGTTGGTGGCCAACGCCGGGATCCCGCTGGCGGGTGCGGTCACTGATGTGTCGGAGGACCGGATCCGTGAGGTGATGGAGGTCAACGTCGTGGGCACCCTGCGTGTGTGCAGCCTGGTGTTGCCTGCGATGCGTGAGCGGGGCAGGGGGCGGATCGTGACCGTCTCCTCCGCCGCCGCTCGGATTTCGGCACCGATGAACGGCTGGTACTCCGCGAGCAAGCACGCGCTGAGCGCGGCGACGCACAGCCTGCGCATGGAGATCCGCCGCTACGGCGTGCAGGTGGTCCTCGTCGAGCCCGGCACGGTCGCGACCCCGTTCTGGGACCGGGCCCAGGAGGACCTGGCTGCCCTGACTACCGCCGACGCCGACGCCGGCGTCCACGACCGGGCCGCGAGCCTCTTCTCCCGCATCCAACGGGCGGCCGGCGGACCGCAGCCGGTGGCCCGCACCATCGCCAGGGCTCTGCGTGTCCAGCGGCCGCGCCGCAGGTACACCGTCGGCCTCGACGCGCATCTGGGCACCGCGCTGCAATGTGCCGCGCCTCTGTGGCTCAGCGATCATGTCAAGAGCCGCCTGTTCGCCCTCCACACCCCGGCTGACACCGCACCGGCACCCGCCCGGATCCGGCAGACGAGCGGCAGCTGAATGCTCCGCAGGCGCAACACAGAACCTGACGACCCCGCAGCGGGCCGTCCACGGCGAAGGGGCTCGAACCGACGAACGCACTGGACGCGAACCCACGTTCAGGCCGCGCTGCTCAACGCCCTCCGCGTGACGCCACGTCGCCAAGATCGTTGCACCTGATGGCGTGTACGCCGCCGTGACCGTCACGGCCGGCGCGGGGCCGGGGCCCTCAAGGGTCACAAGAATCAGGAGAGCGTCTTGGCCTTCGAAGAGTTCGTGGTGTCCAGTTACGGCGGATACAAGTCCGAGGGCCGCACGCTGTGGCACGGCGACCCCGCGGCGGAAACGGTCGTGCTCATCGGCGGGGCCCTCCAGCGCAAGTCGGCATGGGGCCGTTTCGAGGCGGCGCTGGCCCAAACGTTTCACATGTTCACGGTGGACCTGCCCGGGTGGGGCGACGCGGACACGCTGCCCGCCGCCTATGGGCTGGACTTCCTCGCAGGAGCCCTGCACAACCTGCTGGAGGCGGCCGGGCACCGGCAGGTGCATGTGCTCGGCGCTTCGTACGGTTCGGGCATCGCCCACCGCTATGCCCAGACCTGTCCCCAGGCGGTGCGCAGCCTGGTGCTGGCGGGACCGCTCTTGTGGGTCCCCGACGCGGTCCGGGAGGATCTGCGGCGCACCGTGGATCTGTTGGCAGACGAGCACATGGAGGCGTTCGCCGAATTGAGCGCCGACATCATCCTGCGCTCCCCGCCGGGCGAGCGAGTGACCCGCCAGTCGGCGGTGCGCCGCATCCTGCGATCCATGTTCCGTGACATCGGTGCGGCGGACCGGGACAAGTACCGGAACAACACTCTGCGGTTGCTGGAACAGGCCCCGTCGCCGCAGCCGCCGATCACCGCGCCCGTCCTGGTGGCCACCGGCGAGCACGACCTCTTCACTCCGCCCGACCTGTGCCGCGAAGTTGCTTCAGCCTGCGTCGACGCCCGCGTCGTGCTGGTGCGCGGCGTCGACCACGCGATGCATCTGGAACTCCCGGACCCGGCCGGCGACCTGCTCACCCGCTTCGCGACCGGGCAGTCCCTCGACGGCCTCGCCTACTGCCACCCGGTCGAATATGCGACCGCGCCGTCGCTCGACGCCCCGATGTGCGCGGCGGACGGCCGACGATGACCCCATTCACCGAAACCCGTTCCCGCCCCAGGTAAACCGGCCCCACCATCCCGGCTCTCCCACCGCTGCGCACCCAGCGCCGGACCGTACAGGAACTTTCCCGCCGACGGCGTGCGAACTGACCGTGGGCACCGCCACGGCCCCCGACATCCCAGTTGCGGAGCAACCCACGCAAAGGGCTGCCCCGTGCCCGTTCCCCAGTTCCGAGGCCACCATGACCGCAGCCCGTCCCACCGTCCTCCTCACCGGCTCGACCGGCGTGATCGGGGCGAACCTTCTCCCGGCACTCGCCGTCCGCCACGACGTCACCGCTCTCGTCCACCGCCGCCGGCCCGAAGGCGCCACCACGTGCGTGCAGGCCGACCTGACCGCCGACGGCCTGGGCCTGAGTAGCAGCCGGCGCCGCGAACTGGCCGCCGGCATCGACGTCATCGTGCACTGCGGCGGTCTCACCGACTTCGCCCCCCGCGACCGCACCGCGTTCGACAACGTCAACGCAGAGGGCACCCGCAGGATCCTGGAACTCGCTGAGGACGCCCGCGTGCCCGTGGTCCTGCTCTCCTCCGCCTCAGCCGCCTTCGACGTCCCCGGGGACGATCTCGCCGCCCGCTCCATGCGCGCGTACGGCCAGTCCAAGCGCCGAGGCGAGGAACTGGCAGCCCAATGCAGCCAGCCTGTCGCGATCGTGCGCACCGCGCTCCTGTTCGCCGCCCGAAACGCGCTCGCCGCCCCGCGACACCAGTTCCCGCACGCCCTGTTCACCGCCATGCTGCAAGCGCGACCCGGTTCGCTGCCCGTCCGGCCCGACCACTGGACCGACATCCTCCCGATGGAGACCCTCGTCGACTACGTCACGGCACTGGCCGAAGCCCAGATCTGCGGCAACGCAACGGCTTCCGGCCTCCACTGGGTCACCGCCGGCCCCGCCCGCCTGACCGCAGCCGACCTGGAGCAAGCGTGCATGGACTTCCTCAACGAGGTGGGCCGCCCGGCCACCGGACCCCTCCTGGCCGATCCCTCCACCCCGCAACCTCGCGCACGCGGCATGGCCCGCGTGGCCCAAATCGGCTTCCTGCCACCCAGCCAGCCGGACATGCCCACCCACCTGACCCGAATGCTCCCCACTCAGGTAACCCGCTCCGAGGTACTCGAAGCCCTCGCGCACAACGTCCGACGCTGCGCGCCGTGGACGTCATGACCCCACTCCTCGGCGGCCCCGTCATGCCGGCAGTTCCGATAAATGCAGACACCCAGGCCGCGTGACCGCGCCTGGAGCCTGCCGGAATTGGTACTGCGCCCCGGCCCGGGATTCCGCCGCTCACTAGGATTCCCCCATGATCCAGGACGGTGAATCGATGCGCGGGGGCCTGTCGACGGTGCGTCGTGAGGGCGAGACCATCCTCAGGCCCTGGCGCGTGTGGACCCCCGCGGTGCGGGAACTACTGCGCCACCTGGAGCAGGTGGGATTCGCCGGTGCGCCGCGCGCCCTGGGTGACGGTCCCGTGGACGGCCACGAGGTGGTGTCCCTGCTGCGCGGCGAAGTCGGGCTGTACCCGTGGCCACGGGCGCTCCTCGCGGACGAGGGCGTCACCGCGCTTGGGCGGTGGCTGCGCGACTACCACGAAGCCGTACGCGACTTCCGGCCCTCGTCGCAGGCCGTCTGGTGCGACCCGGACGTCCGCTGGCGTCCCGGGCTGATCATGCGCCACGGCGACCTCACGAGCTGGAACTCGGTCTGGGCGGACGACCGCCTGGTAGGCGTCATCGACTGGGACCTGGCCATCCCCGGCGAGGCGTTGGACGACCTCGCACAACTGGCCTGGTACAGCGTGCCTTTGCGGCTTCCCGATCGTCAGCGCAGGGTCGGCTACGGCGCGGCCGGCGCTCCGTTGGCGCGACGGCTGTGGCTGCTGTGCGACACCTACGGCGCGGACCCGGCCGACGTGCTGGACGCGCTGGCGCGGTTGCAATGCGACGAGACCGAGCGGATAGCGCGCCTGGGTCCGCTCGGCACGGACCCCTGGGCGGCATTCCTGCGGCAGAACTTCATCCCGGACATCGAGGAGGAGCGCGCGTGGGCGCTGGCCCGGCGCGAGGAACTCCTCGGCCACGCCTGACGCGACCTGGCCGGACGCGGCCGCGTTGGCGAGTGTCGGTAGGTTCGGATATTCAGGCGTGCGGAACAGGGCAGCCGCTTCAGCTCGACCTGGTCGCGGTGTCGCGGAACGCACAGAGGGGGCCCGAGCCCGCTGTCCCTGGGCCACTGGGTAGCGTCGCTCTGGTGAAGCTCAACCTCTTCAACGACGTGCCCGATGGCCTGACTCGACGAGCCCGATCCTTCGTCCGCGCGCACGGCGTCAAGGTCGGCGTCCGGCCCGTTGAGGGGTACAGGCAGTGGTGGCTTGAGCGAGGCATCCCCGCAGCAGTGATCGACCGAATGGCGTCCTACCAGGAGAGATGGGGCGGTTTGCTCCTGCCACCGGCATCGCAGTACGACGGAGGCCCCAAGTACCTCGATCCGGACCTACCCGAATCAGACTCCGCAGGGTGGTGGTTCGAAGCCGGGATGCAACGGACTGCCGTCCCCTACTCGTTCATGATCAGTCCGTCTGGTGAGTTCGGAATCCATGCAGATAGATGGGCGCCACTCCACGCGACCATCGGGGGCTGGGTGGAATCGCTCGCGCTGGCCTACCACGCATCCATGTGGGCGAAGCAGGTCACCAAGGTCGTCGGCGATGACGTCGATGGCATCGAGCTGGACGGCTACGAGCCAGTGCGCGAGGTGATGGGCCTTGCAGACACCTGGTGGAGAGGCCCTGACTCACTGGTGGCGCTCTATTGCGGGGAGGCCGAGTCGCTCGGCTTCCCCAAAGGCCGCATCGCGTTGATCTACACGGGGCTTGACGAGTGGGGGCTGCGAGGAGGTGTCGAGGCAGGTGATAGCTGAGATTGCTTCGGAACGACCAAGTCCCCGATGCTGTGTCGTGAGTCAGGTTCGCCGAGCGATCTCTGCTGCGTAGGCCGTTCTGGCGGCTCTGCCGCTCAGGGTTCGGCTGCGAAGGAGGTGACCCCGAGGAGCCGTTGGAGGACGGCCGGGGGCATCTGGACACAGAGATCGAGGAGGGCGGCGCATCGCGCGGCTTCGGAGGGGAGCCCGATGTTGCGGAGCCTTCCTGTGGGTTTGAGGCTGGTCAGTGGCTTGCCGGGGCGCTGGGTCGGGAGCGGGCCGAGCCGGACGTCCGGCAGCCCTGACCGGTTCAGGACCGGGTCGAGCTGCCGGAGCGGCTCGGTGCGGCCGGGCTCCGCGCTCGACACCCGCGGGGGGCGGCTGCCCGAGCTGCCGGTCGTGTTTCGTCCACAGATCACGGAAGTCCTCGACGAACACCACTCAAGATCGGTCGGCGGCCGCTACCAACGCACCGCCCGCACAGCAGAGTTGGAAAGAACAGCGACAAGCCGTGGGGACCGGCCCCTTGGAGTCCGGTCCCCACGCTGAGTCGACCCCGCCGTAGCTGGGTCAGTTGACGCTCTGCCCGCCGTCGACCATCAGTGTCTGACCGGTGACGTACGAGGAGAGGTCCGACAGCAGGAAGAGGGTCGCCTTGGCCACTTCCTCGGGCTCACCGATCCGGCCCAGCGGGATCTTCTCGCCATGCGGGTGGTACTCGGTGCCGTCCTCGTTCCTGGTGATTCCGCTCTCGGTGAGAGGGGTGCGGATCACCGTCGGGTTGACGCTGTTGACGCGGATGCCGTCGGGGCCGAGTTCGACGGCGGCGGCGCGGGCGAGCGCGGTGACGCCACCCTTGCTGGCGCTGTAGATCGAGATGCCCTCGATGCCCAGCTCGGCGAAGACGGAACCGTTCAGCACGATCGAGCCGCCCTCCTTTTGGCGCTTCATCTGCGCCGCTTCCGCCTGGAGGTAGAAGAACGTGCTCTTGAGGTTGCCGTCCACCAAGACGTCCCAGGTCTTCTCGTCCAGCTCGGTCAGCGGACCGACCCTGGCGGTGCCGGCGTTGTTGAAGGCGGCATCCAGTCGGCCGAAGTGCTCGACGGTCCGACGCACCACGTCAGCGGCGCCGGAGATGTCGGTTGCGTCGGCCCTGACGAAGAGCGCCTGGCCTCCCGCCTTGGAGATCTCGTCGACCACCTGTTCGCCGACCTCGGCGCGACGCCCGGTGATGGCGACCTTGGCGCCTTCCTCGGCGAACAGGACGGCGGCGGCGCGGCCGATGCCCGAAGTGCCGCCGGTGACCAGCACTACTTTGTCGTTCAGCAGTCCCATGATTGTTCCTCTGGGGTGTCGGTTCGTTGCCTGCCGTCGCGGGACGACAGGCGATGTGTAGTTGTGTGGGCGATGTCGGGGACGTTCGCGCGGCGAACATGTGCAAGGGCGGTCAGGTCAGGGCCACCGCTCCGCCGTCCACGGTGAGGACGGTTCCGGTGACGTAACTGGCCCGTGGCGAGGCCAGGAAAAGGATCGCCTCGGCGATCTCCTCGGGGTCGGCGAGCCGGCCGAGCGGCACTTCGGCGCCGATGTTCTCGAACGTCTCCTCGCCGATCATGCTGGCAACGTTCTCGGTGCGGGTGTGGCCGGGTGCGACGGCATTCACCCGGACCCCAAGACCGCCGAATTCGACTGCCCAGGTGCGGGTCAGGGAATCGACCGCGGCCTTGGCCGACCCGTAGGCGGCAGTGCCGGGAATGCCGCGCTGTGCGGCGATCGTCGTGACGTTGACGATGCTGCCGCCGCCCCGGGCCGCCATCTTCTCCGCGAGCGCTGCGGTGAGGAAGAACGGTCCCTGTACGTTCGTCTCGAAGAGCTGCTGGAACGCGTCCAAGCCCTGCTCCACTGTGGAGGCGAACGGGAAAGCGCCGGCATTGTTCACCAAGATGTCCACGCCACTCACCTGCTCGACGAGCCTGTGCACCGACTCCGGGTCACGCAGGTCGACCTGAAGGAAACGTGCCCGGCCGCCGTTCTCCTCGAGCGCGGCCGCAGCCTTGGCACCAGCTTCCTCGCTCCGGCCGGCGATCACGACCTCGGCTCCCTCCCGGGCGAGCAACCGTGCCGTCGCGAAGCCAATGCCGGTTGCGCCCCCGGTCACGAGCGCCTTCCGGTCGCGAAGCTCCATGATTGCCTTTCGGTGGTGATGTCGCGGCGTTTTGACCACCGCGATGTCGCACAACCAATGGAGCGGGCGACGTCATGCCCTCTGGCCATTCGTCCTCGCCGGTCCGGCCATCAGGAATGCTTATGGCCCGCGATGGCGCTGCGGGTCGCCACCCTCGAACCAACCCGATACGCGCCTGCCGGCCGGCCGTGCCGCTGTGTCTGCCCGGCAGGATCGACTGGGGCCCTGGAGGCGCGATGACCTAAGCGGCCGCGTCACCGGACGCGGCGCCGGTCATTCGTCGCCGGCGTTCCCCAGCGCCACCACGAAATGGCCGAGGTCCTGTCGGTGCGACCTGGCCTGCCATACCGCCCATGTCCGACGCACCAGAGGGCTGCCGGCCAGGGGCTGCCAGACGACGTTCTCCGGCAAGGGGTGGAACCAGTGCGGCGGCGCCAGGGAGAAGGCTGTCCCGTCGCTCACCGCCGCCAGCTTGACCTCGGCAAGCAGCACCTGCCCTCTGACGGCCGGGGCTTCGGTGTCGATGCCGTGTCCGCGCAGTACGGCGGTGACCTCGTCGTACCAGACGGGGGATCCGGTGCGGGGAAAGCCGACCCAGTGGAGCCCGGCGAGGGAGTCGAGCCGTACACCTTCCGGGCCGGACAGTTCGGCTGCTCGGTCGGCCGCGAGCAGTACGCCCAGCTTCTCCTCCAAGACCCTGATCGCGTCCAGGTCAGTCCCCGTAGGGCGCTCGCGCAGCAGGCCGATGTCGACTTCCCCGGTGCGCAGGGCCGCCACTTGGTCCGCGGTGGACATGTGCCGGGGTTCCACCCGGGTTTCGGGATATGCATCTGCGAGAGCGGCGAGCGGGCGGGTCAGGAACCCGGGCGGTAGTTCGAGAGGGATGCCGAGGCGCAGGACGGAGCCGCCCGGTGCGCTGTGCCGGGCGACGGCGGCGACGGCCTGGTCGTACCGGGTGAGCACGGCGCGGGACTCGGCGAGCAGGGTGGTTCCGGCCTCGGTCGGCTGGACCCCGGTCGAGCTGCGCACCAACAGGGCGACGCCGAACTCCCGTTCCAGCGCGAGCACCATCTGGGAGAGGCGGGGCTGGCTCATATGGAGCCGGCGGGCTGCCGCGGACAGGGCGCCCTCCTCGACCACCGCAACGAAGGCACGCATGTCCCGAAGCTCCATGACCCCCATCGCAGCACATCGGCGGGGCGCGGAACGACCGGACGCCATAAACTTCCCTGATGGGGGTGGTCCCGGAGCGACTGGGCGAACGCTGTGAGCCATCCGACCCAGGTGGTTGTGTGGCAGAGCGGCGCACGACGGCGCCGCGCCACCGTAGGAGTGACCATGACCGGCGCAACCCCTGAATACTTCACCGCCTTCAAGAACATTGCCCTGAGCCGCACGGAATCCGGAGTGCTGACCCTGCGCTTCCACACCGACGGCGGACCGGCCACCTTCACCGGACAGCTGCACACCGACCTTCCCCGCGCCCTGTTCGAGATCGGCGAGGACCGCGACAACCGGGTCGTGGTGCTGACCGGCACCGGGGACCGCTTCATGACCGAGATCGACGGCGCCAGCCTCGGAGACATCACCAAGCCCGCACAGTGGGATCGCACCGTCGCCGAGGGCCGCCGGGTGATGCAGCGGCTTGTCGACCTGGAGATGCCGATCGTCGCCGCCGTCAACGGCCCGGCGTCCGTGCACAGCGAATACGCGCTGCTGGCCGACATCGTCGTGGCCGCGGACACCACCGTCTTCTCCGACTTCCCCCACCTGACCTTCGGCATCGTGCCCGGCGACGGCATCCAGATCGCCTGGGAGGAGGCCATCGGCGTCAACCGCACCCGCTACCTCACTCTCACCCAGGGGTCCTTCACCGCCGCCCAGGCCGAACAGTGGGGCGCCGTCGCCGAGGTGCTGCCGCTGGAGCGGGTGCTGCCCCGGGCCCAGGACCTCGCCGAGCAGCTCGCCGCCAAGCCGCAGCTGCTCACCCGCTATCTGGCCGTCACCCTGCGGCAGCGGATCAGCCGCCGTATGGCCGAAGGCACCCAGCTGGGTATGGCTCTCGAGGGCCTCACCGCCGCCGACCTCGCTTACCGAAACGGGGACGGAGCGTGACCGCCGCCGACCGCTGGACCGGCGCACTGCACGACTCGTCCCGACGGCTGAGGCACGCTGTCGCCGATCTGCCCCCCGACCGGCTCGCCGGGCCGTCGTTCGCCGCGGGCTGGACGATCGGACAGGTGCTGTCCCATCTGGGCAGCGGCGCGGAAATCTGCACCACGCTCCTGGAGCGAGGCCTCAAGGGAGACGAGCGGGGCCCGGTCCGCGAGGAGCTGCTGCCGGTGTGGGAACGGTGGGACGTGATGTCCCCCATCGAGCAGCGCGCGGCGTGGCTGGAGGCCGACGAACGCCATCTGGCGCTCCTTGACTCGCTCGACGCCGGGCAGCGTACGTCCCTGAGCGTCCCGTACTTCGCCGGCCTGCTCGATCTGGCGTCATACGCCGGATACCGGCTGTCGGAGCAGGCCGTACACGCCTGGGACATCATGGTCGCGCTGGACGAGCGAGCGGTGCTCGCCGTACCCGACGTGGTGCTGCTCTGGGAGCGGATCGACCTGGTGGCCACCCGCTTCCGTAACGCCGACGCCCTCACCCGCCTCGCGCCGCAGCGCGTCGAAGTGCAGCTCACCGACCCTCAGCAGACCCTGTTCCTCGACGTCGACACCGAACTCCACCTCTACCCCACCCCTGCCACCGACCCCACCGCCCTCCTGACCGGCACCGCAGAGTCCGTATTGCGGCTCATCTACGGCCGCAATCGCCCCCCGGACCCCCTGACGGCCACCGGCTCGATCACCCTCGACGACCTGCGGACGCTCTTCCCCGGTATCTGACCGGACTCCGATGAGCCGTCACCGCCCGCAGAAGAGCTTTCGATCCGCCGCCGACCGCCGACCGCCGACCGCCGACCGCCGACCGGAGTGGGTCGCAACGTCCAGAGGAAGGAAGGAATCATGAACACTTCACCCGAAAACATTCCAGAAGCCATCGCGAAAGACACTGCGGAAGGCGCTGCGGAAGCCCCTGCCGAAGAGATCTACGACGTGATCGTGCTCGGGGCCGGTCCGGTCGGCCAGAACGCCGCCGACCACGCACGCGCGGCAGGTCTGACCGTCGCCGTGGTCGAGCGTGAACTGGTGGGCGGGGAGTGCTCGTACTGGGCCTGCGTGCCCAGCAAGGCACTGCTGCGGCCGGTGATCGCGGTCTCGGACGCGCGCCGGGTGGACGGTGCCCGCCAGGCGGTCACCGGACGGCTCGACACGGCCGAGGTCTTCGCGCGGCGCGATCGCTACGTCACCGACTGGGACGACTCCGGGCAGGCCAATTGGGTCAAGTCCATCGGCGCGGACTTGTTCCGTGGTCAGGGTCGGATCGACGGCCCACGCCGGGTGAGTGTCACCTCGCCCGACGGCGGGCGCCGCACCCTCACCGCACGGCACGCGGTCGCGGTAGCCACCGGCAGCCGGCCCGTGCTGCCCGACGTACCGGGTATCGAGGAAGCGCGCCCTTGGACCAACCGCGAGGGCACCGACTCCAGCCACGTGCCAGGTCGGCTTGCCATCGTCGGCGGCGGGGGAGTGGGCGTCGAGATGGCGACCTTGTGGCAGGGCCTCGGCGCCCAGGTCACCCTGCTGGCCCGCCGCCCGCTCCTGCCCCGGATGGAGCCCTTCGTCGGCGACATGGTCGCGCAAGGGCTCACCGAAGCGGGCGCGGACGTGCGCATCGGCGTCTCGGTGACCGGGCTGCGCCGACCCGAGCCGGGCGGCCCCGTCACCCTGACCCTCGACGACGGAACACACCTGGAGGCCGACGAGGTCATGTTCGCCACCGGGCGGGCGCCGCGCACCGACGACATCGGCCTGGAAACCGTGGGCCTTACCCCCGGATCATGGCTGGACGTCGACGAGACCTGCCTGGTGCGTGAAGTCGAGGGCACCTGGCTGTACGGCCTCGGCGACGTCAACCACCGCGCGCTGCTCACCCACCAGGGCAAGTACCAGGCGCGGACCGCGGGCGACGCGATCGGCGCCCGCGCCAAGGGACTGCCGCTCGACAACGGACCCTGGGGCGACCACGCCACCACGGCCGACCAGCACGCGGTTCCGCAGGTGTTCTTCTCCGACCCCGAAGCGGCCGCCGTAGGCCTGTCGGCCGAACAGGCCACCAGGGCCGGCCACCGCATCACCGTGGTCGACGTGGACTTCGCCCAGGCCCAAGGGGCGAACCTGTACGCCGACGGCTACCGGGGCCAAGCCCGCATGGTCGTCGACCTCGACCGCGAAATCCTCCTCGGGGTGACCTTCGTCGGTCCGGGCGTCAGCGAACTCCTGCACTCCGCCACCATCGCCGTCGCGGGGGAGATCCCCCTCAAACGACTGAGGCACGCCGTCGCCTGCTTCCCGACCGTCAGCGAAATCTGGCTGTTCATGCTGAAGGCGTACAAGGGGTAGCACGCACCCAACAGATTGATTACGGCGACTTCTGCACACTGGGGTGGCGCCAACTGGCTCGGCGCCGGCTGTCAGTGCGGCTGCGGCCAAGTCCTTCGGTGTTTCGTCACCGTCAGCGCCGCGACCAACTCGACTGGCCACCGCGGGTCAGCGCCTGAAATCGTGGGACGATTCCGTTGCCGCACTCACGCGCCTCGCGCGGCGATTCCCTGGACTGGAGTTCTTGCCACACGGTGAGCAGCCGGGCGACAGACGCATCGTCGGAAGCGGGCACCGCGTCGCGAATGGCCGCTCGGAGTCCGCCTGGCTCGTCGACCATCGTTCCCAGGATGTCGAAGACGACGGCCTCGATGTCGTGTGCCTCGGCCATCCGACCTCCTCTTCATGGTCGTCGGGCGCGACATGCCCCGGAGTTTCCCACCGCAACGACGGTTTTGGTGAACCAAGGCCGTCATCGTGTCATCCGCGGCTTGTCGCCCACTGTCAGAACCGGTAGCCCTCAGTCGGTGCTCGAGCCGGCGAAACCCACGAGCCTGGCGACCTCGTCCTGCCGCGCCTGGATGTGCGTCCCGACGTCGCCCGGGTCAAGGGCCGTCAAGGGCAACCGAAAGACGCTGTGTCGACAACTGCGTCGACTTCACGGAACACAGTCGAGCTGCGGTGTGTCATGTGAGGCTTGCGGCCTGGTTCTTCGTGTTCTGGGGCGCGTGCTCGCGGCGGGGGAGCAGCAGCGGGGTGGCCAGGAGGAGGACTCCGGCGGCTGCGATCGCGGTGCGGGGGCTGGTGATGGCGGCGAGCACCCCCCACAGGGCGGTCAGGGCCGCGATGGCAGCGCTGCTGCTGACCGACCACGCGGCCAGGGTGCGGGCGACCCGGTCGGGGTCGGTGTGGTCGAGCCGGCAGGTGGCCAGCAGTGGATTGAACAGGCCACAGCAGGTCACCAGGCCGAGTTGGACGGTGATGATGAGTACGATCCCGGGGACCCCGGGCCTGACGAACGCCAAGCCGACCGGCCAGCACGCGCGCAGCACCCCGGCGGTAAGGAGCACTTTGTGCTGCCCGTACCGCGCCGCGAGTGGGCGCGCGAGGCGTGAGCCGACGAGGCCACCGACGCAAGGGGCCGCGAACACGAGACCGTACTGCCAAGGTGCGAACCCGAGGCGGCCCAGCAGGAGTACGGCGAGCAGCGGCTCGGAGGCCATGATCAGGCCGTTGACCACGATCGAGTTGAAGAACAACGGGCGCAGCCCGGGGTGGGTGAGGATGTGGCGCCATCCTTCGAGCAGATCACCTGCTCGCATTCGCGGTGCACCGACCCGCTCGGCGCGCGGTTCCGTCCCGCCGATGGCGCGGATGCCCAGCGCCGAGAGCAGGTAGCTGACCGCATCGGCGACCACGGTGGTCACCGGGCCGAACAGCCCGATCGCGGCCCCTCCGAGCGGTGGTCCGACCGTGGTCGCGGTCCACGTCGTGGACTCGAACCGGCTGTTCGCGACGAGTAGGTCCTCCGGCGGCACGAGCGCCTTCAGATACGCACCGCCGGCCGCGTTGAAAGCGATGTTGGCCGCGGCGACGACGACGGAAACAACGAGGAGTTGGGCGAAGCTCAGTCCCCCGAGTGCGAACGCGACGGGCACGCTCATCAACGCCGCGAACCGGGTCAGGTCCATCGCCACCATGACCGGCCGTTTACGGCGGAACTCCACCCACGGGCCGAGCGGCACCGCCACCACGGCGCCCACGGCCCGCCCCGCGGCCGCCAGCGCCGCCACCTGGGTCGGCCCGGAGTGCAGCACGAGGACCGCGATCAGGGGAAACGCACCGAACCCGAACCCTGTCCCGTACGCGCTGACCGCATACGACGCCCACAGCCACCCGAACCGCCGCCCCAGCCCCCGCCTACCCGCCATACCCAACGCACCTCTCGCCGATCTGCACAACCACACGCTGACCATCGGCATCAAAGCGAGTAGCAGATGGCGAGATCAAACAACCGATGAGCCAGGAAAGCACAACCGATCGTTGTGCAGATAGCCTGGTCGGCGTGGATCTCGATGCTGTGCGCACCTTCGTGGCCGCCGCGGAGGCGGGGCGATTCCAAGATGCCGCCGCCGAATTGTCGATCACCCAGCAGGCCGTCTCCAAACGCATCGCCACGCTGGAGAAGATCCTCGGCGTGCGGCTGTTCACCCGCACCGCGCGCGGAGCGAAGCCCACCATCGACGGGCAGGCGTTCCTGCCCCACGCCCGCGATCTCCTGCGAGCCGAGGAGCGGGCAGTCGCTTCCGTGCGTCCCGGTCGCCGAGCGCTGCGCGTCGACGTGATCGGCCGACGACTCGCCCCGGCTGCCGTGCTGGGCGACTTCCATCGCGCGCATCCCGAGGTCGAACTCGATGTCGTGACCCTCTTCGACGCCGACGCCGCCATCGACGCCATCCAGTCCGGCACGATCGACGCGTCCTTCCGCGCCGTCACCATGCCCGGCCGGCAGCTCCCCGACGACATCGAGGCCGCCCGGGCCTTCGACGAGCCCGTACAGCTTCTCACCGGACCGGCCCACGAGCTCGCGTCCGCCCGTACGGTCACGCCCACCGAGCTTGCCGGACACCGGATCTGGATGCCCGGCCTCGTTCCCGGAACCGAGTGGGCCGCCTACTACGATGCCCTCGCCGCCGCATTCGGGCTCACCATCGAGATCACCGGCCCCGACTTCGGCACCGAGCCCCTGCTGGACACCATCGCCGACTCCCGCTCACTGGCGACCTTCGTCGGCGAGCAGACACGCCTCGTCTGGCCCGCCGACCACGGCCTGCGGCGCATCCCCGTGCGGGATCCGGCGCCGGTCTACCCGCACTCACTGGTATGGCACCGCGACAATCCGCACCCGGCGCTTGCCGCGCTCCGCGACCATCTCTGCTCCGGGCGGTTCGACCACACGGGCGCCGGGACCTGGACACCGACCTGGGCGTAGCGAGCGGGACCACGGCGTTGCCCAGCGCCGACAACATGGTGAGCCGAGAGAACGTCCGGCCTCCGGTGGCGTCGACCGGGCTGGGGCTGCGGAAGCCGTAGCGAGCCGGCACGACGACGGTGGGCGGGCAGGACTTCGCCAATTCCGCGCCCGCCTGCCCGCGGCCGCTCCTCGTTCCCGAGGGAAGCCGTGTCACACATCTAGCCGTACCGACCAGTCGGTACTAGCCTCCGCTCGAGCGGAGGCAGCCCCCAGCCCGGCCTCCCTCGGCCTGCCTCTGTCCCCAGCCCTTGCAGAAGGAGTCGTATGCCCTCCGCCTCCGCACCATTCGACGCGAGACGCCCCGGTGCCGATGCGCCCGGCGCCGGCACTCACGGCTCGCTCACCCGGCTGTACCGCCGCGACCTGGCGGAATATCCGGCCACCGGGCGACGCATGACGTACCTGGCGATCGTGGTGGTCACGACCGTCGTGCTCTACTACATGCTCTACATCCAGTACGCGGTGGCGACGTCGATCATCACGCACTTCGACATGACCTACCGCTACTTCGTGTGGGTCTCCGTCATCGGCAACGCGCTCGGGGCCTTCGCCTCACTCGTGGCCGGCCTCGCGGACCGCTGGGGGCGGGCGAACCTCGTGGTCTACGGACTGCTGGTCGCCGCACTCCTGGTCTTCTTCGGACTGCCCAACGCGGCCGACAAGACGACGTACTTGGTGCTGTTCGCCCTTGTGAGCATCATCGAGGGGATCGTGCTGGTCGCGACTCCGGCACTGATCAGGGACTTCTCGCCGCAACTCGGCCGCGCCACCGCGATGGGCTACTGGACGATGGGCCCGGTCATCGGCAGCCTGGTCGTCACATCGGTGACCAGCAGCACGCTCTCCTCCGCCACCTGGGAGGACGAGGTGCGCTACTCCGGGGCGGCCGGGCTGATCGTGTTCGTCGTCGCGCTGTTCGCCCTGCGGGAGCTGTCGCCGGGGCTGCGTGACCAGATCATGGTGAGCCTGCGGGACCGGGCCCTGGTCGAGGCGCGCGCCAAGGGACTGGACACGGAGGCGGTACGGCGGGGGGAGTGGCGTCAGATGATGCGCCTGGACATCCTCGGCTCGGCCTTCGCGATCGCGATCTTCCTCCTGCTCTACTACGCGGCGGTCGGCAACTTCGTCGTCTACTTCTCGACCACCTTCGGATACAGCGAGCAGCGCACCAACGGCCTGGCCAACTGGTATTGGGCCGCGAACGCCCTTGCGCTGATCGCGGCCGGCCTGCTTTCGGACCGGCTGCTGGTGCGCAAGCCCTTCATGATCATCGGCGGGGTCGGTGCCATTGTGGCTACCGCGGTCTTCGCTTCCCTGGCCACCCACGCGACGACCGGCTACTACACCTTTGCCTGGCTGTTCATCGCGATCGGCGTGTTCAGCGGAGTCGCCTACGCCCCGTGGATGGCGAGCTTCACCGAGACGGTGGAGAAGCGCAACCCGGCCGCGACCGCCGCCGGCCTCGCGGTCTGGGGGTGGACGGTACGGATCGTGGTCGCCGTGTCCGCGGCGTTCATCCCGGTGCTCGTCACCTCGGTCACCCCCCTCGTCGAACACGGCACCGAGGTGGTGACCGCGCAGAAGCAGGCCGCCCCCGCGTTGGCCATCGTCGGCGCCCACCCCCAACTCTTCGCCGAACTGGGCAAGTACACCCCGTCCACCACGCCCCCCGACCTCGCCGCCCGCGCGGTCAAGGAGGTCGGCCCCGCCGACCTGGCCGTTGTACAGAAGGCCCAGCCGCAACTCAAGGTGCTCCAGGAGTACGGGCCGAGGGTGCAGAAGGCCGCGAAGGACGGCCCGGGAGAATGGCGCACCTGGTGGTGGATCTGCGTGGGCGGGCAAGTCCTCTTCCTGCCCTTCGTGTTCGTGATGGCCGGCCGCTGGAGCCCGAAGAAGGCCCGCGAGGACGCCGAGGCCCACCAGGACGCCGTCGACCGTGAACTGGCCGCGCTCGCTTCGAGCGACGCTTGACCGAAGCAGCAACCATCGCTGCAGCGTGGGCTGTTCCCCCACGCTGCAGCGATGGTGACCACAGCGGCTGCGCCAGTACGTTTCTTCTGGCGACGTGATCAGTGGGACGCCCCTGCGGGCGTCCAGAGAACTCGGTGACGGAACGGCGACCCGGTCGTGGCACGATCGGCTTCCCGCCGGCTGAAAGGAAGCCGAGGGCCGTGAGCAAGGAAGAAGCCATGAGGCAGCATTCGCCCCGGCTCGTGCGCCGGGAACGACTCCTCGACCACACGACGCCTTAGTCTCCCTTGCCTGCGACCTCATCTGCTGGAGACGCCTCAAGAAGACCCGCCCGTGATCGTGATGCGGGCCCACATGCCCAGCCGCGAGCACGCCATCGAAACCTCAGACGGACCGATCCTCCAGCCTGACCGCCCACATCGTTTCGTCGTAGCCGCCGGAAGCGTCCAGGCCGAACTCCGCCTCTCCCAACGCCTCAGCACCCGATTCGCCATAGAGGACCACGGGCAAAGGCGGGTTGAGGAGAAGCTTCTGGCGGCGGATGTCAGCAAGGCTCCTGTCCAGGCGGAGGAGGATTCGACCGATCCCATCCCGCAGGGCGAAGTCGGCCCAGATGCGGGGCAGGGAGACATCGGCGACGTACGAGATGATCGATCCGCTCTCGCCATCCTGGTGAAGCCGCCCGCAGTTGCCACAGACGTACAGGGAAGAGAACGACGCTTCCACGGCACGCTGCCGCTCCTGGGTGTCGAGATCGGCAGGAGCAGGCCAGGCGATCTGGTCGAAGAGCTCGTCAGGGACGAGCCGGAACTGCTGACCCGGGTTGTGGGAACCGCTGAAGGTGTTGCCGCACCCACACTTGAAGCCGCCCATGTGCCTCCCCCTTCGAAGCGTTTCTACCAGGTCGACCCCGGATTCGGGACGGAAGCCTACCCGCGGCCAGTTCGGCAGCACCGGCTCGATCAGCGATGGTTCCCTTGGGCGAAGACCCATCTACCAAGGGCTCTACCAAGGGCTTCGTCTCCCTGTCGGATCAACAGCCCTCATCACACCGCAGGTTGCAACGGCTTACCGGCGTGCGGATCGAAGAGCGCCGTTGAACTCCGTCGCGGCGCGGCCCGGGCCTACCCGGGAGTGGTGAAGCGGGCCCGCCAGAGGTCGCGGAGCAGTGCGATCTCGGCCATGTGGTGGATGAATTCGAGGTTGGACCCCGACAGCACGGCAACGTATGGGTCGTCGGGGTCGGAGCCGTACGGGTACTGCGAGAAGCCGATCGTGTCGAGCTCCTCGTCGGTGATGGCGGCGACGCTGTCGCGCCAGCGGTCGATCAGCGCCAAGAACCGCTCGACCGCCACGGCGGCGGAGGGCGTGAAGTCGACCAGCAGCTTCGGCTCCTGCCGCCGTCCGCCGAAGGTCCACTCCCATTGGCCCGCGAAGCAGAAGTGCAGGTGCCCCAGCCGCCACGCGATGGTGGTGACCGGCGCCTCGTCGGGCTCCGGCGGGCCGGTGTGGGCGAGGATCTGCTCGACCCGCTCGACGCTCACGCTCCAGTCGTCGGCGATCTTGGCGACTGTCATGCCGCCGGCGGCCTGCCGGGCGACCTCGGCGTACTCGTTTGCCGGGATCTGCGGTTCGCCCTGGTCGAGCACCCACTCGCCCGGCCCGAACGCCCGGGGCGTCGTCGCCTCGCCCCGGCGCCGGATCGACCAGCAATCGGGCACCGGCTCCCACAGGTACTCCTCGTCGCCGAGCCCCGTCAGCCGCACCTGGGCCATCTCCCTGGCGAGGTCGAACTGGTCGATCAGCAAGCCCAAACGGTCGGTCCGCACGCCCTCAGCCTCCATGCCTGGCTCTCATCGCCGTCGCGGCTCTTACTCGCTGCGTTCCGAGGGAAGCTAACGGTCCACCTCCCGGGGCGCGACTGATTTTCTCACCACCGAACCTGTGCAACACGACCCGCATCACCGCACCCGTTCAGTCCGTCCGGACCCTCGACGCGACCCACTCAACCCGAGGTTGGAAAAGGCCCACTGGCGTTCGACGCCGTACCGTCGGCCCGTCGACTGATCGGGCTGCTGAAGAAGGCCGTGGGCCGGGACCTGACGGTCGGGCCCGGCCTGGAGCCGACCTGCGGGCCCGGGCGGCCGTGCAGCCGGGCCCGGGCGGCCGCCGGTGCCGTCGGCCGACCCCCGGTCAGTCCATGCACTGCCGCGGTTCGGACTGCCCGGTGCCGCTCTCGATGAGAGCCGTGCGCGCGGCCTGCAGCAGTTCTTCGGAGAGCGGGTTGCCCCGGGTGGCGCGGGCGAGGACGAGGGCACCGACCATGGTGCAGAGCTGGGCCATGCCGTCGTCGTCGCCGGTGGCCAGCCGAGCGGCGCGGTTCCGTACCCCGTTGATGTAGACGTGATGGGCGCGGGCGGCCTGGTCGGGCTCGCGCCCCAGGTCGGCGGCGAATCCGGAGACGGGGCAGCCCTCCCCGGCGTGATCGCGGTGCCAGACCGAGAGGTAGTCCTCGATCAGCGTCCGGCGGGCGGCCTCGTGTTCCCCGGCGTGCTCCTCGAGCGCCACCGCCGAGTGTGCAGCCTGCTCGGCGAAGGCGTGCGCGATGGCCTCGTCGACCAGGTCCTCCTTGGAGGCGAACTGCTTGTGGAACCCGCCATGGGTGAGCCCGGCGGCCTTCATCAGGTCGGCGATGCTGACCGCGGTGCCCTTCTCGCGGAACATCCGGGAGGCGGTGGCTACGACGCGCTGCCGGTTCTCCTGTGCTTGCGCCCGGGACACGCGGCCCATGGAATCACTCTCCCCAGATGGATGTCACTTGCCATCTATCCTAGCCACCATTTAGATTGCTAGCGACATCTATTTGAGGTCGACGAGATCACCCGGCAGGTCGAACAGGACCTCGCGCGCTGCCTCCCACCGTCCGAGGCCGCAGGGCTCCGCCACGCAAGCGCAGAACCACCGACAGCACTGGAGACCCCCTGTGGCATCACCACCCACCCCCACCGATTCCTCGACGCCCGCGGCGTCCACACCACCCGTGCCGCCCGCCCAGCGACGAAGCGTCTCCGAGGCGGTCCACCGCCGACGCTGGGCCATCCTGACCGTGCTCGCGTTCAGCCTCCTGGTGGTGATGCTGGACAACTCGATCCTCAACGTGGCGATGAAGACCATCGCCCAGCCCGCTCCCACCGGACTCGGCTCCACCCAGAGCCAGCTGGAGTGGGCGGTCAACTCCTACACGCTGGCCTTCGCCGGACTGCTCTTCACCGCTGGCCTGCTCGGTGACCGGCTCGGCCGCAAGAAGGTGCTGCTCTTCGGCATGCTGATGTTCGGCGTGGGATCCGCCCTGTCCGCGCTGTCGGACTCCTCCGGGCAGCTCATCGCCTTCCGGGCCGTGATGGGCTTCGGTGGCGCCTTCATCCTGCCCGCCACTCTCGCCATCATCATGAACGTTTTCGAGCGCGAGGAGCAGCCCAAGGCCATCGGCATCTGGACCGGTGTGGTGGGTTTCGCCATCGCCGCCGGCCCCATCGCCGGCGGCGTTCTGCTGGAGCATTTCTGGTGGGGCTCGGTCTTCCTGGTCAATGTGCCGATCGTGGTCGCCGCGATAGCCGCGATGGCCGTGATCGTTCCCGACTCCACGGACCCCAGGCCCGGCAGGCTCGACCTGTTCGGTGTGCTGCTGTCGATCGTCGGTCTGGCGCTGCTGGTCTACGGCATCATCAAGGGCGGTCAGTTGGGCGACTTCACCCGGCCCCAGTCCTGGGCGACGATCCTCGGCGGCCTGGCGGTCCTCGTCGGCTTCGTGCTGTACGAGGCCCGCAGCGACCATCCGGCCCTCGACGTCACCTACTTCCGCAACCGGCGGTTCTCCGCGTCGGTCGCCGCCATCGGCCTGGTCTTCTTCGCCCTCATGGGCGTCACGTTCTTCAGCGTCTTCTACAACCAGAGCGTTCGGGGCTACAGCGTCCTGCAGTCCGGTCTGCTCGTGCTGCCGCTGGCCGGCTCCCAGATGTTCTTCGCTCCGCGTGCCCGGCTGGTCGTCAACCGGTTCGGTGCCCGAGCCGTGTGCGCCACAGGCCTCGTCCTGACCGCCGTGGCCTTCGCCGGCTTCCTGCTGCTCGGCCAGGACACCCCCATCTGGATGCTGGAGGTGCTGTTCATCCTGATGGGCACGGGGATGGCCCACGTGATGCCGCCCGCCACCGTCATGATCATGTCGTCGATGCCCCGGGAGAAGGCCGGCTCCGGATCCGCGGTCAACAACACCTTCCGACAGGTCGGCGGGGCCATGGGAGTCGCCGTGCTGGGGTCGCTGCTGTCCACCACCTACCGCAACGGCATCGGCGGCCACCTGGGCGTACTGCCCACCTCCGACCGCCACGCCGCAGGTGAATCCGTCCAGGCGACCCTGGCCGTCGCCGAAAAGCTGGGACCGTCCGGCAGGGCCCTGGTGCGGGCCGCGAACGATGCCTTCATCCATGCCATGCACATCACCGCAATAGGGTCGGCGGCCGTCGCCCTGGTCGGCGCGGTCGTCGTGCTGGTCTTCCTGCCGGGCAAGGACGCGGTCGTAGCAGCCGACGGTGACAAGTCACCACGCCAGACCGTCCGAGCCCAACGGTGATCACAAACCATTCCCGCGAGACAACCGGAGACGACCGCCCGCCGGGGACGTCCCCGCAGTGCCGCCGCCACCGCCAACATTGAATTCGCCACCTGGATCAGTGGTGACATCACCGCGGCGAACGCATTGCCGACAGCACCGCTGACGCTCTGATCACACCTCAACGCAGATATTCCATTACTCCGAAGGAGATCGACTGATGATTGCCGACGACCTGGTTCTGATCCCCGGTGCCGGCGGCGTGGGCCGTACGGTCTTCGAGCAATTGCGTGCTCAGGATGTGCCGGTGCGTTTCATGGTCCGTCGCGAGGACGAGCGTGCGGCTGAGCTGCGGGCGCTCGGCGCGGAGGTCGTCCTTGGTGACCTGACCCGGCCCGAGACGGTAGCGGCCGCGCTGCAAGGCGTGGCGCGGATGTACTTCGCGATGCGCGTGTCGCCGGACCACCTGCTGGCGGCTACCGTGGTGGCCTCCGTTGCGAGGGAGTACGGCAGTCTGGAGGCGCTGGTAGACCTGTCGCAGATGACGGTGTCGCAGATGACCGCCACCAGCACCGCGGAGTCGCACCAGCAGCGGCTGCACTGGCTGGCAGAGCAGGTGTTCGACTGGTCGGGGCTGCCGGTGGTGCACATCCGGCCGACGGCCTTCCTGGACACTCCTCTGTTCACCACGATGGCGGCGCGGTCGATTCAGGAGAACGGCACGATCGCGCTGCCGTTCGGCACCGGACGCACCTCGCCGGTCGCCGTGGACGACGTCGCCCGGGTCATCGCCACCGTGCTCCGCGACCCGGCTCCGCACGTCGGGCAGGTCTACGAGCTGACCGGGCCGCGCTCGGTCGACATCACGGAGCTGGCCGCGGAATTCTCCAGGGCGCTGGGCCGGCCGGTGTCCTACGTGGACATGCCGCTGGACCGGTGGGAGGCGCAGCTCCCGAAGCTGGGGATGCCGCCGCACCTCGAACAGCACGTCGCCACCATGGCGCAGCTGCACCGGGACAACCGTTACGACCGCACGGCCGACGGCGTCGAGCGCGTGACGGGCATCCCCGCCCAGTCGATCGAGGCATTCGTGGCCGCCCGCAGGGACTTCTACCTGGGCTGAGCCGCCCCGGCCAAGGCCGGCGCGTGTTGGCCGTGTCGTGCCCAGTGCAGAGGGTGATCGTTGCTCTGTGGCGGGGCGAGACCACGACGTGGCCCATCAGTCGGCGGATCTCCGGGACGCTCAGGGGCATGAGGTCGTGTACTTCTCCGCACAGCTCTCGCGGGCCGAGGCCGAACTGCGCGCCCGGCGTGTGCGTCACGATCCCGGACCGGAAGTACGACTCTTGCGAGGCGAGGTGCGCTGCGTAGGAGCTAAGAGCAGGCTGGATGGTGGAGGTGGGTTGCCGTGGCGCAAAGCGAAGCCATCTCGCCCAGCCTGGGTAGTGCAGTACTGGAAGCGCTGTTCAACCAGTCCCCGGCACACCTGCTGATCCTCGACACGGAGCTGCGGCTTCTGCGCGTCAACGTTCCCACGACGTTCCTGCACGACGTGCCCCCTGAGCGGTTCCTGGGCCGCCGCCTCACTGATGTGTACGACTTCTCCGCGCCCGGTGATGTGGAGGCGGCGCTGCGCAGCGTGCTTGAGAGCGGCACACCCCTGGAACGACTGGTGCGGGTCCGTGCAAAGGCCACGGCGCCGGAGTACCTGTTCTCCGTCTCGTCGTATCGCCTGGAGGATCCGCAAGGGACGATCTTGGGAGTGTTGGCGGCGCTGCACGACATGACCGAACGCGAAAAGGTCCTGCGTGTCCTCGACTCGGTGCGCGACGTGGGACGGACGCTCGACGTAGTGGCCGCCTGCCAGGCACTGGTGCAGGCCCTGGTGCCGGACTTCGCTGACATCGCCGTGGTGGACGTGGTGGACGCCGTGGTGCGCGGCGATGACCCTCCGCTGAGCCCTTTGGGCCGAGAGGTGCCGCTGCGCCGTGTCGCCTTCGGACACAGCGGCGGTGAGGAGCAGGTTCAGGCACATCCGGTGGGCGACGTGCGGGCCTTGCCGTTTCCGACTCCCTACGCCCAAGCCCTGGTCGACCTCAAGCCCCGCCTCGTGACCTTGGGTCCCGACACGCCGTGGCTGGCAGCGGACCCGCAACGCGCCAAGGCGATCCGCGCATCCGCTGCCCGCACGCTCATCACCACACCCCTGACTCTCCGCGGCACCGTACTCGGCCTGCTGTGCCTGTACCGCACCGGCCAAGCCGACCTCTACAACAGGGACGACGTCGCCCTCGCCCTCGAACTGGCGGCCCACACGGCACTGTCCATCGACAACGCCCGCCGCTACACCCGCGAACACACCATCGCATCGACGGTACAGCGCCGCCTGCTGCCTCCCTCGGCCGCGGCGCAGACCGCCGTGGAAACAGCCCACCTGCACTTGCAGTCCGAGGCGGGCGGAGGCGGCTGGTTCGACACATTCGCCCTGTCCAGTGCTCGCACGGCACTGGTGGTCGGCACTACCACCGGCCAGGGCATCCACGCGGCCACCACCATGGGACAGCTACGGACCGTCATCCACTCCCTGGCCACACTCGACCTCGAACCCGACGAGCTCCTCGCGCGCCTCAATGACACCGCTATACGCCTGGCCCAGGAACGCGCAGCTCTCCCGACCGACGACCCCATGCCCCGGCAGCCGCTTACCGCAAGCTGCGTGTATGCGGTCTACAACCCGCTCACCCAGACGTACACCATCGCCAGGGCCGGCACCCCCTCGCCCGTCCTCGCCCATCCCGACGGAACCACCGATATCCCCGACCTGCCCGCCGGACCTCCCCTGGGAAGTGCCGAGGGACCACCCTTCGCCGCCGCGACCGTCACTGTCGCAGACGGCAGCATCCTGGCCTTCTACACCGAATCCATCCTGTCCACCTCCCCGTCCGCTGCCCCAGCCTCCCCGGATCTCCTCCAGCAGGTGCTGACCCACCCTGAACGGCCCCTGCAGGATCTGTGCGATGACGCCCTGTACCGGCTGCGGAGCGACACCCACCAGGGCGACGCCATCCTCCTCCTCGCCCGCACCCGCCCATTCCCCGCCGAGCAGGTCGCCACGTGGCATCTGGACCACGGCCCCGAGGCTGCCGCCGCGGCGCGTACCCATACACAACGCCAACTGAGCCTCTGGGAAGTGGATGAGGAAACCGCCTACACCGCTGAAATGATCGTCAGCGAACTGGTCACCAACGCCGTCCGCTACGGCGCTCCGCCCCTGCAGCTGCGGCTCATCAAGGACCGAGCGCTCACCTGCGAGGCCGACGACAGCAGTTACAGCGCACCGCGATTGCGCCATGCCAAGACGGTCGACGAAGGCGGACGTGGCCTGTTCATAGTCGCCCACGTCGCCCACAACTGGGGCGTCCGCTATACACCGGGCGGCAAAACCGTGTGGGCCGAGCAGACTCTACCGCCTGCACCCACAGCGGGCCGGTCCGAACAGCGGCCATAGCACGCGTAACACGCCCATGGTCGGGGACTTCTTGAGGCGTCTCCAAGGGACTGTACGACGTCCGGGGCAAGCCCTGGCCGCATATCCGCTCGTCCTCGCGACCGAACGCTGGACTTGACCTGAGTGGCCGGAGGCTCAGCAAGTCCTCCGTCCGCCCGCAGCGGCAGTACGGATCCTGTGGTCGGCCTTTATGGCCACGAGCGTGGCCAGTCCCGCCGCTGCCAGCCCGGCGAGCATGGCTGCTCGGTCGCCGGCTGCCATGGAGGTGTGCCGCGTTCGGTCGACAGCGACCGCGACCGCGGGAAGCAGCGCTGCCCCCATCGCGGCACCCAGCTGCCGACTCGTGTTGATCACTCCGCCCACCACGCCCTGATCGCGGTCGGCGATACCGGCGGTGGCGGTGACCATGCTGCCGAATGCCAGGCCGGCCGTGCCGAAGCCGATCAGCGTGACCGCCGCGAGCGGCAGGTGGGACGCGCCGCCCGCCGGGAGTTGGGTCAGGACCGCGAAGCCGATGGTGGCGGTGACTGCGGTCACGATCAGGACTCGCTGAATGCCGAGGCGTCGTGCCAGTCGCGCGCCGAGCAGGCCGGTGGCGAACCCCACGATTCCTTGCGGAGCGATGGTCAGTCCGGCGCCCAGCGGGGACATGTGCAGGACCTGCTGCAGATATTCGGAGAGCACGAGCATTTCACCGCCGTTCCACAGACCGAGCAGCAGCATGAGGGCGCTGGCGCTGCGCAACTCGTGCTTGTGCAGCAGGGCCGGCTGCACGAGAGGGTCGGCGTGCCGGTGTTCGTTCGCTGCGAATGCCGCGGCCGCCAGGACGGACACGCCGAGCGGTACCAGCACGGCAGTGGAGCCGATACCGGTGAGGCCGGCCTGGGAGACGGCGAAAACCAGGGCGCCCACAGCCAGCGTGATGAGCAGCGCACCCGCGGCGTCCAGGTGCCGCCCGGCACGCGGCGATTTCGACTCCCGCAGGATGTGAGGGGCCAGCAGCATTGCGGCGAGCCCCACCGGGACGTTGACCAGGAACACCGAGCGCCAGCTGAGGAATTCCACCAGTACGCCGCCGAACACCTGGCCGGCGACGAAGCCGATGGACGCCGTCGCGCCGTACAGGCCCAGTGCCCTGGTCCGGCGCGGGCCTTCGGGGAAGCCGGTGGTGATGAGTGACAGTGCGGCAGGTGCGACCATCGCGGCCCCGCCCCCTTGCACCACGCGGGAGGCGATCAGCAGCACCGGGTCGCGGGCGAGTCCGCCGGCCAGTGATGCGGCGGTGAACACGGCGAGCCCGGTGAGGAAGAGGCGCCGACGGCCGTACAGGTCACCCGCACGCCCGCCAAGGATCAGTAGGCCGCCGAAGGCGATGGCGTAAGCCGTGACCACCCACTGCACCGTCGCACCTGAAATGCCGAGCTCACGCTGGATCGACGGCAACGCGACGTTCACGATGCTGAAGTCCAGCACCACCATGAACGCGGCTACCAGGATGAGCGCCAGCCCCAAACGTCCGTGCGGGGCCGTCCGGGCAGTGGCGGCGCCGGCAGATTCCTGGTCCGCCGCTGCGATGACGGCCTCAGGTGGACGCGTCGCTGCTGCGTACGGCGTAGACGGGACGGTGGGGCCGGTGTGTGTCTTCATCGCCGTGCGTCCTTTCGCTGCGTCGCGCTGATCACGCCGTGATGTACACCGCGGACAGGTCGTCGTCGCCGTGCACCATGGCGGTGTGCCGCCAGCCGGGCAGCAGGGCTTCGGTGAGGGTGAGGTGGGTGCCGTTGGCCTGCGCGGCCTGTACGGCGAGCTCGGCGTCTTTGATCGCGTGTTTGAGTGCGAACGCGGGGGTGAAGTCGCCGCCCAGCATGGTGGTGGCCTTCTGCACCGCGTAGGGCGACCCGAGCGGCGTCGACCGCAGCAGCTCCACGATCGAGGCGGGGTCCAGGCCGAGTTGGCGGGCGAAGGACAGGGTTTCAGCAGTGGCTTCCACGAGGTCGACGAGCCAACTGTTCAGCACCAGTTTCGCCCTGGTGCCGGCGCCGGCCGGACCAAGCCAGACCGTGGCTCTGCCCAGCGCGCCGAAGACTGGAGCGAGGAGGTCACGTACCCGATCGGGGCCGCTGGCCAGAATGGTCAACTGCCCTGCCTCGGCCGGTGCTTGACTGCCGGAGACCGGGGCGTCCACGAACGTCACCCCGCGCCGGGCGGCGAGCACGGCGAGCCTGGCCGACCAGCGGGCTCCGATGGTGGCCATCTGCACCCAGACAAGCCCGGGGAAGCGGCCGAGGAACCCGTCCGGGCCGTTCGCGGCGGCCTCGGTGGCGGGTCCGTCGGCCAGCATGGTGATGAGGATCCCGGCGCCTTGGGCGGCTTCCGCCGGAGTGCGTGCGACGTACGCTCCGTGTTGAGCGAGGGCCGCGGTGCGGCTGGTGGTCCGGTTCCACACCCGCAGCTCGAAGCCGGCGCTGGCCAGGTTGGCGGCCATCGGGCTGCCCATCCGTCCGGTGCCCAGGAACGCGATCACCGGTGTCTTCGTGTGGTGGCCGTCGCCAGGGCGGACCAGTGTGCTGTGCTGTGTCATGGGCTGGTCGGTGGTCATGCCGTGCCTTCCAGGGTGGGACCGCCGAAAGGCGCTGCGGCGGTCATGAGGTCATCGGTCTTGGTCAGGTCCGAGCGGGAAGGGGCCAGGCCCAGGACACCGGGGCACTGGGTCAGATGGGCAGCCCGGGACACCGCCAGGCCGGGCGCATCCCCTGTCACTGTCTGCATGTCGTCCTCCTCGGTGGTTGGTCCCTCCTGCTTCGACACTCACATCCGCCGGAATCCGCCGGTAGAGGCCGGTTGCTTGCCGGCATACAACCGGTCCTTGTGCCTGGCAGGGGTCAGAATCCTCAGCGGGTTCCCGGGACGGGTCGCGCCCCGTGCCCCACCTGGGCTGGAGGCGTCGGGTTGCTGCCCGGCGACCGCCGACCAGCCCCGGGGATGGCAGCGCTCAACAGCGCGCCGGACCCCGATCGGACTGCAGACGGCCCGGCTCGACGCCGACCGGACGAGTGCGCAGTGTCCCGTGCCGGTGCAAGCTGCACCTATCGGTGGCTGTGAGCTGCGAGGAGAAGGACTGCCCTGCCCGACTGACGGCGCGGTCGCGCAGGGCAATCTTTCTTGCATCTTCGACGTCCGTGCTTTGTTGGGTAGTCGATGTTCGGACTTCGGGGGGAGAGAGGGCAAGCCTTCGTCCGGGCGACCAGGCGGGCGGTGATGACGTCTTCGGCGTTCATATCTCCGCCGTGTCTCATGACCGCGGTCAGCGCAGGATGGTGGTGCCGCGGTCCCAGAGGCGCTCGGCGTTCGCGGCGTCGAGTGCGTAGGCCGCCACTCCAGGGACGCCCAGTTGTGTGGGCCGTGAGGTGACCTGCGGGGCTTCGTTGACGTCTTCGAAGTAGCGCCCGCCGACGCCTTCGACCAGCGGGGAGGCGGCCAGGAGGACGGAGGTGGCCGCGCCCTGCTCGATGGTCTTGCGGTAGGGCTCGGGCGTCTTCAGGCCGCCGGTGTGTCGCTGGAGGTTGGTGGCGATCGCCCCGGGGTGCAGCGCGTTCGCCCGGATGCCCTCGCCCGACCAGCGCCGGTCCGCCTCGATCGCCAGGAGGACTTCGGCGGTTTTGGACTGGCCGTAGGCGGTGAGCGCGTCGTAGGGACGGAAGCGGTAGTCGAGGTCGTCGAAGACGACCGGGGAGAACAGGTGCCCGCTGGAGGAAACGGTCACCATGCGGGCGCCGCCGGCGTCGGCGAGCGCGCTGTGCAGGCCCAGGGCCAGGGCGAAGTGACCCAGGTAGTTGGTGGCGAACTGCTGCTCGTGGCCGCCGGTGCCCCGCTCCAGTTCGGGGAGCATCATGATCCCGGCGTTGTTGACCAGGATGTGCAGGGGACCGGCCCAGGCAGCGGTGAACGCGTTCACGGAGTCCAGGTCCGCCACGTCCACCCGGGCGACGTGGATCGCGTCGTTGCCGGTCTTGATACGCAGGTCGGCCGCGACCTGTTCTCCGGCGTCGGGACGCCGGACCGCGAGGGTGACCTCGGCACCGGCCGACGCCAGCGCACGGGCGGTCTCCACACCGATACCGGACGTGGCGCCAGTGACCACGGCACGCCTGCCGGAGAGGTCCACGCCGGCGATCACCTCCGAAGCGGCCGAGTGCCGGCCGAAGGGAGTACGGAAAAGTTCAGACATGGGCGTTCCTCGGGGGGAGGGCAAGTACGGAAGTACGGTCGAACCGGTAAGTGACCAGTACGAACGAGTGCCCCTAAGGGCACAGCGTCGGGCTGCCCTGTCGGTTGCGGGCCGTGCGTCTGCCACTGTGCGGCACCCGTCGCGGGCCGCCCAGGACCGCCTGAGACTGGGAGTGACAGGGCCACCCGGACGGGCCGGCGCATGCCTACCCTGAAACGTATGACAGCCAACGGTGATCCGAGCCCCCTGGCCAAGTACCTGCGCGCCCGCCGGGAACTCGTCCAGCCCGCCGCCGTGGGCATCTCCGACACCGGCAGCCGGCGCGTCCCGGGCCTGCGCAGGGAGGAGGTCGCCTTCCTCGCCGGTGTCAGCTCCGACTACTACGTTCGGCTGGAGCAAGGCCGTGACCGGCATCCTTCCGAACAGGTCCTGGTCAGCATCGCCAACGCACTGCAACTGGACGAGGAGGCCACCGCCTACCTCGTCCAGCTCGCCACCTCTCCCAGCACCCGTCGCCGGAGTTCCCGTCGGCCCGAAAAGGTCGGCGACGGTATCCGCACCCTGATCAGCACATGGCCGCTGACCCCGGCGTACATCCACGGCGCGTACATGGATGTCCTCGCCGCCAACCCCCTGGCCATCGCCCTCTCACCGTTCAACGCACCCGGCCGCAACAGCATCCTCGACGCCTTCCTGGAAACGGAACTGCGCGCGCTGCATGCCGACTGGGAGGAGACGACCGCCCGGGTCGTGCCCTACCTGCGGTCCGTCGCCGGCCCGGACGTTGACGATCCGCGCCTCGTCGAGATCGTGGGCGAGCTCTCCGTACGCAGCGAACGCTTCCGCAAGCTGTGGGCACGTCAGGACGTCAGGCACAAGGCCACCGGCATCAGCCTGCTGCAACATCCCCAGGTCGGTCCCTTGGAGCTGCACTACGAGAAACTGCAGATCCCCGGCACCCAAGGACAGACCCTCGTCACCTACCACGCACTCCCCGGCAGCGACTCCGAAGACCGCCTGCGCCTGCTTGCCTCCCTGAACGACTCCGCCCGCACGCCCACGAACGCCGTGCGCATGGCAACGGACAGATGATCCCGCGCGGACGTGCCTTCCCGGAGAACGATCAGCCGCGTTTCACGCGATGCCGCTCGGCCTGCGCAAGAGGCCCCGCGACATCCGCTCGCGCCTGCCTGGGTGATCGAGTGCACGAATGCGCTGTCGTCACGTGCGGCGGCCCGGCGCGCTCACCGGGGGTGACGACGGGAATACGCCAGTGCCGGTCGACGGCCCCGGGTGGGACGCGGACCGGCGCATCCGGCGGCTGCCGCGTCGTTGATCGCCCCGGGTGAGGATGTGAGCGATCAGGTCCCGTGCCACACCGCTGGGCGGACTTGAGGCGCCGTTCCAGATGACACGCAGGTTCCTGCGCAGGTCGAGTTGCGGTGTCTGAACCGCGATGAGCCGGCCCGTGGCGAGATCGTCCTGGATGGCCAGTTCACTGATGACCGCTGGTGCCGAGCCGGCAAGCGCGGCCGCGCGAACTGCCGAGGTGGTGGGCAGCCACAACGCGGGCGCGGCCTGGGAGGCGCCAGGGCCGAGCACGGCGGCCAGCGCAGTCGCCAGGGTCTCCCAGGTGCCGGAGCCGCCTTCGCGGCTCACCAACGGGGTCGCGGCCAGCTCAGTGGCGCTGACCGGCCGGCCGCGCTCGGCCCACGGGTGGCTTGGCGTGACCACCACGGCGAGCCGGTCGTGTCCGACGACCCTGCCGTGAAGCCTGGCCGGCTGCTGCGGGCCTTCAGTGAATCCGATGTCCGCCGTACCGTCGGTGACATGCGTGATGACCGTGGCGGTGTTGATCGCGGTCAGCAGGATCTCCGGTGCGCCGTCGCCCGGTGGTCCTTGCGTGCGGAAGGACGACAGCCAGCCCGGCAGGAGCTGCTCGGCGATGGTCAAGCTCGAGCTGACCCGCAGCCGGGCTCGCCGGTCGGCCCGCAGCGCAGCTATTCCGGCGTCCAGTTCGGCCGCGACCCCCAGCAGCCGGGCTGCCCACTCCGCGATCATGACGCCTTCCGCGGTCAGGGTGGACCCGCGGGGACTGCGGTGCACCAGCGTGACCCCGGTCTGTCCTTCCATCGCCCTGATCCGGGCCGACACGGCCTGCTGGCTCACCCCTGCCGCCCGGGCGGCGCTGTTGAGACTGCCCTCCTGGGCGACACCGAGCAGCAACTCCAACGCGACCAGATCGGGGACGTGTGTGCTGAGCACCATCGAACCGCCCTCCCAGCTGCAAGCCGGGGTTGTATCCCCTCAAGCCTAAGGCCGCTACCAGGGGTGGTCAGCATCTGCCAGCGTTGAAGCACGACCACACCACCCTCGGCAGCGGCCCGTACGGGCCCGGTGCACGAAGCCCGGCAGGCTTCACCGTCCGCGATCGAGCGGCACCGCACTGCCGCTTTCCCCGGCCCGTCCCCCTTACGGGAGCCGTGATCGGCAAGGAGACACACCATGACCACGACGACGCTACTGCGGCCGTCCCAGGACGAAGACAGGCGATCGTTTCTCCTGCAGCGGGCGCAACCCGCCATGACTGGTCTCATCGACGGTTCGCTGTCCACACTGGCGCCGATCTTCGCCGTCGCGTTCGCCACGCACCAGCCGCACTACGCTTTCCTGGCCGGGCTGGCCACCGCCCTCGGCGCCGGTGTCAGCATGGCCTTCTCCGAAGGACTGTCCGACACCGGCGACCTGACCGGTCGCGGCAACCCCTATCTGCGGGGAGCCATAACCGGGGCAGGCACCTTCCTCGGCGGCGTGCTGCACACCCTGCCCTTCCTCATACCGCAGTACCGCACCGCGCTTGTTGTGGCGCTGGCCGTGATCGCCCTCGAACTGGTCAGTCTGGCCTGGATTCGGTGGCGCTTCTTCAGCACAGGCTTCTTCCGCTCGTTCGTCTCCATCGCGATCGGCGGGGCGATCATCGCCGGCGTCAGCGCCATGCTTGGCGCATCTATCTGACCAGTCTCATTCCAAAGCCGTGAGTGTCACACCCCCCCGTGTCACCGGCTGGCTTCTTCTTCGCCGGGGCTGATCATTTCGCCGGAGCCGGCCATGTCGTGGCGTGCCTGGAGGACGCTTCAGGCGCATCGGCCATCGAGTGGCCCAGGTGGAGACCGAGCCTTGCGGGTGGAGCTCAGCGTGGAGAAGCGGCGGGTGGACGTGGGGGCCGCAAGCTGTGGGCCCTCACCTACAACGGCAGCTACATTGCCGCCTACGCTGCGGATCCGGCCGGGGCACAAGCTGGACCTGGCCATGAAGAACACGCTGGACGAGGTCACAACCTGCATGTTCACGGACTTCATGTGTCGCCGAGCGGTAACGCCGACGACCTACCAGTTCCCGACCACAGTGCGGGCGGGCACCTACTGGTACCACCCACACCCGCACCTCACCTCCGCACCACAGGTCGCTGGAGGCATGTCGGGCATCCTCATCGTCGACGGGCTGCAGCAGTACCTTCCGGCGAGCCTGGCGCCACATCACCGAACACGTCATCGCTCTCAAGGACTTCCAACTCCAGGGCGACGCGATCAAGACCCGGAATCTGCACATCGGCGCGTCCACGCATCGCACCGTCAACGGCCAACTGAATCCGACCATTCGCATTCGTCCGGGTGAGACGCAGTTGTGGCGGCTGGCCAACATCAGCGCCAACATCTACTACAACGTCCACCTTCAGGGACAGCAGTTCAACGTGATCGCCCACGACGGCACCCCTGTTGACCGCATCTGGACCGCCGACTCGCTCCTCCTCGCGGCCGGCGCACGCTTCGACGTGCTCGTACAAGGGGGCCCGGCCGGCCGCACCCAGTTGCAGATCGCGTCCGAGACGGGCCCGGGTGGCAACTCCTTCCCGAAAGCGACCTTGGCCACCCTGGACTCCGAAGGGCGTTCTGCGCACCCGGCGACCATGCCCACCTCCTCCTTCGGGCCGACACAAGACTCGGTCACGGCCTGCAGGACGACGCGAGCATTCCTGCCAGGGGCCAGTTCGTCATCCGGATCCGCTTCAGCGACTACACCGGCAAGACCGTTCTGCACTGTCACATCCTCAACCACGAGGACGAAGGCATGATGGCAGCTCTGGAGATCGTCAAGTGAGGCAAGGACAGGTGACGAGACCTGTCACCCAACTCGGCGTTGGGGTCGCTGGAGGGCTTGGCGTTGTAGGCAGCCCGCCCCACGTAACCTGTTCCTGTGCCCGCACCCCGTCTGCATCGCGTCGCCGTCCTTGTGCTCGAGGGTGCGAAGCCGCTCGATGTCGGAATTCCCGCGCAGGTTTTCACGACCCGCGCGAGCATGCCGTACGAGGTGCGGGTGTGCGGGGCGACACCCGGTCTCGTGACCGGCGGCGACGGCCTCGCGTACTCCGTCGCCTACGGCCTCGAAGCGCTCGCGTGGGCCGACATCGTCTTCGTCCCCGGCTACCGGTTCCCAGACCGCGACGACCCGCCGCAGGCCGTCGTCGAGGCTCTGATCGCCGCCCACGACCGGGGCGCGCGGCTCGCCGCCATCTCGACGGGCGCCTTCGCGCTCGCCGCCACAGGCCTGCTCGACGGCAGGCGCGCCACGACGCACTGGCACTACACGCGGGCACTCGTGGCCAGGCATCCGCTCGTCCAGGTCGACGAGAACGTGCTGTTCGTCGACGAGGGCAGCGTGCTCACCTCGGCCGGCGCCGCCTCCGGCATCGACCTGTGCCTGCACATCCTGCGCGGCGACCTCGGAGTGGCCGCGTCCAACCACGCCGCCCGGCGTCTGGTTGCGGCCCCCTACCGCAGCGGCGGCCAGGCCCAGTACGTGCCGCGCAGCGTCCCCGAGCCGCTCGGCGAGCGGTTCGCCGCCACCCGCGAGTGGGCGCTGCACAGGCTGGCCGAGCCCCTCACCCTCGACATACTGGCGCGGCAGGCGGGGGTCTCGCCGCGCACGTTCTCCCGGCGCTTCGTCGAGGAGACCGGCTACACGCCGATGCAGTGGGTGATGCGCGCCCGCATCGACCTGGCCCGCGAACTGCTCGAGCGCTCGCAGCGCAGCGTCGAACAGATCGCCGCCGACATCGGGCTCGGCACCGGCGCGAACCTTCGCCTGCACTTCCAGCGCATCCTCGGCACCACACCGAGTGAGTACCGGCGCACCTTCACCCGGGGCGAGTAACCCGCCCGGCATCGCGTGGCGGGATCCTTTTGAACCGTGGCGATCCCGCCACTGTCGGCGGCGCCGGCCGCGGGCGAGCCTGGTGTGGAAGGGAAGGGACATCACTCATGACTCGCATCGCCATCAACGGATTCGGCCGCATCGGACGCAATGTGCTGCGCGCACTGCTGGAGCGCGACAGCGCCCTCGAGATCGTCGCCGTCAACGACCTGACGGAGCCCGCCACTCTCGCCAGGCTGCTCGCCTACGACAGCACGGCCGGCCGGCTCGGGCGCCCAGTGACCGTTGACGGGGACGCCCTCGTCGTTGACGGCCGTCGGATCACGGTGCTGGCCGAGCGCGAACCGGCGCAGCTGCCGTGGGCCGAACTCGGCGTCGACATCGTCCTGGAAGCCACCGGCCGCTTCACCTCGGCCAAGGCCGCCCGGGCCCACCTCGACGCGGGCACGAAGAAGGTACTCGTCAGCGCGCCGTCGGACGGCGCCGACGTCACGCTCGCGTTCGGGGTCAACACCGACGCCTACGACCCGGGCGTGCACACGATCGTCTCGAACGCCTCCTGCACCACCAACGCGCTCGCGCCGCTCGCCGTGGTCCTCGATGAACTCGCCGGTATCGAACACGGGTTCATGACGACGGTGCACGCCTACACGCAGGAGCAGAACCTGCAGGACGGTCCGCACCGCGACGCCCGCCGCGCCCGCGCCGCCGGCGTCAACATCGTGCCGACCACGACCGGCGCCGCCAAGGCGATCGGCCTGGTGCTACCGAACCTCGACGGCAAGCTGTCGGGCGACTCGATCCGCGTACCGGTGCCGGTGGGCTCGATCGTCGAACTCAACACGACCGTCGCCCGCGACGTGACGCGCGACGACGTGCTGGCGGCGTACCGCGCCGCAGCGGAGGGGCCGCTCGCCGGCATCCTCGAGTACTCGGACGACCCGCTCGTGTCGTCCGACATCACGGGCAATCCCGCCTCGGCGATCTTTGACTCGGCCCTCACCCGTGTCGACGGCCGCCACGTCAAGGTGGTCGCGTGGTACGACAACGAGTGGGGCTTCTCGAACCGTGTGATCGACACGCTGGAGTTCCTCGCCACCAGCTGACCGGCCGCCGGGGTGGTGCCCGGCGTCCGGCGACCGCGCCGGCCAGCACTTCCTTTGAGCGCTCTGGTTGACCAGTCGGGCCAACCAGAGCGCTCAGTCACAGAAGTGGGTCCGCCCGGCCGCCCCCTGGGTAAGCCCACAACCAAGTGGGGACGAAGAGCGTGGCTGGGGATGTCCAAGCAGCCCCAACACGGCTTCGGCCCCGGCTACAGCGCCGATGTCTCCCGCCGAGAAGCGCCGGACGATCGCCACGGCACCCGCACAACGCCTACTTGACCAGGTGCAATCGGGCCGCTGAATCTTGGCGCACCGTCGTCCACGGGGAGGGCCTCAGTGACTGCTGCCGACGAAAACGGACTTGTACAAGCCGCCGACAATCTGCGGGCCACCTTGGAAGCGGCCGCACGGCCGCATGCACGCGGGGCACGCATCGACTCGGCCTGGCACAACGCGGGGACGGGACTGGCCCTGGCCGCGACCACCGCCGCGACCATTCTCCCGTCCAACCACTCGTCCTGGGCCCGCGTGGCGGCTGGCGCGGCCACGTTCCTCATCGCCCTGCTGCGCGCCCTCGATTTCGGATCCCGCTGGCGCTGGCACCTCAACATGCGAGCCCGCTACACCAGCCTCGTCGATCGGGTCGACCGCGTTGCTGTCCTGCCTGCCGACCGACGCCCCGAAGCCCTGGCTCAGCTCTACGACGAACTCGCGAAGATCCGTGGCCAGGAACGCGCGGTACCCGGCAGCGCAAGCAGCCTTGCGTCCCCAGGAAACACCCCCTGAAGCCGACAGATCACCGCCCCTTGACCGCTGCTCTTCAGAGGCATTCCCCACGTTTCAGCCAAGGGAGGTCGGGCGGCTCCGCAATGCCGATGAAGTGCCCAGCGACGGGCCGGATACGAGCCGACCACCCCAGAGCCGTCAGGTTGTCCCACCGATCTCGGGTATCGCAAGGAACGCTGAGTCCCGTTCTGAAGCACCTGGTTCAAACACCCTGGGAATCTGCCGATGACCCCAACTGACCTGCTAACTCTTACCAGTTGGTTCAGGCAATGCATCGGGTCTGTTCCCTGTCGAGCTCTGCGTGGTGAGCTGCTGTCGGCCTGTGCCACTGGCCCAGGTCTTGGTTTCTCCACGGTCACGCAGGGCTACACGAGATGCCGCGGACGAGCCGTCTACAACTGGCAAAGTAGAGTGAGGGGCCCCGGTGCCACGGTGGGTGGTGAGGCAATGCGGGGCGCTGACGGGTATGCACGTATGTGGCGCGACGGGCAAGGCGGCGCGACCGGCAACGAGCGCGGCCTCTGTCCCTCGATGTGCCACTACACTGCGCCGTGGGCACCACAGGACACACCCAGCAACTGGCCGAAAGCGAAGGGGGAGCGGCATGGCTACGGGGGGATGGGGGCCGGGAATCGGCCCTGGTCAGCCTGGCGGCAACGGACCGGGAGGCCAGGGCGGCTGGGGCGCTCCCTACGGACCACCGCAGGGCGGCCCGTACGGTCCGCCACCACCGAATCCGTACCCGTACCCGAACCCGAACCAGCCTCCGTACCCCTACAGTCCCCAGCCCACGAGGGCCGCCGTCCGGCGTTCCCGCGGCTGCCTGTCGTACGTCTCACCCTTCGGGCTCGTCTCCGCGATCCTGCGCTCCGCGCACCGCGTCGCCACCAGGCTCTTCGCGCAGGAGGGTGAGGGCCGGATCGTGGACCGCGCGGTGGACCGCGTCCAGCTGGCCCGCACGGTGCTCGGTGCCGCCGCCACCATCGCCCTGATCCTCGCCTACAACGTGGATCCGAACCGCTGGGAGGACGCGGCGTACGGCGGCGCCGCCCAACTCATCGTCGCCCCGTTCGTGCTGATCATCGCCGCGCCCCTGGTCATCAGCGGATTCATCTACTACGCGCCCCCGCACCTGCGGCCGCATCTGCGCTCCCGGCTGCGCGCTCCGCTCAAGGCGGTCGGCTGGTACGTGCTGACGTTGGTCGTGATGGGCGGAATCCTCGTCCCAACGGCCCTGACCGTCGACGCCGACAACGGGAAGAGCTGGTGGGAGTACGTACTGGCCATCGCCTCGTTGATCGTGATCGTGTGGGGTTTTCCCTTCTTCTTCATGGCGTCGCTGTACTCGGCCCGCAGTGCCTTCAACAGCGCCCAGGTCCACCCGATGTTGCCGCCCGTCCTCACCCTGACGCTGGTGTGGGTGTTCGCGGCCTTCAGCCTGATCGGCGACGGCATGCCGGGGGGCCCGCCCATCGTCCAATTCTGCTCCACGCTGGGCGGGCCGCTGTCGGTGACCGCTGTCTCGCTGTGGGAACTGCGGCGGATGAGGACCCGTTTCGGCGTCACCCTGCGCGCCTGATCAGGCTTCGGCGGCCTGGCGGACCTGGAGGTCGGCCAGGGCGTAGACGCGGTCGCGGGTGGCCTGGCTTTTCTGTCCCGGCTTGCGCCGATACAGCGTGTTCACCGTCCGCCGTCCCCGGCGGAACGGCGAGGAGGAGAAGCCCTGTTGGGTCGACCACCTCTGGGCCGTGCAGCCGGAGATACCGAACCCCAACACCCCGATGTGGCTTCTTGCTCGTATCGTCCTGCGGGTAGCCGTTCAGCGGGGCCCTGCCGGAGCGCCAGATCAGCAAGCGGTCTGCGCCGGGACTCACCGTGTGGACAGCGGCACGGGCGAACTTGGTGGCCTCCAGCGCCTGCGTGATGAGCCGCCCCGGCGAGGCGGCGCCGTCATCGGTGAGGTGGCGAATTCACGGTCGATCACGCAGGCAGCATCTCCCACCTGTGAGGGAACGACCAGGGATCATCGGATCGTTGGTCTAGCCGTGCCGTTGACTGATGCGCAGTGGGCGCGGATCGAGCCGTTGGTGCCTGATTGCGAGCCGTCGTGCACACCGGCGCGGGGCGAGTCGCGCATCACCGTCACCTGCACCGGCTCGTCCCAGCCGGGCGCCGATACCTCCAGCGCGGCGGGATCGGAGAGCTCCTCGGTCACCACGGCCGCCTCGGCCGCTTGCGCCGCATCCATCCAGCGGGCCAGGTCCGTGGGGAGCGAGACTGGAACGGCCTCGTCGCCGTGGACGATCAGCACGTCACTGACCTCGGCATGCACCTGCTGCAGATGGGAGCTGCCGGTGACGACGTGGACGTGGGCGTCTGGGGACAGAGCTGCCCGCCTGCCAGGGAGCTGCGGGCGCGGTCGGCGAGATCTTCGCCCACCGGCGGGCGTGGTCCGCGTCCAGCAAATCTCCAGCAGAGGCTTCAGTTGCTTGTGTGTCCGTCCGGCGTCGACGTGTCCAGCTCCACCCTCCGCTTACTGACCCCGCGATGAACCACCGCTAGAGTCGCCCGGTGACCGCGGACGGCAGGGGCGTCGAGACGAGGAGCCCGGACGATGGACCTGGAGCTTCGGCATCTGCGGACCTTGTGTGCGATCGCCGACGCCGGGAGTCTGGGGCGGGCCGCGGCACTCCTGAAGTACTCGCAGCCGGCGATGAGCACCCAACTGCGCCGGATCGAGCGGCTCTTCGGTGAGGACTTGTTCGTGCGTACCGCGTCGGGAGTCGAGCCGACCCAGTACGGCCTTGAGGTCCTGACTCAGGCGCGCGACATTCTGGCCCGCGCGGATGCCATCAGGCGCCGTCCGGTGGGGGACGGCGTCGGAGCACCCCGGGTCCTGCGTCTTGCGGCGACCAACTCGCCCGTCCTGTCCGGCATGGTCGTCCGCATACGCAGCCGGAGGCCTGATCTCACGCTGACGGTGAGCAGCGTCTACCCGTCGTCGGAGATAGTCGAGCACTTGGAGAACGGCGAACTGGACGCTGCGATCGCCGCGGACTACCCCGGAATGGAGCTGCGGCACTCCGCGGCCGTGGCGCATCGCGAGATCGTCAACGAACCCGCGTTCGTGGCCCTGCCTGCCGGTCACCGGCTCAAGCACCGAATGGAGGTCCCCCTCGCCGAACTCGCCGACGAGGCGTGGTTCCTGACCCCCGACGACGGTGCCGGCTGGCCGGGCGTGTTCTACGCGGCCTGCGCGGCAGCCGGGTTCACGCCCGCGGCCGTCCATGAGTACCTCGGTGACCGGCTCCAGCTCCAGGACATGATCGCCGAGGGACTCGGCGTCTCCATCGTGCAGGCCACGACCCGGCCGAACCCGGGCGTGATCGTCAAACCGCTGATCGGCACACCGCTGTGGACCCGCTACCTGCTCGCATGGCGCCGCGACCAGGTCACGGAGGACATCACGGAGACACTGTTCAGCTCCGCGCACGCGTCCTACCGCGACCTCATCACGCGGTCGGCACATTTCCAGGCGTGGGCGGCGCGGACGTTCCATCTTCCGCGTTCCTAGGGCCAGTTATGGCGGCGCCCGCTCTTTGGGACGCAGCGTCAGGCCGGGAGCTCGCCCATCCACGTCTCGATCGCCGACGCGGTGCGCGGCAGCGCCGACGACATGAGGCGGGCGCCGTCCTCCGTGACGACCAGATCGTCCTCGATGCGCACGCCGACGCCGCACAGCTCCGGCGGCAGCGTCAGGTCGTCCGGCGGGAGATACAGGCCCGGCTCGACGGTCAGGACGTGGCCCGCCTCCAGGACGCCGTCCAGGTACTGCTCGGCACGGGCCGCGGCGCAGGCGTGGACGTCCATGCCCAGCATGTGGCCGCTGCTGCGCCACGTGTGGCGGCGGAACAGACCGCTCTCGGGCTCAAGGCCTCGTCCGGCATCAGCGGGAGCAGGCCCCAGGAGTGCAGCCCCTCGGCAATGACTCGCATCGCAGCGAGGTGGAAGTCACGAAAGCGCGCGCCCGGCTTGACCGCCCCGATGCCGGCGTCCTGCGCGGCGAGCACGAGGTCGTAGAGGTCGCGCTGCGCGGCGGTGAAGGTCCGCTCACCGGAAGGGTGCGTGATGTCGGCGGTGTAGAGCGTGTCCGACTCGACGCCGGCGTCGAGCAGCGGCAGGTCGCCGGGGCGGACCGGGCCGTCGTTGGCGATCCAGTGCAGTACGCACGCGTGCGCTCGGGCGGCGGCGATTGTCTCGTAGCCGAGGCCGTTGCCCTCGAGGCGGGCGCGAGGCCGAAGACGCCCTCGACCCGGCGTTCGCGCGCGGATGGCGGACGGCCTCGGGCAGTGCGCGCACGATGTCGGTGAATCCGGCCGCCGTGGCGTCCACCGCGATCTGGAGCTGCCCCACCTCGCACTCGTCCTTGACCAGGCGCATCTCGGACAGGAACGAGGCGAATTCGAGGTCAGCCTCTTCGCGGCCGGTGCTGTCGACGAGCGCGTCGATCTCCGGGTCGACGCCGCGCAGCAAGCGGGTCGGACGCGCGCCGTTCAGCCGGGCGGCCACGTCGTCGAGGCCCTGGGTCGCCACGCGGAGCAGTGAGGAGGCCTTGTCGAGGGTGGCGCGGAGGCCGACCCAGATCTCGCCGTAGCGGCGGTCGCGGCAGAACCCCCCGGTGTCGCGCGGCGATCGCGGGCGGACGTGGAGCACCGCCTCGTGACCAGAGCCGGTCGGTTGGAGGATCAAGACCCTGCCCGGCTCGGTTCCACCCGTCAGGTACGAGAACGCGGTGTGCGGCCGGAACCGGTAGTCGAAGTCGTTGCTGCGCACCTTGAGGACGCTGAGGGAACGACGAGCCGTTCGCCGGGGAAGCGCGCGGACAGCCGGTCGCGCCGCTTGGCCGCCCACGGTGCGATCGACTGCGGGGGCGAATCGGCTCGCGGCGAAGACTCCCAGTTCGCCATGAGGAATTCGGCGAGGGCTGAGGAGACCGGAAGGTCGTGCGAACCGGTGTGGAGCGGCTTCTTCGTCGTCATACCGGGATCGTAGGGAGCAGGGGGGCCGCCGCCCACCTCCCCGTACCGTTCTTCCGCCGCACGCATAACACGAGGCGGAGACCTGCTCCGCACCCCGCCCTGACCGTCAACTGCCTCTGTGGGCACGGATGTTATGGCCCGTCCCTCCATTGTCGTATCCCTGAGTCCGTTGTCATTGGCCACGGTGAGTGGGACGTTCCCCCCACGCCTCGCCGCTCGTGCTCGAAGCGACCCCCACTCACGAAGGAGCATTGATGCGTCGTCGACCTGCCCTGCCCGGATTCCATCCCCGAAGTCCGTCCAGATTCGCGGCCAGATTCCTGGCCGTCAGCCTGTCGGTCAGCGCCCTGATAGCAGGCCTGCTGGCCGCACCGGCCCTCGCGGCAGCCCGACCGAAGACCGCCACAACGGCTGCTCCCACGACCACCGCCGTGACCAAGCCCAAGCCGCGCGCGCTGTCGCCGCTCGGCCCGAACACCGCTGCGTCCGATCAAGCAGACGTCCAGAGCGGGCGACTGGCCGCCGCCCATGTCCGGCCGCTCAGCCCGCAGTTGCCGCAGACCTCGTCGACCTCGAAGGCCGTACGGCCTCCCGAAGCCACGAAACACGCGGCAGCCGCGTCATGCACCCCGGCCGACTTCGGCACCCGTACCGGATCCGAACTGGTCGCGTACATCCAGGGCTCGACCACCGGCTGCATCAATACGCTGTTCGGCATCACCGGCACGGACGCCCGCGACGTGTTCCGTGAGGCGCAGATGGTGACCGTCGCAGGCGCCTTCCAGGACGCCTCGCAGACGTATCCCGGCGACAACTCCACTCACGTGTGGCAGCTCGTGCTGTTCCTGCGCGCCGGCTACTACGTGCAGTACAACGACTCGGCCGATGTCGGCGACTACGGCTCGACCCTGGCTGCGGCCACCGAAGGCGGACTGGACGCGTTCACCGACAACTGCCGCTTCATGGACGTCGGTTCGGAACACGGCAGCGTCCTGGGCGACGTCATCATCCTGACGGACAGCGCCAACGAGCAGGCTCGTTACCTGGACACGTACAAGCGAGTGCTGAACGCCTACGACAGCTTCTACGACGCCTACTGGAGCATGGACACGGCCGTCAACGACGTGTTCACCCCGCTCTTCCGCGGCCACTTCAACCCCGCGTTCATCAGCGCGGTCACCGACGACCCGAGCATCATCGACACGCTGAACTCGTTCGCCCTGAACCACATGTCGATGCTGAGCGGGACCTGGTACTTCATGGCGTCCAACGCCGGAACCGAGACGGCGCGCTTCCTCGACACGGCCGGGCTACAGGACAAGGTGCGGCCGATGGTGAAGGGCCTGCTCGGTGCCTCCTCGGTCACCGGCCCGACCGCTCCACTGTGGGTCGGCGCCGCCGAGATGACTTCCGCGCACGACGCGGCCCAGTGCTCGTACTACGACACCTGCGACCTGACATCCAAACTCACCGCGGCCGCACTCCCCATCACCTACAAGTGCGATGACGGGCACACTTTCCTGGCCCAGTCCCTGACCGACTCGGCGCTCGCCGAGGCATGCAAGAGCGTGCAGGGACAGGACGCCTACTTTCACGGCATCGTCAAGGACAGCGGCCCGGTCGCCGACGACCACAACACCAACATCCAGATCGTCGTCTTCGCGAGCCCCAGGGACTACCAGACGTACTCCGGCTGGATCTTCGGCAACAGCACCAACAACGGCGGCGAATACCTGGAGGGCAACCCCACCGACCCCAACAACCAGGCCCGCTTCCTCGCGTACGTGAAGAGCGTGGGCGACGGCTTCCCGGCGGACATCTGGAACCTGAACCACGAGTACACCCACTACCTCGACGGCCGCTACGACACCTACGGCGACTTCTCCGCGGGCCAGACGGTCCCGGACATCTGGTGGATCGAAGGCTTCGCCGAGTACGTCTCGTACAGCTACCGGGGCGTGCCCGACACCGAGGCGCTCTCCGACGCCGGGAAGCACACCTATGCCCTCAGCACCCTGTGGCAGAGCACGTACGCCAACTCCGACCTGACCCGCACCTACCCATGGGGCTACCTGGCCGTCCGCTACATGATCGAGAACCACCCGGACGACGTGCAGGCCATGCTCTCCAAGTTCCGCACCGGCGACTACGCCGGAGCCTATGCGGTTTACAACACCGGCATCGGCACCCGTTACGACGCGGACTTCGCCGCCTGGCTCGACACGTGCGCGGCCGGCGCCTGCCGGGGGGAGCAGCAGCTGACCGAGCGCTGACGGCTGAGCCAGCCGCCGCCTGCCCCTGCCTCGCCCAGACGGAGTCCTAGCCGCCGTCGAACACGAACAGCGGTGTCTGCAAGCCCAGTTCAGGACTCTGTTGCAGCAGGCCGCGGATCTGGCGGGCGGCGACCGTGCTCGGGTTCTCGCCCGGGACCAGGCGCCTGGCATCGGCCGGAGCGGTCCACGTGTTCGTAGTCAACTCCAGGCCGACGAGCCAGGAGTAAGCCCAGCCGGCCACGATCGTCGTTTGCGGCGAGGAGTCGGAACGCGGCTGCCGTGCAGGCCACGGTAGCGCAGGAGGTGTGGCGGGACGGCTTCGGTAAGGCGATGGGCCTGGTGGCAGGGTGCTTTACCGCGCCGGGAGACACGGCAGACCTTCGCTCAGATGGCCGAGGCGGTGCTGCCGGGCGTGGGGCGGGCTAGAGGGTGTCTGGGAGGCCCCGTCAAACAACAGTCGAGCCCGATCGTTTGACATCCAACCTAGTCGCCCCAGGCCAGGACGCCGCCTCGGACCAACTTGGCTGGCAAAGGACGTGAAGCCCTGGTGTCCCGTCTCGGCCGGTCTGGTCCACCGCACTGGCCTAATCGACGCCCGCGACCGCCTGACCAAGTGCTTCAGGTGTGCCGACCGCCGCGCTGCGGGCTGCTGTGATCATCGATTCGGGCTCGGCGTCGTTCGAGATGCTGCGCTATCTGACCGAGCGGCTGCCGGCCATGGTGGTGGTGTGCCACAGCTACCCCTAAGGTCGGCGCAGGGGAATCGAGCAACTGTGCGACGACCACGACACCTCTTACCGCGCCGCTGACGAGTGAGTAACAGAATTGTCCATGAATCACCCGTCAAGACCCCGTTCAGTGCGTTGCGAAGTCGCCCTGGTCGAAAGGGAGGAACGGGCTTCGCGCGGAGGCTGGAGAAGAAGTCGACGCATCCGGCGCGGCGTGGGCGGCATCCATCTCTGGGGGGACACCAGGGAAGGCTTGGTGGGTCGGCAGGCCGAAGACATGCACTTCACGGATGGTGCCGGGGGAGGCCTGACCGTCGGCCGTGGGCGACGGCGCCAGAAGAATGCAAGGGTCTTTCTGCTTTCCTGCCCTCGACTGGTAACAGTTGTTACCATGCGCGTATGGCGAAGACTCAGCTAGGCGTACGTGTTGACACCGAGGTCAAGAAGCTCGCCCAGGCCAGAGCCAAGGACCGCGGCTTGGACCTGGGCGACTACATTGCCCGTCTCGTCCGTGAGGACGCCGACGGCTTGCGCCAGCGGGGCCTGGACGCAGCTCGCCGCTTCCTTGACGAGCACCAGCAGCTCTTCGACGAGGCCGAGGACGCCGACCGCAACGCGCAAGGGGCACACGCCGCGTAATGGAACTGCACATCGACGTCCCCTGGATCCTGCAGGTCGCGGAGATCGCGGGCGCGGGAGACCCAGCCCCCGACGACTACGGCGTGCCGGTGGCCGCCGTCGCCTGCCACAAGGCCGAACTACTGGAGCAGCCCGTCTACGACGGCCCCTACGCCCGCGCGGCAGCCTTGGTGCACATCCTTGGCCGCTGCCGTTGGCTGGAGCGTTCCAACATGGCCGTCGCAGCGGCGACAGGCGTGATGTATTTGGAAGCCTCCGGGATGCCGGTCAAACCCACCCGCGAGGACGCACTCGGCCTGCGCGACCTGCTACGCGACCCCGCCTGCACGACCGCGAGGATCGCCTCCCTGCTGCGCGCATGGCCTGTCGTCAGCTGACCTGTGCTCGTGCGGCCTCATCGCGGTGGACTCTCCGGCGGCCCCGGCACATCTGACGGGCCGCTTGCAGCGCCTGTCTGGGCAGCCTGCGGACGGTCTACTCCAGCGGTTGTTCGCCGCCGTGGCGCCCGTTCGGGAGCTGGGTCGGGCGCAGCCGACACCCTCATCCATGGCGACCTTCCAGCCGATTCATTAGCCTCGGGCTTTCACGAGATGGCCTGTCCGAGGCTTGATCATAAACGCGAGAAGTGCTCCTTACCTGGAACGATAGGACTTGTCGAGGGTCCAGATCGTGCCGTGGAAAGAAGCACTTCTCAGGTGAAGAAGCGTATCGGGTCGTACCCGCGTGTCCGCGTTGAGGGCAGCCGTCGTGGAGTGGTCTCGCAGGCCGGGGTCGTGCTGCTGGTGGAGACGGTCCGCAAGACGGGCCTGGATACTGTGATATCTGCGGCTCTCACACCCTGGCGCAAGCCGCGTGCGGTGCACGATCCCGGCAAGATCCTGCTGGATGTGGCGCTCGCGGTCGCCCTCGGCGGCGACTGCCTGGCCGACGTCGGCATGGTGCGGGCCGAGCCGGCCGTGTTCGGGCCGGTGGCCTCGGACCCGACAGTCTCCCGGCTGATCGACACGCTCGCAGCGGGCGGCCAACGCACCTTGAACGCGATCCGCAGCGCCCGGTCCCAAGTGCGCCAACATGTATGGAAGTTGGCCGAGCAGGCGGCGCCGGATGCGACCGGCTCCGTGACCGTGGACCTGGACGGCGTCCTGGGGATCGCGCACTCCGACAAAGAAGACACGGCTGCGACCTGGAAGAAGACCTTCGGCCACCACCCGCTGATGGGCTTCGTCGACCACGGGACGGGCGGGTCCGGCGAGCCGGTGGCCGGTCTGCTCAGGCCCGGGAACGCGGGCAGCAACACCGCCGCCGATCACATCACCACCACCCAACTAGCCCTGGCCCAGCTGCCCAAGTCCTATCGGCGCGGGCGCCGGACGCTGATCCGCACCGATTCCGCGGGCGGTACCCACGAGTTCGTGGCCTGGCTCGCGAGACGCGGACGGTGGCTGTCGTATTCGGTCGGCTTGACCATCACCGACGCAATCCACCAGGCCGTACTCAAGGTGCCGCTCGCGGCATGGACGCCGGCCGTCGGGCCCGACGGAGAGATCCGGGACGGGGCCTGGGTCGCCGAACTCACCGGCGGCATGCTCGACGGCTGGCCGAAGGGCATGCGACTGATCGTCCGGAAGGAACGACCGTACCCCGGTGCCCAGTTGAGGATCACGGACGCCGACGGCATGCGGATCACGTGCTTCGCCACCAACACCACCGGCCGGCCCATCGCCGAGCTCGAACTCCGCCACCGCCTGCGGGCACGGGCCGAGGAGCGCATCTGGGCTGCCCGCGCGACCGGCCTGCGGACCTGCCCCTGCACGACACCGCGCAGAACAGGGTCTGGCTGGACTCGTCCAGATCGCACTCGACCTGCTGGCCTGGATGCCGATGCTTGCGCTGAACGGCAAGGCCTGGCTCTGGGAGCCCCGTCGCCTGTTCAGCTCGGCCGGCCGGCTCGTCACCACCGGCCGCCGCCAGATCCTCCGCCTCGCCCGCCACTGGCCCTGGACCCATGTCGTCACCAGCGCCCTCGAACGGCTCCACCAACTGCCCAACCCAGTCTGACCAGTAGCTTTCCCGTCCCTGCGAGCAGCACCATCTCCGGAGCAGTGGAACCCGGCGCCCACCCGACACGTCAGTCGGGCTTACTGGCCTGCCCGCCAGCAGCCACGGAATGCAAATGGTCTACCGACTCCGTCGGCAGACCGTCACGAAAGATCGAGGCTAGGGGGCGATCTGCGTCCATGCGGCTTGCACGAAGTCCGTAATAGCCTGGAGGGCGACGTCACTCCGAGCGTGGCGTTCCTGCCCGTCAGCTGCTCTGGGAATGGCTTTTATGCGTTCCAGCGCGTCTTCAGCCAGCCGTACGAGGTCCGGATCACGCGCGAGGAGGCGCACCCGAAACAGTTCTTGACGTGCGACGTAACGGAGGCGGTGATATTCCAGCCGCGCTGTAACGGCCGCAGGGCTGTCCGGAGACTCGGCCTGGCGGTGCCACCGATCGAGGGCTCCACGTTGGTGTGTGGCCAGCGCAGCGGCGAAGGCGCTGTAGGCGGCGACACGTTCTTGCAGGAACCAGTGTTCCCGGGCGAACGACTCTCCGCGCTGGCTAATCTTCCGCTGAATGACATAACTCAGCGCTACGCCCAGCAACGTACCGACCACTGCGACAACGCTCGTGAGGATGCTGGCCACGCCGATAGAAAAACACGACTTCTCGCCGTTTGAGAAGAGTGCGCGCGTCGGTCTTGGCGAGTACTGAGCGTTGATGGACGCGCGAGGGTGTCGGAGGGCTGATAGTGGGTGACTGTGTCTTGCCATGGTCTGGTTCCGACTCCGTGAGGCTGGGCCCCAGGACGGCGTCAGTAGTCGGCGAAGGCCTGTTGCATGGAGTCTCGATCTTCGTTACCGGTGGCAGAAAAGCTACCGAATGCCTATTTATGGCAAGCCGAGTGCCTCGTTAGTGACAACCAAGCTGCTTCGACCGGCCTCATTCGCTAGCTCATCCGATCTTCTGGTGACAACTATTGAGCTTCGGCTCAGCCCGCCAGCATCTGCCTACCGGTCGGGCACGAGCCTGCAGGTTGGGAAACTGTACGGCGAGCAGGGCGGCTCCGGCCCGTTCATCGGCGGTCTGTGCCCGGTTGTCGACGGTCGAGGTGACGTTGTCTCCTCCATTCCGACCTGCGGAAATATCGGTGCGGCGATAAGATCGCTACATGGCCAGTGCCCTGGCATGTGCTCGCTGTGGGGCCGCGCTGGCGCCGGGTAGCCCGGTGTGCGGAAGCTGCGGCCAGCAGGCCCTAGCGGCCGCGCCTCCGCCGCCGACGCCCCCTTCCATCCCGCCTCGGCTGCCGGATCCTCCCAAGCTGTCTCGGCCTGCGGACGCCTCCACAGACGACGCCGGGCCGCCCAGGCCACCCCCAGACCCGCACGCCAGCCCTGGCGGCGGTGCCTGGCGGCCGGACGCCTCCCGCGGCGGCCCGCCGAGCAGCACGCCGCAAGGGAACACAGAGAGCCACGCCCCGTGTACCACTCCCACGGACCGGCGGCCGTCGCAGACGGTACGACCATCGCCGAGGGGCAGGTCCGCTCGGTGCAGGTGCAGTCCACATACCGCGGCGAGAATACCCAGTCCAAGACGGTGTGGACCTTCCGCATTGAGCGCTACGACGACGCGGGCAACCGGATCCTGCTCATACCGGTGGAGATGTGGGGCCTCACCTTCGAGGGCTCCATCAACGACGGTGACTGGGTGCGAACCCGCGGCCGGATGCGATCTGGCACGCTGCGCGTCACCCGGCTGGAGAACCTGACCACCGGCGCGTCCGTGCACGCCAAGGGCGTGTCGAAGGCCGCCTGGATCGTCGGTGGTCTGTTCCTTGTCTTCATACTCGCGTGGTTCGCTTTCCTCGCCTACGACGGCGTCACCCACGCTGGTTCTCCTCTGCCCGGGTTCCCGGGCTCCTGAGAACGAGCCGTCGCCATGACTATGAAGGGTCTAACCGTCGACAGCCTGGACTATCTGCAGCGCACCGGGTTCGAACCGCCTCCGCTGACCACCTCTGCCACGTACACCGAGGCGCCGCAGGGTCTACGGACTCTCCTACGGGTGGAGGGCATCGGCCGGTTCGACAAAGGCCGCAGGCCCGGCGGCCTGGATGTGGTCGACCCGGTCACCCGTGATCTGCTCGTCGGGCTGCACCAGTACAAGGTGCCGGTGGCGTTCCTGGCCGGGGGAGAACCCGGGCGGGTGAGTCTGCGGATCGGCGCCTGGCTGCCCGCTGGCGGACAGGTGCCCACCGCCCATCGCAACGGCCGGCTGCTGGAGTCGGCGCTGCGGGCGTTGTACCCCGCCATCGACCTTGTTCCCGAAGAGTCGGACACCAGCACCCGGTCCTTGGGCAGTCTGGTGCTGGGGGTGCCGACGCTGAAGGCGGACGCGGAGTTGGACGGGGTCGGGCAGCTTGACCGGCTGTTGCAGGGCTTGGGGAACGCCCGATGGTCCGCGCTGGTCCTGGCGCAGCCGGTGGACGAGGAGACAGTGCGTGATCTGCGGTTGAGTCTGATCAACGAGATGCGCTCGGTGCAGACGGGCGTGAAGCTGGACGGCGCGCCGAGCCCGCTTGCCGACCACTACCTCGAGTTGCTCGCTGGGCAGTTGCGTTGCCTCACCGCAGCGCAGGGCAGCGGGGCCTGGCGCACGGCGGTCTACCTGTTGTCCGATGGCGAGGGCTTCGCGGAGACAGGCAGCCTGTGGCGGGGCGTGTTCTCCGGGCGAGACTCGCTGCCCGAGCCGGTACGCGTGTGGGAACGCGACGAGGTGCCGGCGCTGGCGGCGGCTTGGGCCTTGCCCGACCCGTCGTTCGACATCTCGGCACCGGGCCTGTACAGCCATCCCTTCCAGCACCAGACGCTGCTGACCTCCTCACAGTTGGCAGCGTACGTACGCTTTCCCGAGACGGAGACCCACGGGTTCTCCATCACCGAGATCCCCAACTTCGACACTGTGCCCCCGCGACTCGACGCGGACGCGCTCATGCTCGGCTCGGTCGTCGAGCGCTCACACACCACATCGACCGGTTACGGAATTCGCCCGGCAAATCTGACCCGGCACACGTTCGTCACCGGCGTCACCGGCTCCGGCAAGACCAACACGGTGTTCCATCTCCTGCGACAGACGGCCGAGCGGGGTACTCCGTTCCTCGTGCTGGAGCCCGCCAAGACCGAGTACCGTGCACTGCTGCGCGACCCGGGGCTCGGTTCGACCCTGCGTATCCTCACCCTCGGCAACGAGAACGTCTCGCCGTTCCGCCTCAACCCGTTCGAGGTACCCGAGGGCATCCCCGTCGCCGTCCATCTCGACCTGCTGCGCTCGGTGTTCAACGCCAGCTTCGGGATGTGGACGCCGCTGCCCCAGGTCCTGGAGACGAGCCTGCACGCTGTCTACGCCGACCGCGGTTGGGACATCACCACCGGCGCCAACCGGCGCCTTGACGCCCACACCGACCGCGCCGACGCCTTCCCCACCCTCGGCGAACTGGTCCGCAAGGCCGAAGAGATCGTGCCGCGGCTCGGATATGAGGAGAAGGTCACTGGTGACATACGCGCGGCGCTGTGCACCCGGCTGAACAGTCTGCGCACGGGCGGCAAGGGGCGCATGCTCGACACCCGCTGCTCGCAGCCGGTGTCCACGCTGCTCGGGCAGCCGACCGTGCTCGAACTCGAAGGCATGGGCGATGATGACGACAAGGCCTTCATGATGGGTCTGCTGATGATCCGGCTGGTGGAACAGCGCCGCATCGAAGGCGACACGGAAGGGCTGCGCCATCTCCTCGTCGTGGAGGAGGCCCACCGGCTACTCACCAACACCGGCTCCGGAAAGGCCCGCTCGGAAGGGGAAGCCGACGTCAAAGCCAAGGCCGTGGAGACGTTCACCGGCCTGCTGTCGGAGATCCGGGCCTACGGGCAGGGCGTCGTCGTAGTCGACCAGATCCCCACCAAGGTCGCGCAGGACGTGCTGAAAGGCACCAACCTGAAAGTCGCTCACCGCATCGTCGCCGGGGACGACCGCGAAGTGCTCGGCGACACCATGGTCATGACCTCCCGCCAGGACGTGGCGATGGCCAGCTTGAACACGGGCCGGGCTGCGGTATTCACAGACGGCGAAGACGCACCACTGCTGGTGCAGGTGCCGCAAATCAAAGGCGGTTCCGGCAGCTGGCCGAGCGACACCGAAGTACGCGAGCACATGCGCGGTCAGGGAATGAGGCCGATGCCGGCGTCGTGCGACTGCGACGCCGGATGCCTGACCGATCCGGCGGCGTGCCAGACAGCCCGCAGTCTCGTCGACGACCCGGGAGCGCTGAGGACGTTCGCGCGGACAGTGCTGTCTGCGGTGCAGACCCCGAACAGCCTGGTACGCACCTGGCCGGACATGCTCGCCATGGTCTCACCCCGGCTGCCGGCCGGTATGGACGTGACGGCCGCCCTGCGCAGGTTCGCCCGGCACGCCTCCCGGCGGCTCGCCGACATCCGCGGCGCGCGGGCGAGCTGGAGCTACAGCGAGACGGCAACCGTCGCCGACCTCATCGGCCGGGCCGTCGGCGCGCACGTCAACGGGGAACCGGCGGACGATGCCGTGGAGGAGCTACGCAGGACGCTGCTCGCCCTCCAGGGTGGCGGCCATGGGCCCTTCCAGGACTGCGGCCGCATCTGGGCCGAGCGGCCGGGGCCATGCCTGTGCGGTATGCCGGTAGCCGAACTTGTCGCGACGGGCGACTTCGCGGGCGTGTGGGCCGAAGCACGCGCCGCCGACCGCGCCACGAGTACCGGAGGCCGCCCCGCGCTGTGGGACGTCTGCAAGGACGCTGCCTACCAGTTGGTGGAATTCCCTGAAGCGAGCACGGACGAGGAAACGAGGGCACGGCTCTGCGATGTCGCCGACCGCACAGCCCTGTGCTTCGGGCAGCAGATGCTAACCGCCGAGAGGTGGTCGCATCCGGCGACCGTGCGGCGGGCGGTCTCGGACCTGCTGGCCGAGGCGGAGGGTGGCGTCTCGGCCGCGGCAGAGACGCCACCGTTCGGCACGTTGGCGGCGGACTTCCTGACCGAGCTGCTAGAGGACGACACCACGGCGACGGAAACCGCCGCCATCGAGGGCAACGGAGAAAGCGATGGTCGAAACGCGGGAGCGAGCCCAGGACAGGGATGACAGGCGGTCGGACTCGCCGCGCTCGGGTGCTTCCGACCGAGGTGAATCACCCCGGGACGACAGCCGCGGCGCCAAAGGAGGCGGCCGTGACACACCGGAGCGATGGACGGACGACCACGGCAACGAACACGAGCGGTCCCGTACACCGGACGGGCAGACGAAGGAATCAGTGTCGTCGAATAATCCCAAGGAAAACGACTACTCCAAGACGACCACGTGGAAGGACGGAAATGGCGATACGACGCGGATCGCCAACGAGCACCTCTACAAGGACAAAGACGGCAAATATCACGAGGACCGCACCGACAGCAAGGGCAGCTACGACGAGAAGACCACTAAGTGGCGATCAGAGGACAACCACACCCACTCGGACTCGACCGTGAAGAACGAGAACGGCACGACCCATACCACGACGGACAGCTACAAGGACTCCAAAGGCGACACCCATACACACCACACGTCCAGCCACACCGACCTTGCAGGCAACACGCGGACCAAGGACTGGGACACGACCGAGAAGGCTGACAAGAAGCCTTCACAAGGCGGCGGAAGCGGTTCACACCCGGGCCCCCACTCCGGTTCGGGCAAGCCCGGCTCCGACTCCTCCAAGGACCACAAGGGCGGCGACCACCACTGAATGTTTGGGAGCCTCAGGCCGGCGATGACGCTGCCCTGCCCGAGACGGTCCATGACGGCGAACCTGTAGCTCAAGTCACTGGGATCAAGGCCAGACCGGGCGAGTGACATGAACGCCTGGCGCATGCTCGCCCCCCGAGATCCACTCCGCGCCCACGAGCACCAAGCACCCCAGTCGCGCCCAGGTCGGGGGCTCTCTTGTCCCTGCTCATCACGCCCGGGCAGCGGGCGGACTGCACCCAGTTCCAGCCGATCCGCGTTCCCCGCGCCGGGCTCGGCCGCCCCCGCCGCACCCCGGACAGCGTGGGCGCCGACAAGACACCCCATGCAGCTGTCGGGTCAAGCAGCTGCCTCGAGCGGGACTGGTGCGGGGGTGCTGAAGGCGATCGCTTCGTCGATCTTCTGGCGGTTTGTCAGGCAGTGGTGGAGCTGGCCGAGCATGCGGTTGAACAGATTACGGAGGGCGGCGTGGTAGCGGTCGCCGGTGTCCCGGCGGCGGTTGTAGTGGGCGTGTGCGCCGGGTGAGGCGGTCAGTGCCGCGAAGGCCCAATGTCGGCCGGTCGCGGCCAGCCGGCTGTTCTTGATCCGGCGGTGGGTGACGTGGCGGCTCTTGCCTGACTCACGGGTCACTGGTGCGCTTCCCGCGTAGGCCTTCAGATTGCCGGCGTGGGTGAACCGGGCACGGTCGTCACCGATCTCAGCGAGTATCCGCGCGCCGGTGAGCACAGCCAGGCCGGGGAAGCTCGTGATGATCTCCGCGTCGGGATGTTGCAGGAACAGCTCTTCGGTGTCGGATGCGAGGGCATCGCATGCCAGGCAGGCTGCGTCGAGCTGGGCGAGGAGGGCAAGTGTCTGCCGTCCCATCGCTTTCTCGACCAGGGCGGGCTGGCGGAGCCAGGTCCGGTGGAACACTTCAAGCAACCGGTCGGTCTCGGCCTCAATGCGGCGTTGGCGTCCGGCTCTGGTGACGGCGGTCCGCAGCCGTCCTCGGGTCAGCCGGGCGGCCTCGGCCGGAGTGGGCGCGATCGCCAGGATCGTGCGGGCCTCCCGGGACAGCAGCCGCTCACGCTTTGCTGCGAACGCCTCAAGGATCGCGGGGTAGTACTCGCGCAGGTGCGATCGCAGCCGGTTGTGGGCGCGGGTGCGGTCCCAGACCGCGTCCTGCTGAGCTCGCGCGAGGACGGCAATTGCCCTGACCAGGTCGGAGTCGCTTGGCAGCGGGCGGTGGAACTCGGTGTCCGTGCGCAGGACGTTCGCCAGGACGACAGCGTCCTGGTGGTCGGACTTCTTCCGGGAGACAGCGTGCCGGTCGCGGTATCGGGCGACAGCCATCGGATTGATGGCATAGACCTGGCGTCCGGAGGCCCGCAAGCAGGCAACCAGGAGTCCCCGGGAGGTCTCGATCGCGACCGGGATGGGATCGTCCGGGCTGTCACCGTGCTCGGCGAGCAGATGCAGCAGGTCCTGGAAGCCCACCGCGTCATCGCTGATCCTGAGTTTGCCGAGCAGCCGGGCGCCGGAGTCGACCACCACGACATCGTGGTGGTCCTCGGCCCAGTCGATTCCGCAAGTTGCGTGCACCACGCGCTCCTTTCCAGGCTTCGCTGTCCGTCGGCATCAAGCCGCGGCAGGACCACCCGGCGACCTAATAGAAGCGCTCGCGGGCGCACCACCCCATCAGCCGTCCGTGGCCCCAGCCCTGCTCAGGGACCCTCACTCTCGTGAAGAACTCGACGGCTCCGGCTGATTGGGAGGTGGCCCTGGGAATGGCTCGAATCACGGCACGGTACGGCGACCGGGCTCGATTGCGGCAGAGGCCGGAACAGCGTCACTCTTGTCGAAGCACTCCCGGTGCTGCTTACAGCCAGACGTCTCGCCCGACCCCGCCTGGACTGGCCCAGCGGCCAACCCACGCGCCTATTAGGCATACAGCAACCGGAAGATCCGCACCTACCTCCGCAAGCGCGGTATCCGGCACGTGATCCCGGAGAAGAAGGACCACAAGGCCACCCGCCTGCGCCGGGGTTCCCGCGGCGGGCGGCCTCCGGGCTTCGACAAAGCAAGGTGCAAAGATCGCAACACGGTGGAACGAGCCATCGGAAAGCTCAAGCAGTTCAGAGCCGTGGCCACCCGGTATGACAAGCGCGGGTATATCTACCTCGGCACCGTGACCGCCGCCGCCCTCCTCATCTGGCTCCGCTCATGATCGTGCACTGGCGCGACCGCAGCTGGTTCCCTGTCCTCAGTGCCGCACCAGGCAGAACGGATGCCCTGCCGGATCGGCATAGACGCGCCAGCTCCGTTCCCCGGAACCCTCGTCCAGCACCCTCGCCCCCGAGGCCAGCACCTGTTCCTGGGCTCGGTCCAGGTCCGCGACACCGAAGTCAAGATGGAACTGCTGAGGCCGGGTCGAGTCGGGCCACTGCGGCGGCATGTAGTCAGCTACCTGCTGGAAGGCCAGGACGAGTCCGGACGGCGTGTGCAAGGTCGCCCAGCCGTCACCCAGGGCCCATCGCCGATCCTCGTGATTGACAGCCCCACCGAGCAACGCCTGGTAGAACTCGGCGAGTTCCGTCGGCTCGCAACAGTCCAGCACCACACACTGCACGTCAGCGATCACGGGCTGATCCTAACCGCGCCGGCCGACAGCCCCGACCCTCGATATCCAAGACCGCAACGACAGGCCCTAGTGGCCAGGCCGACTGTGCGCTGCCCGGTGCCATCGCTGAGTCCGCCAGGAACGCCGCCACGGTCAGCGAGAATTCAGGTGCAGCACCAGTTCTCGGTCGGCTGTGAAGCATCTACTCATGCGACCGACAGTGCGGACTCCCTACGGACTCTCTGCGCATACACGACTTATCAACATGCGAGTCCGCTGGTCCCCAGGCCGGAGACGGTGCCCCCTCAACTGGCACCTGCGGCGTCGCCGATTGGCGAAGTGAAGCCGCACCACGGTGAGACGCCAGATGGTTGAGACAACCCGACAGGTCACATAACGCCGTCGAGGACGGCCCCGGCCGGGAGGCGGGGGCCGACGAGGGCGACGTCGCCCCATACGAGGGGTCCCAGCTGATGCCAAGGGTCCTGTCCCCTCGTCGGCCTCGGCGAGAAGGCCGGAGCTGCCGTGGGAGGCGCCTCCGACGGCTCCTAGTGTCCTGCGTCAGAGATCCGTAGGCAGATGCGGGCGAGGGAGTCGAGGATCTGTTCGGCTGTCGTGGTCCAGATGAAGGGCTTGGGGTCTTCGTTCCAGTCCTTGACCCATGCGCGGAGAAGGAGCGTCCTTGGCCGGGTGGGCACCGCTGTCTTGATGCTGCTCGACCTGATCGGGGAGAAGGGACCAGACGTCCTCCCCGTTCCGGGCGCCGCCTGCGAGGTCTTCCCCCGTCCCGGGGGCTGATCCGTCTCCGGGCCCCTCCCCGGGCGGCACCGTTCAGTCGGCGTCCCCCCGCGGCGGGAGCCTAACTCCCTTCGCGCGCACGCGTTGCGCGCGAAGGGCAGCACGACCCCCTGCCTTCCGAGTAACGTCGAAGGGCATCGAGGAGGAGTTCACCGTGACCGCACAGCCCGACCACCACGACGGACCCGCGTTCCACCCGCCCATGGGCACCTTGGCCGAGCTGCGCGCCGCCCTCTCGACATGGGGCTTCCCGGGCGACCGGCAGCAGTTCGAGGAAGACCTGGACGCGGCCGACCTGGACGACCTCACCCGGGTCAGGGAGATCACCCAGGCGTACCGGCACCGCGTGCTGCTGCGCTTCGACCCCCAGGGGTCGGCCGCCCTCGCGCGCTCGACCGCCGACGTCACCGCCGAGCTGCGCCGCAAGCTCGACGAGGCGACCGCCCGGTGACCCACGCCTTCTACTCCGACGCCGCCGAGAAGATCCGCACCGAACTCACGCGCAGCGAGCGAGCCGCTGTCGAGACCGTCCGGACCTCTCTGGAGAGCGACCCGGAGCAGGGGCGTGGCCTGCCCGACGCCGATCCGGATGAGATCGTTTCATCCTGAATTCGCAGGTCGCGGTACTGGTGTGAGTCCGTGACGGGGTGCTCGTGCAGGCCGGAGGCGTGATCGTCTTGGGGTGATCGTTCGTCACCGTCGGACTTCGGAGTTCGCCAGGACGAGCAGGGCCCGCAGCAGGGTGGTGACGTGACGGGCGTTCATGCGGACGCCCAGCGGCGCTGATGCCGGGACACCGCCCGCAACCAGCGCGGGGCGTGAGTGGTCCTGATGTGTATGAGCCCTCAGCTCCCTCACCGTCGGCGCCAAGACGAACAGCGCGGCTTGCGCCTATGGCACGTATGGGTCGTCTTGCCCACGACATTCGCTGGTGCGATCGCCGTTGCCGGTGCCGTGTTCTTCATCGTCTGGGTCCTCCTCGGCGCCCAGGGCCTCAAACCCGAAGCGAAGCTCACCTCACAGACCCTGTTCGACATGGTGAAGCTGTCATTCGGGGTGGTGGCCGGAGCCGGCGCCCTGGTGGCCCTGATCGTGGCCTACCGTCGGCAGCGCGTCGACGAGGACGCCGCACTCAGGGAGGCCACCCGGCTGCACACCGAGCGGTTCACCACCGCCGTCTCCCAACTCGGCGACGACTCCCCAGCAGTCCGCCTGGGCGGCGTCCACGCCCTGGCCCACCTCGCTGACGACGCCCCCACCCGAGCACTCCGCCAGACGTGCATCGACGTCATGTGCGCCTACCTTCGCCTGCCCTACACCGCCGAGGCGAACCTCCCGCCCGAAGACGCGGCCGCCCGACACGCCTACCTGGCCTTGCGGGAGGTCCGGCACACGATCATCCGTCTCATCCGCGATCATCTCCGCCTCCCCACGGACCATGCACACTCCTGGCAGGGACACGACCTGGACTTCACCAACGCCGTCTTCGACGGCGGCAACTTCGACGCCGCGAAGTTCTCCGGCGGCACGGTCTCCTTCGACGGTGCGATCTTCTCCGGCGGCACGGTCTCCCTCGACGGCGGGAGGTTCTCCGGCGGCACGGTCTCCTTCGACGGTGCGGTCTTCTCCGGCGGCACGGTCTCCCTCGACAGCGCCGTGTTCTCCGGCAGTGAGGTCACCTTCAACGCCGCGACGTTCTCCGGCAGCGTGGTCACGTTCAACGCCGCGACGTTCTCCAGCAGCCCGGTCTCGTTCAGTCACGCGAAGTTCTCCGGCGGCAGGATCTCCTTCAGCCACGCGGAGCTCCTAGGTGGCTCCAGATACGTCCGCGGCACGATCGACAACGGCGGCTTGGGCTTCGGCGGCGCGACGTTTTCGGGCAGCGAGGTCACCTTCACCCGCGCGAGGTTCGGCGGCAGCACGGTCTCCTTCGCCGGCGCGAGGTTCTCCGACGGCACGGTCTCCTTCGACGCCGCGGCGTTCTCCGACGGATCCATCTCCTTCGACGACGCAACATTCTCCGGCAGCGAGGTCAACTTCAACGACGCGGCATTCTTCGGCAGCCTGGTGAGCTTTGAGCATGCGCACGGTGAGGCGCCTCACGGACTGGTGCCTTCGTCTGGAGAGTCACTGGCGCCAGGGCTGACCCTGCCACCGACATGGTTGCCATAAGCCAGGGCGTCACTGCCGGAGTACGGGCCAATTCCCCAGGTGCGTACGGGCGAACGTCAGGGCGCCCATCGAAGGCCATGAGGCGGTTCTTCAGCCTCGCAGGCTAGCCATACTCGTCGTTACGTAAGCGGGGGACGTTCATGTGTACGCCGACAGTGGCCGGCCCACTTGACCGCCGCCACGCCGTAGCGGCGGCCGGTGCCGGTGGTCAGCCCGGCCTCCGTCATTGGTCGCCCGCACTCTGGAGGCCCGCTGGGAGGCGCGGCTGGCCGCGCTCCAGGCGGCCCAGGCCGCCCTGATCGCGGCCCGCGAGGCCCGTCCGGCACTCCCCGACCGGAGATCGACGCCGAGCTGGTCCGGCTGGAGGCGGCCGAGGTGGTGTTCGGGCAGTGGGCCGAGGCGACGGACGGGGGACGGCGACCGTCGGGCATCGTGGAGCCGGAGCCGGAGCCGGAGCCGGAGCCGGAGCCGGAGCCGGAGCCGGAGCGAGTAGTGGTGACGCCCGGGGGCGGCCGGGATGCGGTTGGTCCCCGACCGTGAGGAGGGCACGGGGGTGGAGGTGCTGACGCCGGAGTACCGGCGGATCATGGAGATCGTCGTGAAGGCGTCGGGGCCGGTGATGGCCAAGGACGTCGCGCTCGCGCTGGGCCGGGAAACACCCCAGCAAAGGTCGAGCCGGTCCGCGGCCAGTTGCGCAAGCTGTCCGACCGGGGCTGGCTGACCCGGAACGGCTCCGGACGCTATCTGCCGCGCTGACCACAACAACGTCGGGCAGAGCAGCCGGTTCCAGCCGTAACATGAGGGCCCCCGGCAGGAGTTGGCGCCTGTGTGAAGAAGCAGCCGCCCGCCGGGGGCTCTCCCGGTGTTGTCTACCAGGTACGGCTTCCCGTGTCGAAGCGGACCGTCGATCTCGTCGCCGGACTGATACGACGGCGCCGCAAGCAGCTGGGCACGCGCTGGCGGAAGGCCGCCCTCGGCACCCAGGCGATCGTCGTGCTCGCCGTCCTGCGCCACGATCAGCGCCTGGCCGACATGGCCGGCGGCAACGACGTCTCGGCCGCCACCGTCCGCCGCTGGGTCCTGGAAGTACTCGACCTGCTGGCCGCGAAGGCCCCGCGTCTGGACCGCGCCCTGAAGAAGATCGCCAAGCGGGGTGGCACGGTGGTTCTCCTGGACGGCACCCTGGTCCGCACCCGCCGCCGCACCGGGGCGGCCAACCGCAAGAACTACAGCGGGAAACACAAGGCCCACGGCCTGCTCTTCCTTGTTCTCACCGATGAGAAGGGCAACCTGATCTGGATCTCCTCCGCCCGCCCCGGCCGGGCCAGCGAGATCACCGCCGCCCGCTACGACCACATCACCGTGCATCTGCGCGAGGCCGGCCTCGGTGCCCTTGCCGACCTCGGCTTCGTCGGCCTGGACGACGACCCCGACGACCACCCCGGGATCACCACCCGCCGCAAGGCGACGCGCTCCCGCCGCCTCACCAACGCCGAGAAGGAGGCGAACCGACTGGTCAGCCGCGAACGCGCCGCTGTTGAGCACGGCTTCGCGAACCTGAAGACCTGGCGCATCCTGACCAAGGTCCGCATGAACGCCCGTCACGTCACCACCCTGCTGCGGGCCCTGCTCGTCCTGGCGAACTCCGAAGTCCGACGGTGACGAACGATCACCCCAAGACGATCACGCCTCCGGCCTGCACGAGCACCCCGTCACGGCCTCACACCAGTACCGCGACCTGCGAATTCAGGATGAAACGATCTCAATCGGAGTCGTACGTTGTCGAGCTACGGCCCGAGGTCACCGACGGACGCGGGATCTCCGTGGTCTACCGCTACAGCCAAGACCTCGACTCCGTCCTCATCCTCTGGCTGATCGCCGGACCCTGACCGGAGCCGTCGCCCCCGACGAGCCCGCCACCACCAAGGTGGCGGCCTCGCGTCGTGTCCGGCCCCGACAACCAGGCTTCCGAGCTGCAAGAGGTGTCACGCATTTTGGGCCCCGGCGGGCCGCACGCGGGAGCAGCCGATCACCGCCCGCGACCATTCCAGCTGGTTCTTCGACCGCAGTTCCTTCAACAGCACCGCATGCAACTGGTCCCGGACACCGGCTTCGTTCCAAACGGCCAGGCGCCGCCAGCAGGTCATGCCCGAGCCGAAACCCAGGTCCCCCGGCAGGTACTCGGACTTTCGTCAGGCGTGCATGAGTATCTTCACGTTCCCACCCGCGATACCGCGTCCGTGTTTCTCGCTGCTGGTGAGGGGGACTCGATTCCGGTGGCCGAGACGGCAACAGACGCAGAGCCGGTCTCGAACGGGGCCGCACGAAGAATGAAATCGCAGAAGGAAGATGAAGGCAGTGACCGCGGACGTCAGCAGGCATATCACTACGCGTCGGCCGGAGACGGGCTGGGCGGAAGGGCGTCGGCGGCGCGGGAGCGGCGTACGCACCTGTGTTGCGGCGACGGCCGACCGAGCTGCCCGGCAGGACCGGTCTGGCCCCCAGTGGAACATCGTCAGGGGCGAGGACTGACCGGCGCCGTCCCCGCCGCGCGCCATGTGGTTCTGGCGGTGCGACAAGGCATACGTGGACCTGGGCGCCGAGGAGAAGGCACGCCCACGGCGCTGCCTGGAGGGCGTCTGGATCGGCAGCCTCCGCTCACCTCGCTCGCGCTGCTCGCCCTGCGCTGGCCGGGCTGCCAGGACTACAGCCCCCTGCCCTGACAGGGACGCCCAGGGGAAAGGGCGCACGAGAGGACTTTCGACATGACCGACTCATCCAGAAAGAGGATCGTCGTCACCGGAGCCACCGGCAACGTGGGTAGCAGCGTGGTGCGCCTGCTGAGCGAGGACCCCGCGGTCGTGGTCGTGCTGGGTCTGGCGCGGAGGATTCCGGACTGGTCACCGCCAGGAACCACATGGCAGGCCGTGGACTTGGCCGAAGACCCCGGCACCGAACTGGTCGAACTGTTCCGTGGCGCGGACGCCGTTGTGCACCTCGCCTGGAAGTTCCAGCCCACCCACGCCCCGGCGGTCACGTGGCGCACCAACGTACTCGGCAGCCTGCGGGTCTTCGACGCCGTGGTGAAAGCCGGGGTTCCGGCGCTGGTCCACGCCTCCTCCGTAGGCGCCTACTCCCCGGGTCCGGACGACCGGGTCGTCGACGAGTCGTGGCCCACCCACGGGTGGCCCGAGGCCGCGTATACCCGGGAGAAGGCGTACCTGGAACGCGTCCTGGACACCTTCGAGCGGGAACATCCCGAGGTTCGGCTGGTACGGATGCGGCCGGCGTTCAGCTTCAAGTGGGAGTCCGCCAGCGAACAGCGCCGCATCTTCGGAGGACGGCTGCTGCCGGGCTCGTTGCTGCGGCCGGAGCTGTTGCCGGTCCTGCCGGACATCCCGGGGCTGCGCTTCCAGGCGCTCCACACGGACGACGCCGCGCAGGCATACCGCCTGGCAGCACTCGGCGACGTGCGCGGTCCCTTCAACCTCGCCGCCGATCCGCCGCTGGACACCGAGGTGCTCGCCGACCTCTTCCACTCCCGTACCGTGCGCGTTCCGAGCCCGGTGGCGCGGTCGGGACTGGCCGCCGCCTGGGGGCTTCACCTCGTACCCGCGTCGCCGCAGTTGTTCGACGCCGTCCTGCGGCTCCCGTTGATGGACTGCGCACGAGCACACTCCGACCTGGACTGGGTGCCCAGGCACACAGCCGTCGAGGCCTTGGAGGAGATGCTGGCCGGGGTGCGCCGAGGCGCGGGAACAAACACCGCCCCGCTCAGAGGACGAGCCGTGGGCTGAGAACGCCCAACAGAATGATCCTGGAGGCGGGTGCTGTATTTCCTGGCAGGCTGCGTCGAGTAGCAGTTTCGCGGCGACCGTCGCCCCGCCGGTGCGGATCGTGCCGGCCACGGCCCCCGCTCGTGCGCGGGTCTCAGGCGTCAGGACCGTTGTGAGTGCGGCGGACAGGGAGTCGTCGAAGTCGGCGTCGGGCCGTCGTGAGCCGAGTCGATGCCCAGCTCGGCCACTCGGGCGGCCCCGTACGGGCTGGTCCGCGATGTGGGGTACCACCTGAGGCGCGCCGGTCCGGGTCGCCGTCGTCGTCGTGGTGGCCGCGCCGCCGGTGCACCACGGCGGCCACCCGGCGGAACAGTGCCTGCTGGTTGACCTCGCCGCCGACGAGGCAGCCGTCGGCGGCGTCGATGGGGGCCAGGCCCGCCCAGCCGCGGGCGAGGAGTACGCGGCGGCCATGCGGGCGGCTCGCTTCAATGGGCCACCTGGGCGATGTCCTTCGGGGCGTGCGGCCATGTTGCCGAAGCCCACGTACACCGGTGGTGCGCGTCCAGGAACGCCTCTCGTCCTCGCGACGCCGTCCCGGCGGGGGCCGTCGCACCGTACCGGACGGCCATGTCCGCCAACCTGTCGGCATCGCCCGATCGGCTGCGCGGCTGCTGAAGCCCCCGCGTAGCAGCGCTCGCACGACGGCGCGGCACCGGCAGCGCGCCGCGACACCGGAGGATTTACCTCGATCCTGGGGCACCCAGGCCGTCCGGGGTCGAGATCGTTTCGGGTGGATCCCGTGCCACCGCCGCCTCTTGGCGAGAAGCCGGGCGTGTCAGTGCGGCGTGAGCGGCTGCGCCTGGCGGGCCCTGCCGCCCTGCTTCGGGATATCGGAAGTCGCCGGCCCACCGCCGATTCCTGATCTGGTCGCGGGCCGGGGTCTGGGGCCGGCTGCACGAAGCGGTCCTGCACCAACTCGACGACGCCGGCCTCATCGACGTCTCCCGCGTCGTCCTCGACTCCGCCCACGTCAGGGCTAAAAAAGGGGGGCGAACACACAGGTCCGAGCCCCGTGGACCGAGGTAAGCCGGGTTCCAAGATGCACTTCCTGTCGGACGCGAACGGACTGCCCCTGGCCGTCGGCCTCTCCGCCGCCAACACCCACGACAGCGAAGGCCTGAAGCCGGTGGTGGCCGGTCACCAAACGAGACACGACCCCCACAACGGCCGCTGCTTCAAGCCGCAGCGCCTGCATGCCGACAAGGCCTACGACATTCCCCACCTGCGAAAATGGTTACGGGGCAAGCGCATCGGCGTGCGCATCGCCTGCAAGGGCATCGAGTCCAGCGAACGATTGGGACGCCGCAGATGGGTGATCGAGCGGACCACGTCCTGGCCGTCCGGCTACCACCGACTCAGCCCTCCATACGAGCGCCACCCCCGCAACTACCTGGCATTTCTCGGCCTCGCCGCAGCGATCTGCTGCTAATAACGACTCGTCCGCCTCACCACATAGGACATCGTCTTAGGCCGCTCGGGCAACCCACCTCGGCCGCCCCGTCCCGCCAGGAGCGGAAGGGATACAGCCTACCGGCCTCCGGCCCGGCGCGGGGGCGAGGTTCACACGGGGTCCACTGGCTCCGTTCAGCTCCCCAGCGCCACCGCTCTGATCAGCGTCCTGCGCAGCCCACACCGTCGTCTGGAAGCCCACGGTTGCGCCGCCCCCGGTGAGACGGGCCGCCCCGGTATCCGGTGCGAGTCCGGGGCACGCGGGAGGAGGCGGTCGCACCCGGACGTCCGCGTGTCGCGCACCACAGTTACTGGCATCACACTAGAAGCGTTGGCGAGTTTGGTTTCCCGGATCCCTGGACGAACGGCCGGTCGCGGAGGAGTCATGACAGCGACGAGGCGGAGCGACACTCCCGTTGCGATCGAAGGCAATGGCGTCGAACTGCGCACACAGGAGGTTGGGGGAAATATGACCACCGCGTTCGTGCGGCTTCCTCAGGGCGCGAACCTGGCACCCGCTCTTGTGGGGCTGCCCGATGATCTGTGCCAGTGCCCTCACTGGGGATACCTGCTCAAGGGCCGGCTGAGGATGCGAACCAAGACCGGCGACGAAATCTACGAGGCCGGACAGGCTTTCTACTGGGCGCCCGGCCACGCACCGGAAGCGGTCGAGGACTGTGAGTACGTGGATTTCTCGCCGTCCAGGGAGTTCAGCGAGGTCATTGACCACGTCAAGTCCCACATGGGGTGACGCACCGGACCTCTGGCACGTTCATCCGCCCGCGGTCATCGGGCTCCCCGGTCTTTCCAAGAGGTGTTCGACCGAGTTCGTCGCCGTCGATGAACGGCTCTCTTGAGCCGACACACCCGCGTTGCGGCCGGGCCAACCCACCCAAACGGTTGGTACCGGCTTGGTCGGCAGAAACGAGCCCAACACGGCGCAGGACACCGAACCGGAGTGGCAGCAGGGGCGGCTGCCGCGCGACGCGGTCCGGCAACTGGCGTACTGGGTCACGGCCCGCGTCACCGACACCGCCTTCAACGGAGAGGAAGGCCCTCCGGCGGACCGACGCGCGTCGCGGTTGCCGACAAGGAAGCGGCCCACCGGTGGCTCGAGGCGTGGGGACACGTCTCACGCCCGGCCGATCGGCCGCACCCCGCACCTCGTGCTCGCTGGCCGAACCCTCACTTCGTACGGAGCCGACGCGGGCGCGGATTCGATGTCGGGGCGAGTGTCTCAGGGACGCCGCCAGTCATCGCTGTGAAGGTGAGATCCGGCCTGGGGGCCCATTCGGATCATGCCACCGTCCGCCACCCACGAGGAGCCGGTCACGTACGAGGCATCGGGGCCGGCGAGGAACGCGATGACGGCGGCGATCTCGCGGGCGTCGCCGGGCCGGCCGAGCGGGATGCCCGGGCGGCGCTCACTGTGCACGTCCGTGTCCTCCTGACCGGTCATGGGCGTTGCGATCTCTCCGGGGGCCACGGAGTTGACGGTGATGCCATGCTCCGCGAGTTCGAGAGCCATCACCTGAGTGAGGAGACCCAGACCCCCCTTGGCGGCACAGTAGGGGGCGGCGCCCACGCGCGGCTGATGCTCGTGCACGGAGGTCACGTTGACGATGCGGCCGCCGTCGCCCTGTCGGATCATGCGGCGTGCGGCGTGCTGTCCGCAGAGGAAGGGCCCGATGAGGTCGACGTCGAGGACGTGTTGCACATTTTCGAGCTTCAGTTCGAGAAAGGGTGTCGCGGTGCCCGTGCCAGCGTTGTTGATCAGGACGTCGATCCGGCCGAGCCGGTCGGCGAGTTCGTCGATCACGCTCGCGGCATCGGGCAGTTGGCTCAGGTCCATCCGGGCGACGGCCGCACGGCGGCCGTGACTGCCCACTTCCTCAGCCGTCCTCTCGGCGCCCTCCTGATCGCTGTGCCAGGTGATGCCGATGTCCATGCCGACCTCGGCGAGGCGGACGGCGGTGGCCCGGCCGATGCCGGAGTCCGCACCGGTGATGACGGCCACTTGGGTACTGGACGCAACGGGGGCGGTCATGGGGAAACCTCCTTGACGGCGTAGGTCATTCGACGGGCGCGGGAGGCGGCGGCGGTCGCCCTCACGGGAAGCGAGTCCGGGCGATGAATACGGGCTCGGCCGGGGTGTCGGCGGAATCGGATCCGGCTCCGGCGGGGGAGGTGACCGGGTCGGTTTCCGGTGCAGGGGCCCGGTAGCACCACCCTCCAGGTCATGCATTCGACAGGGGGGAACAGCCGTGCCGGGCGCCGAGGCCAGCGGTCCTCTCGCAGGACCGCGAAGAAGATAGCGAGGGGCTTCGGCGCGGGAGTGGGCCGGGCGGGGTCGGGTCAGTGGGCGGGGTGCTCATCCCCCTCCCTCCGGTTCGGGAGCTGACGGTCTACGAGTCTCCCCACGGGCACACATCAATCCCGCCGTCGGCAGGATGCCTGCAGCCGACGCGAGAGCGACCGTGCCCCGGCGCCTGATCGCCGTCAGAGCCACTGCCCGATGCTTCGCTCGCGTATCCGTCGTCGTGTGAAGGTGAGTCTTGTGGTGACCTGGGGACCCGTCCAACATGACCTCTTCGAATCCGGATCCGGACCCTCAGCGCACTACAGGACTGGAACCCGGCGGGAGCGTGCCGCCGGGAGAGACCCCACCCGCGGAGAGCAGCATGCCGGGCGCGGGGCCCCGCGAGACCCACAACCCGACGAAGGGATGGGCGAAAGCGCCTCTGGCTCTGATCATCATCCTCGCCGTGCTGGTCGCGGCGTTCTTCCTCGCCTATGCCCTCGTTCTACTGCTGTGAGGCATGGCCCGAGATCAGCGCGGGGGCGGACTACGGCTCGGGCTCGTGGTGCCACGTCCCGGGCGGTCCGTTGCGTGGCCGGGTAGCAGAGATCCCGCCTTGCGGGACCGAATTCGCTCGCCGTCGAGCGGGGTGAACCGGCCCGTCACCGAACAGTGGCCCAAACCTGCTCCGGCGCTGCCTTGTGGCGGCGTAAACCGACGCGGGCCGGGGGGAAGCGCAGCCAAGACCCTCAGCGGCGCGGTGGCGATGACCGGTCCTCTCCTTCGCGCGTGCCTGAACGTCGGCAGTCCTCGTTCGTGCCTGCCCTACTTTCGGGCCCACCTGCAGGACAACTCGCTCAACGCGCAGCTACCCGAGGCCCCGGAAAGGGGGAACGGGGGAATCACCGTGATCTTCCATGGCGTCCGACTGTCGCTGGCCATCGGCTACGACGGGGAGGCGGCCGGTCGCCGTTCGGGCGCTGCGGCGTGGACACGAGCGATCAGCGGCGGAAGGAAAAGCGAGCTCGCCGTCGCGGCGGCCGCGGCAGACAGGGCGATGCCCCAGGTGATGGGGCCGAGGGGTGTGCAGCCGAAGAACTGGCTGACGAGCGGCGTCTGAACGACGGCTGCCAGCGCGGCCATGGAGCCGAGGGAGGAGATGGCGATCGACCTGCTGCGGCCGCCGGCCACGAGGGTCTGGCCGAGCTGTGCGCCCACGAGCGCGACCAGGGCGACGGTGCGGGCGCGGGCGGCGCGGCCGGTGAACCGGGCGGTGAGCCAGTCGAGCGTGGCGCCGACGGTGGTGGCCACGGCGCGGCACACCATCTCCTGGGTCAGGGCCGTGCCGAGCGAGACCTCGGGTCCCTCGTGGAGCATGCGTTCGGCAGCCTCGGGATGCGGCGGGCGCAGGGCGACGGCCATGGCCGGGGCGAGGTCGGTGAAGAGATTGACCAGCAGGAGCTGGCGAGCCGTCAAAGGAGAGGTCCCGGTGGCGGCCGCACCGAGAAGGGTGAAGGCGATCTCGCCGAGATTGCCACCGACGAGGATCGCCAGGGCCTGCCGCACGGAGGCCCACATCGCCCGGCCCTCCACGAGCGCGGCGAGCACTGTCTCCAGCCGGTCGTCCGTGACGACGAGGTCGGCCGCCGCGCGCGCGGCCGGCGTGGCCCGCGTACCGAACGCGATCCCTAGGTCCGCGAGCCGGATGGCGGGCGCGTCGTTGGCGCCGTCGCCGGTCATGGCGACCGTGCGGCCCAGGCGTTGGAACGCCTGCACCACGCGGACCTTGTGCACGGGGGTGCCGCGGGCGACGACACCGACCTCTGGGAGCAGCTCGTCGAGGGCGCGGTCGTCCAAGTCGTCGAGTTCTGCGCCGGTCACCACCCGTCTGCCGTCCAGGACGCCCAGTTCGCGCGCCATCGACTCGGCGGTGCCCGGGTGGTCTCCGGTAATCATCACGATGTGCACTCCGGCGTCCGCGAGTCGGCTCACCGCGTCGCGGGCGGAGCCGCGCACCCGGTCGGCGAACGCGAGGAAGCCGAGGAATTCGCGCTTCGACGGGGTACCCGGCAGGTGCCCAGGTAACAAGCCGGGATTAGGGACCACCAACCCGGGAACGAGCGTTTTGACCCGGAATATCCGGACTGCTCGGATGCAAGGAGCAAGGAGGATGCCGTGAGCACCGTGAAGGAATCCATCGACGTCGATGTCCCGCTGCACCGTGTGTACAACCAGTGGACGCAGTTCGAGGAGTTCCCGCGCTTCATGGACGGCGTAGAGGAAGTCCGTCAGATTGACGACAAGCACTGCCACTGGACAACGAAGGTTGCTGGCGCCCGTCGCGAGTTCGACACCGAGATCGTCGACCAGCTGCCCGACGAGCGGATCTCCTGGCGCACTGTGGGCGGCGAGGCCGAGCAGATGGGCCTAGTCACGTTCCAGAGGCTCGATGACGCACACACCCGCATCAGCTTGGCCATGGAGTTCGAACCGCATGGCCTTGCGGAGAAGGCGGGTGCCATGGTCGGTGTCCTCGACCGCCAGGTGAAGGGCGACCTGAGGCGGTTCAAAGGCTTCATCGAAGAGCGCGGGCAGGAGAGCGGCGGCTGGCGTGGCCGGATCACTCCCGTCGGCACCGACACCGGCCCGTCCGCCGGCGACGCCCCGATCGGGGAGACGCCGGAGTCCCGGATGACCGGTGAAGGGGGGCCGGTCGGTCCCGAGGACACCTCGCAGGGTTTCCCGGACTCGCTCCCGACTGACCCGGACGACATGAGGCACGGCTGACCAGCGCCCGGCCCCGGGGTACCCGCAATCGCGGGTGCCCCGGCACTGTCACTGTCCCTTGTCCCTGTCGCCCTGAATGGATCCGGGAGCCGTGACCACCTTCGGCTACTTCCTGTCCTGCGAGGAATCCACCCTCGCCCAGTTGCTCGAGCAGGCCAGGACACGCCGCGGATGCGGGCTTCACGCGCCTGGCGATTTCCAACCATTTCCGCCCCTGGAACGACGCCCAGGGTCTGGTCGGTGATCGGCGCGCTCCCCCAGACCGTGGACCTGCCGATCACCACGCTGGTGACCTGCCCGACCGTGCGCATGCACCCCGTGCTCACCGCTCAGGCCGCCCGCCACCTCCAGCGTGCTGCTGAACGGCCGCTTCACGCCGGGCGTCGACACCGGCGGAGCCCTCAACGAGCACGTGCTCGGGGACCGCTGGCCGCCGTTCGCCGAGCGGGTCGAAATGCTTGCGGAGGCCGTGGAGATTACGCGCGAGTTGTTCACCGGTCGACTGGTCTCACGCCGCGGCCCGCACTACACAGTCGAGAACGCCCGCCTCTACACCACCCCGCCCGAGGCGCCGCCGGTCTACCTCTTCGGTTTCGGGCCGAATGCCGCCGCCCTCGCCGGCCGGATCGGCGACGGGCTTGTCACCATGAGCCCCGACTCCGGCCTGGTCGAGGCGTTCGGCAGGCGCACTTCCAAACACCTCCCGGCCCCGCGCGTGGGCGCGGTGTCCGCGTCGAGCTTGGAACCGTCCGTCGAGTAGCACCCCGTCAAGATCACCAACAGAGTCACGGCATTGTGTTAGGAACGGTTTATGCCATCACAACTGCGATGCCGATCCCGGGGCTCCTGAAGTCGGGATTCCGTGAAGCCTTGCGCGGGGGCAGGTTCGGGGCGAGAGGCTTGAGTTCCATCTCGGCCAGGGATTCGTCGGCCCAGCTCTCGGTCCATGCGTAAGGAGGTACGGGCTGTTCAGGGACGCCGGGGACGGGCACGCTGCCGCCCTGGGGTAGACAGCCACCGACCCAGGCCGCGAATCGCTCAGCGTCGTACCAGGAGACATGCGTCACTGGATCGTCGTCGGTGGCATCCCGCGGCGGACCACCGTCCAAGCTCAGTGGCCCGGTCATATCTCCAGGTGGACGCCATCGATCGCGGATGCGCTCTTCCACCGGGTGGATGCCCCAACCGATCCCGCCGCGCCAATGCGTGTCCGCCAGGAATTCGTTGAACTCGCCCACCGTCACGACCCTGAGCTGCTGCCTATTCGTCTTAGCTCTGTAGCGCCGGCCGCGGATGAGAAGCGGCACGAGGAACCGGTTGATGTTGGAATCGAACAGAAGGTTTAGTCGTGACAATAGAGCGGCCCTGTTGGCCAGGATGTCGGAGGCCAGGTACCTGGCCAGGAAGAACTCCTGCCATGAGAAGTGGGTGAATTTCAAGCGGCCCAGCTGATCGGAGCTGAGGAATCCCGCCAGTTCGGCGAACCTCTCCAGCTCCGGAGAGGCTTGCATCGGACGCGCGAAAAATGCCGAGCGCTGTTCCAAATATGTCAGCAGTGCTGACCAGTCCCGGCGGTCCATTCGCTCCAGGAGCGGCACGCTCCGCTTCCAGGCGAGCGCCACCTGCTCATAGATCTGGTCCAGGGAGAGCTCGTGCACCTTGTCTCGGGGGTTTCGGCCCAGGGTGACAAGCAACTGAACCAACTGGGGGGTGAGTTCTATAGGAAGCGGCCAGTTGACACTGCGGAACCATTGATCCGAAACTCCCTGCCGACGTAGAAATGCCTCGGCTTCGTCCAGCTCCACTGCATCGAGCCCTAGCAGCGTGGATGCTGTGACGTCAGGACTGATCACCTGCCGAACTGCGCACTCGGTCTCCTCCATCAGAGTCCGCAGTGCGCTTGTAGGGTTGGAATCGGGGTAGTTGAGCGCCACCGCGCGGCAGCAGACGACGATGCGGACGTTCTGCTTGAGGGAGGTGAATGCCTGGCGGAGCACACGGCGTGGTGAGTCGAAGCCCGTAGCGGTCAGCGAACCGACTTCATCCAGGTCATCGAGGAAGACCACAGCGTCGACGGCCCCACTGCTGATACCTTCCCTGAGCTGTGTAGGGAGCGGCGGATGGGCAAACCGAAGCAGGGACGCATCCACGTCACTGACCGCAGCGTCGACGCTCCCGCTCTTGCCCGCATCGTCCAGCACTCGGCGCGCGGACACGCGCACAGGTATGGGGCCAGTCGGCTCCTGGGCCAGTTCATGTGCCAGCCACACGGCAAGCATCGACTTTCCATACCCGACGCCGCCCACGATTGTGCCCAGACGTTGCTTCGAAGCCAGCCATGCGCGCAGGGCCTTCCGAGCGTCAGTTGATCCGAGGGAAGGCCGCCAGGCCATGAGCGGCAGCGCAGGCTCCCGCAGAAATTCACCGCAGGCGTCGCGGACTTGCCGTCGGTAGTCGGCCAAATCGCGGTCATTGCCACTGGCTTCGGCGTTGTTCCGTGCAGTCCATAAGCGCCACAGGGCCTCCACCTGCTCTTGCGGCGGGCGCTGCTGTGCACCGCACAATGCCCATAACGTCGAGTAGACCTGGGTCCATTGGGTGAGCGGCTCGCCGTTGAAGAGGCGGCTGAGGTTGGCAAAAGGCACTCTCGTGGGCTGTTCGTGTGGATGAGGCAGGCGTACGGAGGCTTCCGCCTGGTGACGTTTCATCAATTTGTCCGTGCGAGCCTGGATTTCGCGGAGCGACGGTGTCCCCGCAGCCTTGCGTAAACGGTCCAACAGCTCGGCGGCGGAGCCCGCACCGTAACTGCTGCCCTCAGAACGTTCTGGTACCGCCACGGGGTCCTCACACACTGCGCTTTTCGGGTCACTGCGTGTTCCACGCTAGCGGACAGTGTGCCCGGCTGTGCCGATCCGTTCCAGCTTGATCCAAAAACGGACGGAACACCCTCCTGCATGGTCCATTTCTGATGCGAACGTGCCCGCGCGACCAAGCGCGTGCCGGCCCGAACCAGCAGCGAAAGGCGGCAGAGGTGATGAATGGGAAGAAGCGGGCGACGTGGGCTGCCGGCGTGGTGGGTATCACCGCAGTGGCATGCGGACTCGTACTCGGTGACGTGCTCGACCCCGACCGCGCAACCGCAGTAGTGACAGTGGCCGGAGCCGGGATCGCAGCGTGCGTCCGTCTCTATGAGGGGCGTCAACCGCGCTGCGAGCGAGCCCATTCCAACTCGTCGGCTGGCGGTGGCGAACCGGATGCACCTACTGGGGATCGTCCGTGACCGTCAGCGCCTCTGTGCCTCCTCTGCCTGGCATGTATACCGCCGATGAGGAATAACCAGCCTGCACCGGGAGAAAGCCGTTTCGAACATCTGGCGGTTGGAGGGCCCGAAGGCGCGCGAGGGGCGGTGCGCACGCCGCAGGCTGGGATGTGCCGCCTGCCGCACCCCAGGTGCGCGGGTGCGGGGAGCAGACCCGGTCGTCACCAACGCTGGCACGGCAGTGGGCCCATCTTCGCGGGTACAGGGAACGCTCGGGGGCTCTTCGATGGTGGTGATGCGGTCGGTGGTCCATTCGGGCTGGGGGCGGAGGTTTTGCAGCAGGCCGGGCAAACGCTTGGCTTCGACGATGGTGACGCCTCTGGTTTCGAGGTGGCCGCGGGTGCGGGAATCTTGGCGCCGTGTATGGCGATGACCGGGCGGACTTCGCAGCCGAGGGCTTGGGCGGCCTGCTGTGCTTCCCAGAGGACAATGTCCACAGCGCGGGTCTGCGCGTAGCCGCCATAGTGGAGGGTGCTGCCCTCGAGCGTGACCGTCGACCACTTCGAGCGCTACGCCTTGGTGGCGGTCACGGCCGCACGATACGAGGGCCGGGCGGCCGTGGACATGGCAGTGCCCCGTCCCGGCCTAGGGGTGGGGGATAGGCCAGGGACAGGGGCATACCGCTGATCCGCTACGGGGGCGCGGACCGGCGGGTCCAGGGGATGTGTGATCAGTTGGCGACTGGCCTGGTACGCCTCGTGTTCGCCTGGGCGGTCAGGCGGTGATGGTTGCCGACCAGCCGCCGCGGGTGAGGTGCATGGTGCCGTCCGGGTCGATGCGCACTTGCGCTCCGTACACCGGCAGGCCCCCTTCTCTGTTGAGCCGGTGGCGGATGCGTTCGAGCTCGTCCCACAGATGCCGTGGCCCGCCCTGGTGCACCGTGGGCGAGTCCAGGAATCCGGTCGCGCTCGCGCGGGCCCACGAACCGTCGGGGTGGAGCAACCACACGGTGCGCGTATCTCCATCGGTGCTGGTGCGGTGGCTGATGCCGGGGATGGTGAGTTCGAGCGCCGACATCACCTCCCACGAATCCGGTACGTACAGCAGCGGGTAGCGGCTGGTGGTGACGGTGTCGCCGTCGGCGTGCCGTGCCGTCTGCCACACCTGGTCTGTTGGCCGGTCGTCGTAGTCGTCGCCGTGCCGGGTGCGCATGAACCCCGCCGGGTCGGGCTCGATGCGGCCGATGGCTCCGCCGTCCTCGGTCTTGTCTGCGGTGACGATCAGGCCGGTTCCGGCGAGTGTGGTGACGAGTCGGCCGCCGGCCTGCAGAGCGGCCAGCCAGGAGAGGGGGATGGACCGTACGGACACGGTGGACACGATGCGGTCGTAGTGCCCCGGCAGGTCACCGGTGATGTCGCAGACGGCCGTGTGCGGGTGCAGCCCGATGGAGCCGAGCCGTTCACCCGCGACCTTGACCAGGTGCGCATCCACGTCCACGGTCGTGACCTGCTCGTCACCGAGCCGTCGGCACAGCAGCGCGGTGCCGTAGCCGGTGCCGGTCGTCACCAGCACGCGTGAGTCGTCGGTGATCATCGCGTGCCGGTACATGGTGACCACCAGGCCCGGCAGCGTCGATGACGACGTCGGGGTGCCCCTCGCGAGGATCGCGCCGGGCTCGGCGTGGTCGGCGTGGACCGGGCCGAGACGCGTCACGAGTGTCCGGTTCGCGTAGGCGGCCTGCATCCATGCCTCGGGGTCGGCGGCACCGTCGTGCAGTTCCCACGCCTGCGAACCGTGCGTCCACCAGCGGGGCACGAACGTGTGCCGGGGTGTGGTGGCGAGCGGTTCGTACCAACGCGACTCGGGCCGCACCACGTCGGCGGCCAGGCGTCGGGCGTGCGTCTGCCAGTCCATGGAGGCCTCCTACTCGTATGCCGGTTCGCAGGCCGGGGTCTCGGCCGGACTGCAGTCCGACCCGTCCTGATCAGGGTTGCAGGCCGACACCTTGCCGGGGGAGGGCATGCAGGAGTCTTCGTCGGGCGTGCATCCGTCCCGGTGCCGGCGCGGGATACTGGCAGCGACCTGCGCCCACTGCTGCCCGGCGAGCACTGCCGCGAGTCCGGCCGTCTTCACGTCGCCGGCGGAAAGGAAACGGCCCAGCACGCACGGGGCGACGGTGCCGTCCGGCAAAATCGCCGCCTTCCCCTGCGCGCAGCGCCCGCACAGCTCCGATGGAGAGGGCAGGGCCGCCGTCCTCGCCGCGTTGCCCACGGCACGCACCCGGTCGACGTGCACCCGCTTGACGCCGAGGGCTTCCATCTCGGTGCGGGCCTCTTCGGTGCGCTGGCTGTCGCGCATCTGGATGATGCCGACCTTGACGGGGATGCCGCGGCGCACCGCTTCGGCGATGTTCGCCCGGGTGGAGTCGTGGGATCCCTTCCGGCCGGTGATCTCGTCGTGCTCTGCCGGGTCGTCGGAGTAGTACGACGTCCCTAGGCTCACCTTCGGGTGCGCGAAGAGCTCCCAGTTCTCTCGCCGCACTCGGTACAGGTTGCTGAACACCTGCACGCCCAGCCCGGCTGCCAGGGCGTGCGCGACCAGTTCGGTGAAGTCGGGGTGCATCGTCGGCTCGCCGCCGATGAACTGCACAGTCTCTACACCGAGTCCGGCGGCCTCGTCGATGACACGTCGCCAGTCCTGGGCGGTCATCGTGCCGTGGCCCTTGGTCGGTCCGGCCTGGGCGTAGCAGTGCGACGAGCAGGTGAGCTGACAGCGGCTGGTGATCTCCAGCTCAAGGAATGTCAGACGCGTGGGTGTTGCGGGTGCCGCGGGAGTGATCGTCACGATCCTGCCCTTCTGTCGGGTGGTGCCACGGTGCCCGGCCGCCCTGCCCCGTGGGAGGAGAGCGGCCGAGCCGGACGTAGGGCCCGGGGCGATCGGCCGCCAGGGGCTTCACCGATAGCGGCGGCACGGGCCCAGCCCTCCCCGTGGAGGGCTGGGGCCTACCGGGCGGGTGTCAGCGGGTACTGGCGATGCGGCGTCTTTCAACAGCGGCGTCGCTGAGGCCAAGCAGGTCTGAGCATGCGCGGCCCCGGCCGGGATTCCGGTCCGGCCGGGGCCTGGTCCCGCCCGCCCCCAGAGATCACGGGGTACGGGGACAGGCGGGGGTCTACGACCGCGCAGCGCGGTACGCGTCCCACAGGTCGTCCGCCCTGGCGCACCGGACCTCTCCGTGCCGGCAGCCATCGCACGTGGTGGCGTGGTCGATGTAGGCGCGATACGCGGTCTGGATGCGGTGGTACGCGCCGCTGCCGGCGACCTGCTGCATGTGGCCGCAGGCGCTCCCCGAGTCGCGCCACTGCCACCGGGCGCCGCTCACGACCTGCCTCCGTGGCGCTTGGGGTGGGGGTGGTTGCGGATCTCGACGTTGCAGTCCGTCGCACGAGAGGGGTCCTGGGCCGCGATGGCGTCGGCCCGCTGTTGGGCCAGGGCCGTACAGACACCGCAGCCTGGCGCCGGCGGGGGCGCGTCGATGGGCATGGCGAGCGTGACGGGTGGGCTCATGGTTGTCTTCATCCGCGTGCCTCCGCTGGCGTGGGCCTGCCCAGGCAGTCCGCGGCGTGTGCGGCGCTTGCAGGGCGGAGCACTGGCTCAGGAATCCGGGGTTCGGGCAAGAGCTGGGCGCGGACCGTCTTGCCGGGGCCTGAGTGGTGCAGGAACCAGGTGAGCTGGGCCCTGTGCTGGGCGACCCGTTGCAGTCCGCGGCCGCGCTCTCCCTGCACTGCTGCCGAGAAGTCAGGGAAGGACGGGTTGAGGTCGCTCACGTCGATGACGAGTTCGCCTGCTTCGGTGATGGCCGCGCGCAGCAGGATCTGCGGGGCTGTGGGCGCGCCGTCGGCCTTGCCGTGGCGTACCGCGTTGTCCACGAGACGGGTGATCACTTCGGTGGCTTTGAGGATGTCGCCCTTCCAGCCCAGGGCGGTGACGCTGGTCCGGCTCCAGATGCGCGCCAGGTAGAGGGCGCTGTTGTCGCCGGGGAGCTCGGTCGACAGGCTTTGCAGGAGGGGCGCCGACGGCGCGGCGGCCTGCATACCGGTGCCCGGGTGTAGGGGCGGTTGGATGGCGCGAAGCAACTGGGGCAGAGCGCGGTAGACGACGTTCGGCTGCGTCAAGGCGCCGTTCAGGCACTTGCGGGCCAGGCGGGCGACCTCATCGAGCTGCCAGATCGGGACGCCCCAGTCCTGCGCGTGCTGCTTCTGCGTCTTGCCGAGGGCGTAGGCGCGAACGAGAGCGAAGACGTCCGGCGCAAGCGGGCCGGGGTCCTCAGGGTCAGGCTGGTCGAGCATGCCGTGCACGCGTGCACGGAAAACGAATCCGGCCTGCCGCAAAGGGCCGTGCTGCCGGTCCACACCCAGCTTTTCCGCTACGCCTTCCCAGAGCGGGCCCAGACGCTTGAGACCGAGCTCCGCGCGCAACTCCGCGGTGCGCCGGCCGATCGCGGACAGCGCGAGCGCACGCCGCTCCAGCGCCATCAGAGGGGCAGCATCTGCCGGGAGCTCGGGCCGTAACAGGAAGATGCTCACCATTCCTCCCGTGCGACACAGTCGTGGGCGGCATACAGGGCCGGGACCAGGCGGGCCAACCTCTGGGCGGCCTCAGGGGTCTTCACCTCGGCCAGAGCGGGCAGTTGGCGGTACGCCTCGCCCAGAGCGGCGTTCGCAATGCTGAAGATGTCGTCCGGGCACTTCGTGGTGGCGGCCATGACCTGCACGACGTGGTGGGTCAGGCGGCTGATCTGCTCATGCAGGACGCCGTGCGCGCTGATCACGACCCTCGGCTTCGGCATGCAGCCGGGCTGTTCGAGGTCCCAGGCGCACACGCTCTCGGCGAGCCGAACGAGGTCGTCGCGCAACGCGAGGGCGGCGTCGCCGTCGAACTCCCGCAGCTTGATGAGAACCACGGACATCAGCGTCGGATCGCCCCTGCGGGCTTGCTCGGCGGGTACGCCCCGGTCGGGAGTGCGTGTCGGAAGCTGCACCGGCACGGTCATCGAACACTCTCCGAAGCACAAGCGGCAGGATCGGTTAACAAGGCGGAGGCCGGCACCTCGCACCAGGCGACGGCGCCGTCCTCGGCGAAGCCCCACGCGCCGCCCAGTTCCGTGACCAGATCGTCGACCAAGAACAGTCCGCGCCCGCTCTCGGAACCGGGTGCCACGTGCTGGGGCTGGGGGATGGCTGACGGCGACTTGTCGTGGACCTCAAGGCGCAGTCCGCCCTGCGCCGACATCCGGGCGCGCAAGCAGACCGACTCGTGCCGACCGTGCAGGATCGCATTGGTGCACAACTCCGAGACCACGACAAGGAGCTCATCGACGTAACGCTCCTGCATGCGGCAGCGGTGCATCCATGCCTTCGCGATGTGTCGTGCCGCCTTCACACACGACGGCTCGGAGGCAAACGCTATGCAGAAGGCCGGGAAGGCGGCGTCCGGAGTTTCCCCGAGCTGGTGCGGGGACGCCTCCATCAGGCTGGTTGATCCGGCAACTCTGGGGGGCATGGGGGGACTCCCTGGTCCGCGGTTGTGCTCGGTCATGCACGCTCAGCGAGGTTGGCGATCAGCGTTCACCCACCCCACATGGCTCCGCCATGTCCTGGAACATGTCCTCTTTGCCACGTGAGGGCGACCGACATGGCGCCGGAGTAGCTTTGAAGTGGCTTCTGTGCAGGGCTTGTTGTCGTCGAGCGCAACGGCGGTATCCCCTTCCAGGGAAGGGATCACCGACCGGGGCACCGCAGACTGGGGGCGGAATGAAGAATGAGCCGAAGACCCTGCTCGCGTGGCTGTGCGATCGGGACAGACTTCCCTACCGCCGGTTCGAGGAGAGGTTCACCGAGATCGGTGTCCGCCTCTTCGGGCACGACCCCAACAACCCGACCTGCGGCGAGACGCAGTTCCGGCGCTGGACGGGCGGCAAGCTGGTCAAACTGCCCGGTCCCGAGAGCTGCCGGATTCTCGAAGCCATATGGCCCGAGCACACAGCAGAGCAGCTGTTCGGGCTGCCACCCGAGGACGATCCCCAGGCACCCGCGTTCGACCTGGAAGAGCGAGTTCGAATGACTGCACGTGAAGCCCACGACGGCGCCGATGCAACTGCCACGGCGTCTATCTCCGACAACACCATCGACGAACTGCGCGACCAAGTGGTGATCCTCGCCCGCCGTTATCACGGCCTGCCGGCCGGCAAGGCATACGAGGAGGCCGACCGCCTCCGCCAGGAAGTCGAGCGACAGCGCGACAGGACACAGGTCCCAGTCCAACAGCAAGCGTTGATGGTCCTGAACGGGCAGACAGCCGCCCTCCTGGCGGTCGCCGCCTTCGACCTGGGCTACTTCCCAAGCGCCCGAACCCTCGCCCGAGCGGCCGCCGTGTACGGCGAGAGTTCACGCTTCACGCCCCTGCAGGCCTTCGCCGACGGCACCCTCGCCTACATCGCCTACCACACAGGCAACACAACGGAGGCCGTGACGAAAGCGAACCGCGCCCTGTCCCACGGAGGCCTCGGCAACGTCGCCCAAAGCCGCCTGCACGCCATTCTGGCCCGCGCATACGCACACCTCGGCGACGTCACCTCAACACAGCAAGCGATCCGGCACTCCCAGGACAGCGACCACGACCTGCGCGACGAGCTGCACGACACCGTGGGCGGTGAGTTCGGATTCTCACCAGAGCGCCTGGCTATGTCCAACAGCACCACCGCCCTGCTCATCGGGGACAGCGCACAGGCCGAGGCTGCGGCACGTCGCGCCCTCGCGCTCCTCGGGGAGAAGCCGCAGGACGAGCAATCCGCACACGTCCGAGCGGGCGCAGCCGCCGACCTTGCACACGCCCGGCTCCTGGCCGACGACGTCGACGGCGCCGCCGAGGCCCTGGCACCAGTCTGGGACGTGCCCGCCGACCAGCGGAAAACCGGCATCGTCGTACGGGCCGCCCGCATCGGCCGACACCTGTCGCGGCCCCCCTACCACGGGGCCCCGCTCCCGACCGAACTGCGGGAGCGCATCGAGGACTTCACCCGCGTGTCCCCGCCGTACCGGCTCGGCCCGCCCGTCAGCCTGCTGGCGATCGAGACCTGATCACAGCGAGGCGAGAATACTCGCCTCCTTCCCTGGGGCGATCCCGTGCTCCGCCCACCTCGGGTGGTCCACGGGACGCCCGTCCCCAGCCCACCACTGCCACGTATCGCGGATGGTCTCCGCGATCGGCCGACACCTCAGACCCGCTTCCACAGCCCGGCGCGAATCGACTGCCCACACACCCGCGTGGGTACGCCACAGAGGCAGCTCAGTCCACTGCTTCACGCCATGCTCGGCAAGCACCGCAGCGTCCACCCAGACCGGAGTACCGTCGCTGCCTGTCGCGCTCAGGCACTCGCGCAGGAAGCCGCGGAACGAGATGCCGTCGGGATGTGTGATGTTGAAGCCCCCACTACTTGAGCCGGCGGCCTGGTGAAGAACGAACTGCGCGACGTCGCGGACGTCGACGGGCTGGATCTGCTGGTCGGCCGGAGCCGGAGCGAGGATGCGCCCGCCCCGCTTGGCCCGCTCCAGCCACCAGGGCAGACGGCCGACATACTCGCCGGGGCCCAGGATCACGCCCGGCCGCAGAAACACCGCGGCCTCGCCGAAGACCTCCGCGACGGCCCGCTCCCCGCCGGCCTTCTGAAAGCCATACTGAGTAGGGCTGCCGCACTCGCCCGTGTACCCGAACGACTCGTCGGCGTCGGCAGGGCACTCCAGTAGCGGCGACTCTTCCGTCAGCGGCTCGTGCGGCCATCCCTGGTAGACCGAGACGGTGGAGATGTGCACCCACCGACGGACGTGTTTGCGCAGGGATGTTGTGGCCAGGAGCACGTCCCGTGGGGGGAGCTCCGAGCTGGAGGTGTCGATCACCGCATCCCACGGGCCATGCTGAGCCAGCTTCAGGAGGTCTTCGCGCACTGTTCGGTCCCCCTGCACGGGCTCCACGCCCGGTACATCGGGCCCTGAGCGGCCACGGTTGAACGTGGTGACCGTCCACCCCTTCGACAGCGCACTCTCCGCGATGGCTCTGCCCAGGAACCACGTCCCGCCGATGACCAGAATCCTCATGCGCCGATCCTGCCCTTCGGCTGGAATGAAGGACAGAGCGGTCCCGCTGGCGAACGTTGCTGAGGGGCCCGCAGTCGTGATGACGGCGTCACTGTCCGAAGTAGGGTTGGGAGCCGTCGGTGTCCTGCTGCCAGCGGGCGAGGCTGTCGCGTGCGGTGAGGGTGCTGGGGTGATCGGGGCCGAGGAGGTGCAGGAGCGCTTCTAGGAGCGCGCCGGTGGTCGGGATGCCGTCGTCGCGGTTTCCCGGGTAGAGACGGAGGTGAAGCAGCGCGTCGCGGGCTCTGCCGGTGCGGGCATGCTGCGGGCCGTGAACGCGGGCCTCGTCGTGAATGAGTTCGGTGAGTTCGCGGGCGGCACGGCTTTCCTGGCGGGATGCGGCCAACCACAGGACGAGGCGGGCTCGCATGTCCAGAGTGGTGGGGTGGTCGGGGCCTAGGAGCTGTTCACGGGCCCCCACCAGCATGCCGGTCAGCTCGGCGGCGGTCTGGGTGTATCCGGCGGTGCCCTGCCAGTGGGCGAGTTGGGCGGCTGCGCTGAGGGTGTCGGGGTGGTGATGGCCGTAGAAATGGCCCAGATCCTCGTAGAGGCTCTCGAGTTCGTTCATCGCAGCCTCGGGGTCGCCGGCTGTGCCGCGCCAGTGGGCGCAGGCGGCACGGGCACGGAGAACGTCGGGATGCTGCCAGCCCAGCAGCCGGCCCAGATCGGTAACGAACGATGCGTATCCCTCGTATGCCTGCTGGAGGTGGCCGGCCAGTCCCTGCCAGTGGGCGAGCTGGCGGCGGGTGGTCAGCGTGTCGGGGTGCTCGGCGCCGAGGATGCGGGTGCGGTCATTGAGCAGGGCTGAGAAGTCCTGTACTGCTTCGATGGGGGTGCCGGCCACGCCGCGCCAGTGGGCCAGGTTGCCGCGGCTGGTGAGAGTGTCTCGGTGCTCGGCGCCCTGGACGCGGGTGCGGTCGGCCACCAGCTGTCTGAAGCCGCGTACCGCGGCCGCCTGCGCGCCCGAAAGGCCGTACCAGCGGGCAAGATTGCCGCGGGTGGTGAAGACGTCGGGATGGTCGGCGCCTTGTAGCCGTTCGCGGTCCTGCAGCAGGGCGGAAGTGAGTTCCATGGCGGCCAGGGGACCGCCGGCCACTCCGGTCCAGTGCGCGTGCTGGGCACGCACGGCCAGGGTGTCGTCGTGGTCGGAGCCTCGTGTGGCGGTGATGTCGGCGATCAGATCCGCGGCCAGGCGGGCCGCTTGGGCGGGTTCGCCGGATGCGCCCAGCCAGCGCACATGGTGGCCCCGGGCGGCCAGGGTGTCGCCATGTGCGGCGCCGAGATACTGGTCCGCCGCCTCTGAGGCCCGATGGAAGTGGGCCGCGGCCGCGGCGTGGTGGCCAGCTTCGCCTAGGCTGCGCCCGAGGCGGAAGATCACACTGTGCAGGCGGGGACGCCACAGGGCTGCCCCGCTGTGGCGGATGAGTGCCTCGGTGTTGGCACGCAGGGCGCGGGCGAGGCCAGTGTCCTGCTCGAGGGGAGGCCACACCTCGAGCAGGCAGTTTGCGGCTGTCTGCGCGGTGCTTTCGGGGTCGGTGAGGTCGTCGCGCAGGGCGCGGTGGACGAGCGGGTGTATGGCCACCGATGCATACGGGTCGTTTGAGGTGTGCTCGATGAGGTGGAGACGGTGCAGGACGCGCAGCGCGGCGCGCACCTCGTCCTCGGCCGGAACAGCAGCGGCAGGCCGGGGAGTGCCGGATACCGCGGAGGGCGCCGCCGCAGGCGCGGCGAAGGCCCGGGCCATCTGGCAGGTCAGGGCAGTCTCGGGGACGGCGTGGGAGTCGAGCACGCTGATGAGTGTGAGCACGGGTCCCGCCAGCCCGCGTGGGCGCAGCTGGTTGGCCCGCTCGACCGACAGCGCCCAGGCCGAGGCCGCGGTGGCGTGCTGCCCGTCGGGCAGGCTGTCATGCTCGGGCAGCAGATCGGCCAGGCGCCGCGTATGGTCGGCCAACCGGGCGAGGTAGGCAGGAATGTCTTCGTCGGCGTCGACCAGGTAGGCGACCGCCTGAGACAGAGCCAGCGGTAGGTGACCGAGGGCGCCGGCCAGCGCGGCACACTCGGTCTCGGATGCTGGGCGGTGATGCGCGGCGAGACCGGCTTGCAGGTACGCGGCCGCTTCCCCGGGAGAGAACAGGTCCACGTCGATCACTTCGGCCCGGCCGAGCAACGCGGCGTCGCGCCGACGAGTTGTGATCACTGTGCGGCCGTAGGGAGTTTCCGGCGGCCACAGATCGCGTAGGTCCTCCGGCGCGTTGAGGTCGTCCAGGATCACCATCCAGCGTTGCTCGGGCGTGACCGGCCCGTGCTCCAGCCAGGCCAGGAAGCGGCGGGCAGCCAGCTCCGGCAGGGCAGGGTCGACGCCCAGTACGTCGCTGCCGGCTTGTGCATAGGCCTCGAGAATGGCCTGGCGCGAGGCGGCGTTCACCCAGACCAGCAGGTCCAGTTGCCGGTCTTGCCAGGCCTGCCGGGCCGCATTGACGGCCGCCTGCGTCTTGCCCGTACCGCCCATGCCGGTGAGCACGTAACACGAGGGTTCCGCTGCTCTCGCGGGCAGGGGCCCATGCAGTCGGCCCACCCTGCGACGGCGACGGAACGGATGGGAGCGCGGGGGCAAAGATCCCACGATGTGCGGCAGCGAGACCGGCGGGCGGGGAGCCTGCACCACGGTGAGGGCTCCGATGTGGCCGGTGTTGGCGATCGCCCCGTCCCGTGCATGGGCATTGCCCGTCCACTCGACCCGGCCTGGTCCGCCGGCCGCGGTGACCACGGCCTCCGGCGGCAGCCCACGGTAGCCCGTCACCGCCTGGGCGCCTGCTAAAGCGGTGGCATCGCCCGATCCCACGACGACAACCGCGGGACTTGAAGGTGGCGTTGCTGGGGCGGCGGCTCCCGTCGCAGGCGGCTGCGCACTCGGGGGAGAGGGTTCCTGGGACTCTGGTGCGGTCATGGGACGGGGACCCTCGTTCCGTTTGGGCGCCAGGCCCGTCAGGTGTACTCGATGCCGGTGCTGGCGCTGCTTCCCGGCCCGTGCGCCGTCGCATCTCCGGTGTGCTCGGCAACAGCGCTTCCGCCTTCGCTTCCGGCGGCGCGCCGGATGCCCGTGGCGGCGCTTCCACCGTCACGGGCCTCGGCCCCGCCGGTATGCGCAGCACGGTCCGCGGCGGCTGAGTTGGCCGAGGGAGGACGAGAGGGACCTGCCGGTGGCTGCATCAGAGCCCACACAAATGCGGCGATTGCAACAAGGCCCTGCACCGACGCGGCGACCAGCTGGCCCGTGTCCGGGCTGTTCAGCAACCAGAACAGGGGAGTGGACACGATTCCCGCCACGGCCACGACGATGATGACGGCCCTCCACTTCGGTGGCACGTCAACCCCCCGCCGTCATCTGCCTGGTTCCTCCACAGATAGCATCAATGGCCCGCTCTATCCAGCCGTTTGGGGAAAGAAGCAGACACGTGTGCCGGCTGCGGCTAGGGCCCAGTGCCACCAGGGGCGTCGTTTGGTGCGGGTTGCTCGTCGCTCATGGCGGCATGATGTCCGGGCCGCGCGCGGGGCGCGCGGCGAACGGGCGTGTTTCAGAAGCGGAGTTGAGGTCGGCGGTCGTGGACTGCCGTGTTCTCGGAGCGGTGTTGATCCACGCTCGACCTGAGTTCCGCGAAAAGCTATCGACCTACAAGGGCACCGTCTTCACCGCCGCCCACGTAGAACTGGTCATGAGCCAGAAGGATCCCGAAGCCAAGGAAAGTGCCCTGCACATCTACGACGCCCTGAACCGGCCCGAGCGCACCTTCCCCTCGTGGCCCGGCAAGACGATCCCCGGAGCGAAGGAACCCCTGCACCGGGTCATTGATCCGGACAAGGTTGACGCCAACCGCAAGAAGTCTATCCAGGAATGCAAGAAGGTCTGGGGGGACTACACCGGCAGCGGCCTGGAATGCGACGAGTACCCCTTCGCCTCCACTGAGGAAGGCTCCACGAAGGGCGACAACCGCTTCTCTGTCCGGCTGATCGACGGCCCGGACAACCGCAAGGGCGGGGAGTACATCAACGCGGTGTACACACTCAACCGAGTACTGAACGGCGACCCCTTCTACGTGAAGATCACGAACTAGCTGAAAGGCTCCGACTGGCCATGGCGCTTATCGCCGAGCATCACGTCACCGCAACACCCGGCCGCCGCGTCCTGGAGGTCTACGACGCGGACGCCTTCCTCGGCGACAGCGCCGCCCTGAAGGCCGCCGAGGTGCAGGTGGTGGCGGGAAACGGCTACCACCTGTACCTCCTCAGCCTGCAACCCGACATGCCCGTCCAGATCACCATCCGCATCTGGGAGACTCCGCCCAAGCCGCCGGCCGATGCCGAAGGCCACGTCGACATCAGCCTCGAGTCCGAGACGGGCATCCTCGTGGTGGGACAGCTCGACCGCGGCCCGGCCCCCGACGACGTCATCCTGCCCCGTCCAGGCGTCTACGTGGGCCACGCCTGGTGGACCAACCGGCGAGCGGCAGGCGACTACTACGACACCACCATCGCCCAGCTCCCCGAAGACGCCCCCGACGACTGGCTCACCGAGGCATGGAACAACTGCCCCGTCACCGAACGGTACGTCCTGGACCTCGCTTACAGCCGGGAGCCCGAACCCATTGACGACGACGATGAGGAGGACTGGACCTAGATATCGGGGGGATCCAGCCGAGCCGCACCAGGGGTCAAAGTCGGTAGGGTGCGGATCCTTTCGAGGGACAGCTGAGCTGGGAAGACGCTGATTGACGTGTGGGCGGTGCCGTCGTACTTCTACCGTGGCGAGGTGGAGGTGGGGTGCCATGGTGTCGTTGCCGGAAGAACTCCAGGCGCGGGAGGCCGCGGCTCGACAACGGGTGGAAGAACTGCAGGCCGAGGCTGCGGAGTTGGCTGTCCGGCTGGAGAAGGCCCGGGCGGATCTGTCGCGGTTGGAGATCACGCGGGAGACCGTGATGCAGGTGCTGGCGGAGTTGTCGGCCGCGGAGGAAGCGCCGGAGGCAGAGGTGCACGACCCGCCGGAACCCAAGGAAGCGCCGGCGCCTCACGGCATCGGGGTGATGGCGGTGCCGCCGTGGCGGGAGGGCCTGGTCGCTCAGGTGTTGCCGGACGTATACCGGGACATCGTGGAGATCGTCGCCGATGCTCCGGGTCCGTTGCAGGCCAAGCAGATCGTGCCGCGGATCGGGCTGGAGGCAACGACGGCGAAGATCGAGGGGACACGGGGGAAGCTGAAGCGTCTGGTGGAACGGGGCTGGCTGGACGAGGACGCGCCGGGACGGTTCACCCTGGCCCGCCACGACGGGGACGCCGACCACGTCAACTCCCGGTGACCAAGGGGCTCTTCTCCGTAGATTCGAAGGTGCCAACCGAACGAATCGCAAGAAGAGCCGAAGAAGAGCCCCAGATGGAACCCTATGACGCCTTATTCGAGCCTGGTGCCTATGCCGCCTCCCGTGGTGCCTTCGAACGCCTCGTCTCGACGCTGGCCGGCGCCCCGGCGCGGGACATGGCCCATGACGAGCTGGAGGGCCTGCTCGAGCAGCAAGGGCGCGAGCTGCTGAGGCAGCTGATGCAGGATCACCTCGACCTGCGGGCGAGGGCTGAAGAAGCGGCGGCCCGCGTCAGCGCGGGACGGCCGGTGGTGCGCGGGCCGGAAGGACAGCCGCGGACCTGGCGGGAGAGCAACCACCCCCGCTCGCTGACCTGCGTGTTCGGGCCGGTCCGGGTGAACAGGATCGCCTATCGCGGCCGGGGCGTGTCCAACGTGCACCCGGCCGACGAAGCATTGTCGCTGCCCGCGGGCCGGCACTCGCGCGGGCTGGCCCGGCTTGCGGTCCTGGAAGCCGTGAGAGGCTCGTTCGACCAGGCCCAGGCCGCGATCGAGCGACGGTGCGGGAGAGTGCTGGGCAAGCGCCGCCTCGAAGAGCTGGTGATCGCTGCGGCCGTCGACATCGCCGCCTACTACACGGTGAAGATCCCCACCCCGTGCACCCGCGAGATGCCGCTGGTCCTCCAGGTCGACGGCAAGGGCGTGGTGATGCGCCCCGAAGCCCTGCGCGAGGCCACCCGCCGGGCCGCGGCCCGGAGCGTGGCGGCCGGGCGGCTGGCTCCGGGAGAAAAACCCAACCGCAAGCGCATGGCGACGGTGGCCTGTGTCTTCGACACCGCGCCTGCCTCGCGCCGGCCGCACGACATCGTGCATCCGCCGGGTGGCCGCAGCGAGAGCCGGAGGCCGAGGCCGGGCCCGAAAGCGGAGCGCAAATGGTGCACCGCCTCGGTGATCCGTCCTCCGGAGCAGGTCATCGCCGACGCCTTCGACCAGGCCGAGGCCCGCGACCTGCAGCATCTGCGGGACTGGATCGTGCTCGTCGACGGCGCCCGCCACCAACTCGACCTGATCCAGGACGAAGCCGCCCGCCGCGGCATCCGCCTGCATGTCCTGCTCGACTTCGTGCATGTTGCCGAGTACTGCTGGACGGCCGCGCACGCTTTCCACCCGGTCGGCAGCCGCGAGGCCGAGACCTGGGCCGCGGACAAACTCACCGCGATCCTCGCCGGACACGCCGGCCGAGCCGCCGCCGAGATGACCCTCCAGGCCGCAGCCGAACAGCTTCCCGCCGCCCGTCGCGAGGCCGTCCCGACCTGCCACCGCTACCTCACCGGTCACCTCGACCAGCTCCACTACGACACCGCCCTCGCAGTCGGTGGCCGATCGCCACCGGCGCCGTCGAAGGCGCCTGCCGCCACCTGATCGCCGACCGCCTCGACATCACCGGAGCCCGCTGGGGACTCGACGGCGCAGAAGCCGTCCTCCAACTCCGCGCACTGATCACGAATGGCGACTTCGAGGACTACTGGATCTTCCACACGGCCCGCGAACACCAACGCCTCTACCCCAGCCCTGACCAGCACAACTACAGCCTCACCGCTTGATCCCGACAGTTACTTCAAAGGGAGACCGACGGTGCCAGCGAACTCGCGCGTGAAGACGGTCATTACGTCGTCAGTTCCGAGGCAGAAACGTCCGTCTGGTGGCCACTGTGCTGGACGCCCCGCGACAAGCCACGCTGTGGCAGCAGGTGCACGAAGCTCGACAGCGACCGGCACTCGGAGTCCGTAGTCACCCTCGGACCAGAGTATGTCGGCGCCCACGAGCGTGACCCCGATGAGCCCTGACCAGGAAGGATGGTCAGTTACAACCACGGCTGGCGTCCCTCCGGGCTGTCCGATCATGGTCAATTGACTGGACATGGGCTCTTGGAAGATCTCCAGGCCGTAGCAGTCGAAACTGTTGCCCCACACTGCCGAGTATCGATTGCCGTTATCGGCGAGCAGGCCGACGCCCATCGTGGGCTGGTGCCACACGCCAAAGTCCCACTCCTCGGCCTCGGCGCCATCGTCACCGCAGCTCAGCGGGTAGTAGGTCACTCCTACAAGGCGCCTACCGCGCAGACTTTCGACAGTTCTCGCATATTCGTCCTCCGTGAAATCGGGCGACCGCATCGCACCATTCTCGTGGCCCTTCACCCGCCCAGGCATCCGAGATTGTTCCCTCCAAAGGATCCGCACCCAAATGGGATACCCCGTCCGAGCGCCTGGCTGCTTTACTGGACGCCTCGTAGCTTCGATCGTTGCGACGACTACTGGAATCCAAGCGGTGGCGTGTTCGGTGATGTCGGCGAGCCACAGCCGGTTGGGGCCATCCGCGGTGAAGTCACGGCGGACCAGGTCGTCGTGCACCGGCGGACCGGCCTTTTCGATCCTGCCGCGCCTCTTCCCGAACACACTCCACCAGCGGTTGTCCCGGCAGATCCGCCACGCCGTCCTGTCGGCCATGACCGATCCCGCGCCGCGGGCTTCATCGGCCAGGAATCGGTAGCCGAACTCCGGATCCTCACGATGGGCGTCGAACAACGCGTTCGTGCGGTAGGCCTCCTCCAGCACGGCATTGGTCACCGGCCGTTCGAGCCAGCGGTGGTAGGGCTGTCTGGCGAGCTGGAGGACCCGGCACTCGCTGGCGTGCAGGGCGCGGGCTGGGACCTGCACGAACGGCGCCACTCCGGGCTCACTCATCTCAGCGAGGCCGGAGCCAGCCTGCCGATGCTTATGGCCAAGTCACGGCACAAGAAACCGGAGAACGTACGGCGCTATTTCCACCCCTCGGCGGAGGCAATCGCCGAGGTCACCAGCTTGCTTGCCCCTGGAGACAGTCGGCGCTGACCTCGTCAGCGGCAGTCAAGTTGAGCGTGAAGATCCGACTGGACCTCGGTCAGTCGATGCCTTCGACGATGCGGAAGTCGCGCTCGACGCCGTCGGAGAGGGCGACCAGCGCCTCCTGGTAGGCCGCACTCTCGTACGCCGCGACGGCCTGCTCGAAGCTGTCGAACTCGACTAGGACGGTGCGCTCGGCGATTCCAGCGTCGTGTGCGACGACCCGACCGCCACGGGCGAAGGTTCGACCGCCCCCGGCCTTGACGGCCGGAGCGGCCAGCTTGTTGTAAGCAGCCAGCTTCTCAGGGTCTGAAATGGTGCGGTAGACGCTGACCCAGTAGCCCTTGGGCATGGAACCTCCAGTGTTGGGATGAGTGCATCTGACTTACGGGTTGGTCTCGGACGAGCGCCGGCGGGCGAGAGCGAGGCTTGTCAGCGTCGTGATCGCCATGGCGCCGATGCCGACCAGCGCCGCGGTGGTGTAGGCGCTGTCGTCGGGGAAGAGGTGGCCGGGGCCGGTGCCCGCGGCGAGGATCAGGCCGCCGATGGCGCTGCCCAGGGAGTACCCGACGCTGCGGACGACGTAGTTGAAGCTCATGGCGCTCGACGTCTCGCTCTTGGGGGTGACGGCCAGGATGACGCCGGGCATCGCGGCCGAGAAACCGCCGACGCCGAAGCCGAGCACGCCCATCGCCGCGAACAGTTCGGCCAGGTCCGACCGGGCCGCCGCGAACAGGGCGAACCCGCCGCCGACCACGACGGCGCTGCCGGCCAGGAGCAGGGGGTCGGCGATCCGCGTCCGGACCCGCGGCGTGAGCTTGCCGGCGACGAACCCCAGCACCGAGAACGGGATGAGGACCAGCCCGGCGACGAAGGTCGTCAGCCCGAAGCCGTAGCCGGCGCCGTGCGGCGTCTGCGCGTACCGGGTGATGAGCGTGAGCAGGAGGTACATGCCGATCCCGCCGACGAACATGGCGAGGTTCGCCCCGGCGACCGCGGGGTGCCGCACCGCCCGCACATCGACCAGGGGCGTCGTGCTGCGCAGCTCGATGACGGCCCAGACGCAGAGCAGCACGACCGCGACGACGGCGAGGCCCGCCGCCACGGCGAGGTGCCGGCTCCACAGATTTCGTTCGCCGGCGAGGAACAGCACCGGGAGCAGCGCAGCGGCCAGGACGACCGCGCCTGCCACGTCCACGTGGGCGGAGCGGCCTTCGGGGGCTTCGGGCATGGAGCGCCACGCGGTCAGGAGGGCGGCGGCGGTGACGACCAGGCCGAGGCCGTAGGCGGCCCCTACCCCGCCGAGCTCGGCGAGCAGTGCGGCCAGCGGGTAGCCGACGCCGGCCCCGATGATCGAGACCACCGAGATCAGGGCGATCACGGCCGCGCTGCGCTCCTCGGGGAGGTGGTCCCGGGCCACTCCCATCATCAGCGCTGTCAGCCCGAGCCCGACGCCCTGGGCCGCCCTGCCGGCCAGCATCCACGCGAACGGCAGCGGCAGCACGGTGAGCGCGCTGCCGGCGACGACGACCGCCAGCGTGGCGAGGATCGTGGCCCGCCGGTGCGGGCCGGCTCCGAGCCGGCCCAGGACCGGCGTGGCGACGGCGCCGCTGAGCAGCGCGACGGTCAGCGTCCACTGCGCGCTGCCGAGCGAGACGTGGAACGAGGTCGCCACGCTGGTGATGAGCGGCGTCCCGAGGCTTGCGACCGCCGCCGCGACCAGAGCGATGAACATCAGCGAGGGGACCAGCAGCCGCGCCTCGGAGCGCTCCCGGGTAGTGCTCACCGGTTGGTCGCGGTCGTGATGGGGAGGAAGTCGGCGAAGCGAGGCGCGCCGGGCTCGTGCGGCATGCGCGTGGCGCGCGCGGCGAAGCTGACGGCGTGGTACCACCCGCACAGCAGAAGCAGATCGAGCAGCTGGAGCTCGTCGAAGACCGACACGAGTCGTGTCCACAGCGCGTCATCGATGTCGGAACGCTCGTGCAGCGCGTCGACGGCGAGGATGAGCAGCCGTTCCCGCTCCGACGTCCAGCACGCGTCAGCGGGGCCGCCGTGCACCAGGGATGCCGCCTGCTCGCGGGTGAGCTCGACCCGCTCGGCGAACGTCATCATGTGCACGCCCCACTCGTACTCGCAGCCGCACAGCGCGCATGTCCGGTCGATGGCGATCTCGCGCTCCCTCATGGTCAGGGTCAGCTGTCGGCCCAGCTCATAGCGCCCCCATCCGTGCATGGCGTCGGCCATCGGGAGGTTTCTGGCGAACATCCGGAACAGCCCGATCGGCGGCACGTCCCCGGGCATCATGCGCGCGAGCAGCGCGCCGGCCTCGTCGGTGTACGGCGGTTCCAGCAGGGCTATTCGCGACATCGGCGCTCCCGTTGAGGTTGTTTCGAAATTCGAAACACGGCACGGATGCTAGTGTTTCGAATAACGAAACACAAGGAGGGTCATGCCGACACCGCGCCCAGGAACACCGGTTCGTGGATCGACGACCGGCCGTCCGATCATGGCCGCGATGGACCTCTTCGGCCGTCGGTGGGCGCTGCGCATTCTCTGGGAGCTGCGTGCGGGTCCTCTCGGCGCCCGCACGCTGCTGGCACGGTGCGAAGGACTGTCATCCAGCGTCCTCTACCAGCGGCTTCGCGAACTCACGACAAACGGGATCATCGCCCCCTCAGCCAACGGCTACGAGCTCACTCGCCTGGGGGCAGCACTCAGTCACGCCCTACAACCACTCAACGAATGGGCGATCACCTGGGCGCAGGCGCAAGAGCAGAACAATCAGAATCCTGCGGAGGCATGAAGGTGGAGCGGGCGGTGGGCGAGGGAAGCGGACGCCGGTCCGGCACAAGGTGGTCGGGTGAGATACCGGAACTTTGCCGTGTCACTTGGACTTGTCGGCTGGGCGCATTTTCCAGGGCTGCTGGCCGCCGGACCGCAGCGCCCTGACCTGGCTCCGGTCTTTATCCGTGTCCGGCGGCAGAGCGGGAACGGCGGTCTCGCCTGCGCGCCGGGCTTGTGTTGGGCTGCGCAGCATGGTCCGTAAGCGGCGACGGGGTGACCACGATGCCTCTTGAGGGCGAGTACGAGCCGAGTCCGGCGCAGTGGGTGCGCGAACAGGTCGAACTGTATGAGGGTTCGGGCGGCACGCAGGGGACGACGCTCTGGGACACGGGCCTGCCCGTCGTCATTGTCACGACGCGCGGCGCGAAGAGCGGCAAGATCCGTAAGATCCCGCTGATGCGTGTGGAGCACGCGGGGCGGTACGCGGCCGCGGCCTCGAAGGCTGGCTTCCCGCGTCACCCGGTCTGGTACTTCGACGTCAAGTCCGACCCGCACGTGGAGCTCCAGGACGGGGCCGAACGCCGGGACATGACGGCCCGTGAGATCACCGGGGACGAGAAGGCCGAGTGGTGGGAGCGGGAGGGTCGCCGCGTATCCGCCGTACGCCGAATACCAGGAGAAGACTGACCGTGTGATCCCTGTCTTCGTGCTGGAACCCGTGGATGTGGCAGGGCCGGCGGACGCCCCAGCGCCCTCGACGAGGAACTGAACCCCCGGGCCTCACTCGTTCGGCCCGACAAGGCGCCGCGCCGCTGGGGATAGGAGTCCGAGGCCGACATGGACAGTCTCACTTGGCCTTGTCCCCGGAATGCGAACTGAACAAGGCCAGGTGAGACAGAGGCAAGGTCTCGTGAGACGGGACACCAGGCGGCGAGTCATCAGCGTGACAGAGGAGGCCGGCCGTAGTGTCGCCCCGAATCGGCCCCAGCCCCTTTCCGCAGTTCACGGGGTATGAAGGGTGGTAGCGAGCCCGCTTGCCGTTCGGTTGGGCGTCGATGGCCGCCGTTGCGAACGGCACCGGCAGTGCGTTGGTCTTCGGGCGGCTGCGCGGGTGGCTGGCAGCGTGTCGGTCTGGCGGCGGGTGGATTGGATGCCCCCCGTCCACGGGCTACCGCTGCCAGTGCGTCACCGGCCTGAGTGCGGTGGTGAGGGAGTCCAACTCTGTCTTGAGGCAATGATGTTGGGTTTCTTCGTCGCATGCGCGCGGCCGATCCCTTGGAATCGGTCACCGGGCGGGGTCTACGACCTCACTGGAGGTCAGCCGACGCCGGTGACCTGGAGTGCGGTGGTGCAGTTGTTCTTGATGGCGCTGCGGGCGGCGGAGAGGGTGATGGTGCCGTTGCAGACGGCGTTCTTCAGCTTGGTCTCGGTGCCGTCCTTGGTGGAGGTGGTCTTCGTGCCGTAGTGCGGCGCGGGCCACAGGTTGCCGGGATCGCGGGGGCGCACCGCCGAGTTCCAGGCCGTTCCGTAGTCGGTGTTCCAGTCCTTGGTCTGCTGCGTGCGCGCGTGCGTGCGTGCGTGCGTGGCGTGGGGCCTGGGTCGTCTCTTTAGTGCAGAGCTATTGCATACAGTATTCAAGTTGGCTAATGTTTCCTCATGCGGCTGACGAAGTCCACAGACCTGGCACTCCCCATGATCGTGAGGTTGGCGGTATCTGGTGCGGAACTCACTGCCGCACGGTGGTGCCGGGCATGACGATGTATGGCGATGACGCGACAATAGGGCAGATTCTCACCGCTGTCGGGGACACCTGGGCCGTGGTGGGCCTGTCCGACAACCCCGAACGGGCCGCTTACCGCGTGGCCGAGAAGCTGCGGCGCATCGGCAAGAGGGTGGTGCCTGTGCATCCGAAGGCCGAGTCGGTGCACGGTGAGCAGGGCTACGCCTCCCTTGCGGAGATCCCTTTCCCGGTGGATGTGGTGGACGTGTTCGTCAACTCCGACCTCGCCGGAGGCGTCGCCGACCAGGCTGTGGCGGTCGGCGCCAGGGCGGTCTGGTTCCAGCTGGGCGTCATCGACGAGGCCGCCTACGACAGGACTCGCGGGGCCGGCCTGCTGATGGTGATGGACCGTTCCCCGGGACGGGAGATACCCCGGCTGGGGCTGGGCTGACGCTGCCCCGGGGGCCCCGTCTTCCGACGGGGCCCCTCGGGCGCCGAAGACGGCCGGACTTGGACCGTCGGCGGCTTGCGCCCGTGGGTGCGGTGGCGTAGAGCAGACGCCACTTGCGGGGCGTATGAGATCGGCTGGGGCCGCGGCTTGCAACCTTCGTTGCGGCGAACGCAGTTTTTGCGTTATCCGCAAACATGGATGTGATCGGTGGCCTCGCGGCCATCCGTGGACCGCTGCCCGAACCCGGAGGCGTCACGCCCGGGGACCTGTTCGAGGACGCCTGCGAGCAGGCGCAGCAAGCCCGCAGTGAGTACGCCGCCGGCCTTGAGGCTCCATGCGACGGCCTTGACGAGGACCTGCTGGTGGCGATCGGCACTGCCCGCGGGGGCAAGGAGGCCGCCGACCGCGAGATCCGTCTCCTGCTCGCCTGTGGACGCGAGTTCCGTGGCAACCGCGCCTGTAGGCTGGAGCAACTCGCTGAGATCGGCGGTATGACCCCTTCCGCCAATCAGTACCGCCTGTACCGGCTTCGACGTTGCTGCGATGGCACGGCAGATTGCCCGGGAGTGGGACAGTCGCCGCTTCCGGCCACGCGCTGAACGGTGTGACACCACATGACTCGGCCCCGCCCGGGGCGGGGGTGCGGATCACGCCGTCGGACGGAGGCACGGCGGGCGGGCTCAGGCGGGTGACCGCCTGAGTCACGCATAGGACGGAGTGGCCGGGCAGGCATCAACGCCCGCCGGGGGTCACCCGCACTGCCTGACGGCCGGGCGCCACCCAGGACAGGACCGGCGGCGCGTCAGTCACTCCGTATAGACCTGCCACCACCGGTCTGTTGCTGCTCGGGTCAGTTCGGCGTCGTACTGATCGGCGTCGAAATGGAGCGCTGGGGGCCGTGTCGTGTCTACGGGCACCTGCCACTCGGACCACTCCACGATCCCGCCGTGACGCCGCACGAACACGGACAGGTAGCCACAGCATCCGCCCGTGCACTCAGGCTCGCCCAGCACGACACGTCGCCCCTCGCCGGTCGCCCAGAGGGGACCGTGACCGTCGTCGGGCAGCGCCTCTTCCGCGAACGGGCCGCGGCCTGCCTCTCCGACCGCCTGTGCCACCAGTTCCTCGCCGTCGATTCGGAACTGCAGCTGGGCAGCCCATCGGGGACCCGGTGGCAACGCACTGACCTCAAGCCGATTGAACACCCGAGCACCCTACGTGGATGCTGGCGGCCACAGGACCCTTCCTGCGACCGGGTGCGGACGTCTGGCCAACTGCCAGTCAACGTCCCAAGAGACGAACGTTGCCTGATGCGCCACTGGTTCGGCGGCGGTGACAACGCGTTCGTGTTCTGTCAAACATAGTGGGACGGGCCGCTTGGGGGCGCGGTCCCGGAGCGCCATGTTCTTGTTGGCCCTCGTTCCTGTCTGCTGCTGGGGTGGGGCTGAGGTGACCGCGGCAGAAGGGGTGCAGCGTCCTGTGTGCCGTCGGGTCTTTTTTCGCGCGGTGGATCGCGCGGCGGCGGCGGCGTGGGTGCGTCCTGCCGCGGTGAAGCCGGCCGGGCCGGGGCCGGTGGTGCCCTTCTGCTGTGTTGTGTGTCAGCGGAAGGCGGTGATGTTACGGGCGACCCAGTCGTTGAAGGGGCTCGGGGCGCGGCCGAGGACTCGTTCCACGTCCGGGCTGATCCGCAGTTCGGCGGGGTTGGGGGCGGCGGTGATGTCCAGGGTGTCGTCGGCGAGGGCCGGTGGCACGGACTGGGTCATCGCGGCCTTGGCCTGCTCGCGGGTGAGTTCGTGGAAGCGGACCGGTGAGCCGAGTGCGGCGGCGATGGCCTGCGCCTGCTGACGTGGTGTGATCACTTTGGGTCCGGTCAGTTCCAGGACTGTGCCGGTGTGCCGGTCGTCGAGCAGGCAGGCCGCCGCGACCTGGGCGATGTCGGCCGGGTCGACGATGGGGACTCCGACGTCGCCGAAGGGTGCGGCGACCGTCTGTTGTGTGCGGACGGACTCCGCCCAGGCCAGGGCGTTGGAGGCGAAGCCGCCCGGTCGCAGGACGGTCCAGTCCAGGCCGGATTCTCTGAGCGCGTCCTCCACTGCGCGCATCGCGATCCGCGACACGCCGTGCGGCCTGGTCGCCACGCCCTGCGATGACAGCAGGACGACCCGGCGGACCCCGCTGGCCGCGGCCAGGTCGATGATGTCGGCCGGGCTGGCTTCGGGGGCGTGCAGGTCGCCGGAGAGCAGGAGGAACAGCGCCTTCGCCCCGTCCAGCGCGGCGGTGAGGCTCTGCGGGTGGGCCAGGTCGGCCGGCATGTGCCGGGCCCCGTCCGCTGCCGCTGCCGCGTGCCGTGACACCGTCGTCACCTGCGCGCCCGCCTGGGCCAGGGCCTGCGTCAGAGGCCGGCCCACATTCCCGGTAGCTCCGGTCACCACGATCATGTTCAGCTCCTAGTCCGTTGCGCGCTGGGGCAGTTGACGCTAGGAGGCGGGCTTACTTTTCGTAAGAACATACCCAGAGGTAAGCTCCGGACATGGCAGAAGGTGTGCAGCTGACGCAGGCCGAGGCGGACCATCGGTATGAGGTGTTTCACACCGACTGCCCTGCGCGCGACGTGGTCGACCATGTGACCAGCAGGTGGGGTGTCTGGGTGCTGATCTCCTTGCGGAGCAGCGACCTTCGTTTTCACGAGTTGCGCGACAGCATCCGGGGCATCAGCGAGAAGATGCTCGCTCAGACACTGCGCGCACTGGTCCAGGACGGCTTGGTCTGGCGGGAGGTGGAGCCGACGACGCCGCCCCAAGTCACCTACGGGCTGACTGAGTTCGGCCAGGACGTCGGTAAGCCGCTGACGGACTTGTTCGACCGGATCACGCAGCGGCTGCCGCCCGGCGGAACGTCCGCCGCGGAGCGGCTGAGCGCAACGGGTCAAGCGAGGCAGCCGGCCACTCCAGGCCCTCAATAGCTTCACCGTCTCGGCGACGGACACTGGCCGTCACGGCAGCAGGGCACATGCGTACCCCGGCACGGGCCGGTGGCGGAAGGCCGCGCCACCCAGACACCGTCCGTGGAGGACCTGTCCTGCGTGTGGCTCACACCAGGGAGTCGTGTGGCTCACTCCAGGGAGTGAGGAGGCCGGCCGGCCGGTCTCGGTTCCGTGGCCGATCGGCCACGCGGGTGACTGTCCCTGTCCGTGTGGTGTCCGCCGCTGAGGATCACGGCGTCCGCTTCCCTCAGGTGCGCCTGGAGGACATGAGCCGTGTGCGGGTGAGGGAGGTCTGCGAACTGGGCCGACCGTGGGGTCTCGAGCCTGGGGATCGGCAGGGGTGAGCGGCTGGTCCGGGCCGCGCGTGAGGCCCGCAACGCCGCGAAGCTGCGCGACCACCCCCGCATTGTCGCGGTCCACGATGTCGTGGCCGAGGACGACATCCGGACTGTGGTCTGCGGTCGTACCCGTATGCCGTTCGTCCGCTTCTCCCACGGCCGGCTTGTGATCGACGCGGGCAGTATCGGGGCGTCTTGTGGGCGAGCCGGAGCGCATTGGGCTCTGCTGGGTCCGGGCGGCGGTCTTCGCACCGCGGCTTCGGCATCCAGGCCGCGGCCACCCAGCTCATCGAGACTCGTCCTACCCCGAGATCACCGAGTAGGCCGACTGTTTCCTGCGTGCTCGCGTGAGTGACGCCGGTGCGCTTGCGGCTTTCGCTCCACGGGCGGGCGCGACCACGGCCCGTGACGCTGGCTCCCCTCCCACGGTGGCGGGCAATGGGACATCGAACGTGTTGTGGCCTGCTCTCTTCCTGTGGTGCCTTTCGTGGGCGGTGGTGCTGGGTGTGCGGGTTGGTTGCTTGGCGGCCTGGCGGTGATTCCGGGGGGCTTTGGTCGGTGAGGCCGTCGGTGGGGCTGCTGGTGGTTTGTGCCGGGGCTGTGGGGGGTGCGGGGTTGTGTGTGTGGGGGGGCGTGGGGGCTGTGGGCCCCCTTTTTTGTGGTCTGGGTTTGGGTGGGTGGCGGGTGGGTGGGGGGGGTGGGTGGGGGGGGGCTTTTAGTTGTTGTTTATGTGTGTGTCAAGTCCCGATTTGTCGGAGGGTGACGGGGGGTGGGGTGGCGGGGCTTACTTGTTGCACGGCCTGGTC
>NZ_JBHVWZ010000016.1:184751-195473 GCF_042881985.1 Streptomyces sp. NPDC058246 | reverse complement strand
CTCAGACGCGGCGTCGATCGTAACCACGGCACACCGCACCGACGGCGGTTATCGCCTGAACGGCCAGAAGGCGTGGATCTCGAACGCGGGCGAGGCCGAGCAGTACGTCGTCTTCGCCAAGACCGATCCGACCCGGCGCGCCGCCGGGGTCTCCGCGTTCCTGCTGCGCAAGGACACCGAAGGCGTCTCCTTCGGAGAGCCGATGCGCAAGATGGGGCAGCGCGCCATCGTCTGCCGCGAGATCTTCCTCGAGAACGCCTACGTCCCCGAGGAGCACCGGCTCGGAGCGGAGGGCGCGGGGTTCCACGGGCTGATGCGGACCTTCGACATCTCGCGCGCGGTGCTGGGCGCGGCCGCGACAGGGGTGGCGCGCGCCGCGTACGAGTACGCGCGCGACTACGCCCGGGAGCGGCGGCAGTTCGGCAAACCGATCATCGAGCACCAGGCGGTGGCGTTCCGCCTCGCCGACATGCGGACGCGCGTGGAGCAGGCCCGGCTGATGACCTGGCGGGCCGCGAAACGCCTCGACGCCGGTCTGCCCGCGACCGCTGAGGCGGCGATGGCCAAGCTGACGGCGTCCGAGACCGCCGCGTACTGCACCTGGGCCGCCGTCCAGACGCTCGGCGGCTGGGGCTACTCACGGGAGTTCCCGGTGGAGCAGTGGATGCGCGACGCCAAGCTGGAGGAGATCGAAGAGGGCACCTCGGACATCATGCGGCTCGTCATCGCGCGGAGCCTGTGATGGGCGACGCGGTCACCGGCGGCGAGGCGCTCGTCCGCGCCCTGTGCGGCCACGCCGTGACCCGGGTCTTCGGCATCCCCGGGACGCACAACCTGGAGATCTACCGCCACCTGTCCGCGTACGGCATCCGGCACACGCTGACACGCCACGAGCAGGGAGCCGGGTACGCCGCCGACGGGTACGCGCGCGTGACGCATCGCCCGGGGGTCGTGATCACGACGACCGGACCCGCGCTGCTGAACGCGGCGGCGGCCGTCGGGCAGGCCTACTCGGACAGCGTGCCGCTGCTGGTCGTCTCCCCGGGGATGCCGCTGCGCCATCCGCGCCTCGCGACCGGTCTGCTGCACGAGACGCGCAGTCAGACCGAGGCGCTGCGGGGTGTCGCCGCGTTCAGCCACCGGGTGTCGTCGGTCGCCGAGATCGACGCGGCCGTCGCCCGGGCCTTCACGCTCTTCCGTACGCGGCGACCGCGGCCGGCGCACATCGAGGTGCCGCTCGATGTGCTGGAGGCCACCGAGGAGACCGGTCCGGTGCGCATCACCCCCCGCGTCGCGCCCCTGGCACCCGCCCCGGAAGCCGTACGGGACGCCGCCGAGGCCTTGCGCGGCGCACGCCGGCCGGCGATCGTGCTCGGCGGCGGGGCTCGCGGCGCGGCCGCCTCGTGCCTCGCTCTCGCGGAGGAACTGGGCGCTCCCGTCGTCACGACCGCCAACGGCAAGGGGATCGTCCCCGAGACGCACCCGCTGTCGCTCGGCGTCTCCCTGCACAGCCCATCCGTCCAGAAGTGGTTCTGCGAGCGTGACGCCGTCCTCGCCGTCGGCACCGAACTCGCCGAGTCCGACCTGTGGTCCCCGCCTCCCACCCTGAACGGCGCGCTGATCCGGGTCGACCTGGACCCGGACCAGATGTACGCGGGACTGCCCGCGGACATCGACGTCGTCGGCGACGCGCGTGTCTCCCTGAAGGCGCTGCTTTCCGAAGTCCGGTTCCACGCGCGCGTGGAACCGGGCGTCCGGGCCCACGCCCGCGGAGAGACGGACGTACGGGCGCACGCGCGCGTGCGGGACGACGAGGACGCCGCAGTGCAGGCGGGCGCCCTGCGAGCCGCCCGCGACGCCGAGACCACCGAACGCGACGCCCGCTGGATCCCGTACCTCCGGGCGATCCGTTCCGTCCTCGCCGACACCGCGGTCATCACCTCGGACAGTGCCCAGTGCTGCTACTACGGCGCGCTCCCGCACCTCCCCCTCGGCCCCGCGGGCCGCTATCTTCACCCGACCGGCTTCGGCACGCTCGGCTACGCGCTGCCCGCGGCGATCGGCGCCAAGGTGGCGCGTCCGGATCGCCAGGTGGTGGCGCTGAGCGGGGACGGTGGCCTCCAGTTCACGGTTCAGGAGCTGGCTACCGCGGCACAACTCCAGCTCCCGCTGCCCGTCGTGGTGTTCGACAACGGCGGCTACGGCGAGATCCGCGACGAGATGGCCGCCCGGGGCGACGACCCGACGGCGGTCGACCTCGCGCCGGTCGACCTGCCCGCTCTGGCGCGCGCCTACGGAGGGCAGGGCACGCGCGCGTGCGGCCCGGGCGAGCTGGCCGCCGCGCTCACCGAGGCACTGCGCACCCCCGGCCCCACCCTGATCGCCATCCCCGAGGAGACCCCATGACCGCGCCCCTGATGACACTCACCTGGACGGACCATGTCACCGGTCGCCAGGGCTTCCTCGTCGTCGACCGGCTCGTACGCGGCGTCTCCAGCGGCGGTCTGCGGATGCGGCCCGGCTGCACGCTGGAGGAGGTCGCCGGACTCGCCCGCGGCATGACCATGAAAGAGGCCCTGCACTACAACCCCGAAGGCCGCTACATCCCCCTCGGCGGCGCCAAGGGCGGTATCGACTGCGATCCTCAGGACCCGGCGGCGTACGGCCTCCTGGTGCGCTATCTGCGCGCCATGCGCCCGCACATCGAGAACTTCTGGACCACCGGAGAGGATCTCGGTCTCACCCAGGACCTGGTCGACCGGGCCGCCGAGGAGGCCGGCCTCGTCTCGTCGATCCAGGCCGTGTATCCGCTGCTCGACGACGAGGCGACGGCCCGGCAGCGGCTCGCGGACGCCTTCGCGGTCGAGGTGGACGGCATCGGTCTCGACGAGCTGGTCGGCGGCTGCGGAGTCGCCGAGTCGGTGCTGGCGACCCTGGACCGCGCCGGGGTGGCGTACGCCGGGACACGCGTCGCCGTGCAGGGACTCGGCACCATGGGCGGGGCCACGGCACGCTTCCTCGCGCGCGCGGGGCTCAAGGTGGTGGCCGTCGCCGACATCAAGGGCACGATCGCGAACCCCGAGGGACTCGACGTCGACGCGCTGCTCGCCGCCCGCGACACCTACGGGACGGTCGACCGCTCGGCGCTGCGCCCCGCCGACCGTGAACTCCCGGGCGACGCCTGGCTGTCCGCCGAGGCGGAGGTGCTGGTGCCCGCGGCGGTCTCGTACGCGATCGACGCCGTGAACCAGCGTCGGATCACCGCCCGCTGGATCGTCGAGGCGGCCAACATGCCCGTCCTGGCGGAGGCGGAGGAGCTGCTCGCCGCGCGCGGGGTCACCGTCCTTCCGGACGTGGTGGTCAACTCCGGAACGAACGCCTGGTGGTGGTGGACGCTGTTCGGCGACATCGGCGCCGACGCGGACGAGGCGTTCGCGTACACGCGGCGCTCCATGCGCGCCCTGATCGACCAGATGCTGGCCCGCGCGGAGGCGGACGGGACGACCGCACGGGCCGCCGCGCACGCCATCGTCACGGACCGGCTGCCGGTGATCGCGGAGCGGTTCGGGTGGTACAGATGACGGACGACAGCCCGCTGTCAGCCCTCTTCGACCCGCGTTCGGTGGCCGTGGTGGGGGCCTCCGACAACCCCGCGAAATGGGGCTACTGGCTGGCGAAGGGCGCCCTCTCGGGCCGAGACCGCCGGGCGGTGCATCTGGTGAACCGGCGCGGTGGCCGCCTCGACGGCGTGCCCTTCCGGCCGGATCTGGCCGGCCTGCCCGAGGTGCCCGAGCATGTCGTCGTCGCCGTGCCGGCCCCGTTCGTACGCCCCGTCGTCGCCGAGGGGCTCGCCGCGGGCGCCCGCTGTTTCACCGTGATCACCTCGGGCAGCGGCACGGCCGACGAGCACGCGCTCGCCGAGCTGGTGACCGCCTCCGGAGCACGTCTGCTCGGCCCCAACTGCATGGGGATCGTCGACACGACCACGCGCCTTCGGCTCAGTTGGGGTGAGTTCCCGGAGGGTGCCGTCGGCCTGGTCTCGCAGAGCGGGAACCTCGCCCTGGAGATCGGCCGTCTCCTCGCGCGCGCGGGACAGGGCTTTTCACGTTTCGTCTCGCTGGGGAACCAGCGCGACATCGACGCGGCCGACGCCCTGGAATCCCTGATCGCCCATGGGCCGACGCGTGTCATCGCGGCGTACGTCGAGGACTTCCGCGACGGCCGCCGCCTGGCCCGCGCGCTCGCCGCGGCCCACGCGGCGGGCAAGCCGGTACTCCTGCTGACCGTCGGCCGAAGCCCCGCCTCCGCGGGTGCCGCCGCCTCACACACCGGTGCCCTGGTCAGCCCGTACGCCACGGTGGCCGCCGTGTGCCGGGAGGCGGGCGCGCTGTTGCTGGAGTCGGCCGGTGAGCTGGTGGACACGGCGGTGTGCCTGCTGTCGGGGGTCACCGCCCGCGGGGGCGCCGGACCGTTCCGCGTCGCCGTCGTCGGTGACAGCGGCGGCCAGGGGGCTCTCGCCGCCGACGCGTTCACCGTCCGCGGACTCGACGTGCCGGAGCTGTCCCAGCGGACGAGGAGGGAGGTCACCGCCCTACTGTCGCCGGGCGCCGGATGCCGCAATCCCGTCGACCTCGCGGGCGCGGGCGAGGCCGATCTCGGCACCTACGCGCGCGTGGCGCGCGCCCTGCTCCTCGGCGGGGACGCCGACGCCGTCGTACTGACCGGGTACTTCGGGGACTACGCGAGCGCCGACCCGGCCCAGACGGCGCGCGAGTGCGAGGTCGCCGGCGAACTCGCGGACGCCGCGCGCGAGTCGGGCCGGGCGCTGCTCGTGCACACCATGGCCCGCGACACTCCCGCGCTCGCCGTACTGCGCCGGCGCGGCGTCCCGGTGTACGAGCGTGTGGAGCAGGCGGCCACGGCGCTCTCCGGGGTCGCGCGCGTCACCGCCCCCTGCGGGAACCCGGCGACGACACGGGAAGCCCCGTACCGCGTCCCCGACGGCACCTACGAGACCGTCCGCGAACTCCTCTCGTCCTACGGACTCGCCTTCCCCGCGGCCCGGTTCGTCACGACGGCCGACGAGGCCGTGGAAGCCGGGCACCTCGTCGGCTACCCACTGGTGCTCAAGGCGATGGGCCTGGCGCACAAGACGGAGGCGGGCGGAGTGGCCCTCGGGCTCGGCGACGCGGACGCGCTGCGCGCCGCGTTCCGGCGGATGAGGGCCGCCACCGGCGCGGAGCGCTACGCCGTGGAGGCCATGGCGACGCCTCCGTACGCCCATGAGCTGATCGTCGGCGTACGCCGGGACCCGGCCTTCGGACCCGTCGTGCTCGTCGGCCTCGGCGGGGTCACCGCGGAGCTGCTGGCGGACACGGCGCTCGCCCTGGCGCCGTTGACCGAGGCACGCGCGCGTGCCCTGCTTTCGGAGCTGCGGCACGCGCCGCTGCTGAGCGGCTGGCGCGGCGCGCCGCCCGTCCATCCGGAGGCTGCCGCGGCCGCCGTGTGCGCCGTCGCCCGAGCCGCCGCCGAGCACCCCGAACTCGCCGAGCTGGAGGTCAATCCGCTGCTCGTGCACCCTGGGGGCGCGATCGCCCTGGACGCCCACGGAGTCATGGCGTAGGGCTGCCACTCCTTGGAGGGGGTGGCAGCCGTGGCCCCGGTGGCCTCGTCAGCCCTTTTCGCGGCGGGTCCGCGCGCCCGCCGCGTAGAACGCGAGACCGATGCCCACGAACAGCGTCAGCGGCACCACTTGGCTGAGCGTGTACCGCAGTCGCTGCCCGGCGAAGGACGCCGGCAGTGCGTCCGCGGCGCTGCCCGCCGTGCCGAACCAGCCGACACCGAAGCCGGGCCAGATCAGCACCACCACGGTGAAGGCGACGAAGGCGGTGGCCAGCGCGCTCACCAGCCGGACCCCGAGGCGCCCGCCCGGCACGGAGTACGGCCGGGGTACGGAGGGGTACTTGCGACGCAGCACGGCGAGGCTCGGGAAGGTGATGACGTACGAGATGAAGGTGGTGCAGATGGTCAGGCCGAGGCCCGCCGCGAAGTACTTCTCGCCGTCGCCTCCGGTGAGGTTGAGGGCGACCACGAAAAGGAGGGAGGCGAGGATCGCGGAGAGCAGGTTCACGCGTACCGGCGTGCCGTGCTTCTCGGAGATGTGCCCGAGCCAGGCCGGCCCCGCGCCGTCCGCGCAGGCCACCGCCTGGGCGCGGTGGGCGCCCATGGCCCAGGTGACGCCCGAGGTGAGCAGACCGATGATGAGTCCGGCCGCCGCGACGCCGCCGAAGACCGCGCCGGCCCCGGTGAGGTGGACCGTCCCGTCCGCGGCGATGGATCCCCCGTAGACGGTGAACACGGCCTTGCAGGCGTCGATGAAGCCGCCGAGGCTGCCGATCCGCTCGCCCGGCAGGACGAAGAGGATGCCGAGGATGGGGCCGCCGTAGAGCAGCAGGGCGGCAAGCCCCGAGCGCAGGATGGAGAGCGGGATGTCGCGCTTCGGGTTCGTCATCTCCTCCGCCGCCGAGCTGGGCAGTTCGAAGCCGACGTAGTTGAAGATCAGGACGGGGACGAGCGCGACGAAGCCCGCGTAGGTGGGCGCGAAGTCCCCGGCCGGCAGGGTATGGACGCCGTGCCGGGTCGCGTACACGACCACCGAGACGAGGAAGAAGCCGAGCAGCACGATCCGGGCCACGGCTCCGGCGATCGGCACCCATTTGCCGATCCGCACCGACTGGACGACGGCGAGGGCGCCGCCCCAGATGAACAGCAGCCCGGCCGCGTATTTCCACCCGCCCGGCAGCGGTGTGAAGAACTCCTCCCAGGTCGTCAGCGCGATGATGCACAGACTGCCGCCGACCCACACGGGGTTCTCAACTCCTCATCTTCAAGCACGATTTAGTGAGCGTAACCTTGATCAGGTGAGCGCTATGAGCATGGTGTGAATCTGACGGAGTGGGCAAAGAGGCAGGGTGTGCATCCGCAGACCGCGTATCGCTGGTTCCGTGAGGGGACGTTGCCGGTACCGGCTCAGCGGGTCGGGCCGCGCACGATCCTGGTGAACATCGAGGCCAACACCGCGCCGGAAGCTGTCGGCGGCCTGGGCTTGTATGCCCGCGTGTCCTCCCATGACCAGAAAGACGACCTTGAGCGTCAGGTGGCCCGGTTGTCCGCGTGGGCGGCCAGGGCCGGTCACAAGGTGGTGCGGGTCGAATCGGAGATCGCATCTGGCATGAACGGCGCCCGCTCAAAGGCGAAGCGGCTGCTGGCCGATCCGGACGTGACGACCGTGGTGGTTGAGCACAAAGACCGTCTCGGCCGGATGAACGTCGAACTCGTCGAAGCGGCCCTGTCCGCGACCGGCCGTCGCCTCCTGGTCCTCGATGAAGGCGAAGTCGAAGACGACCTCGTGCAAGACATCATGGACGTGCTGACCTCGTTCTGCGCCCGCCTGTACGGCCGCAAGTCGGCGAAGAACCGCGCCCGCAAGGCGTTGGAGGCCGCCGAGAATGGCTGACTCCCAACTCCGCACCATCGCCGATCCGTTCGTCGCCCTCGGACCGTCCGGTGTCGCGATACGTGACCGGCTCAAGCACCTCACCACACAGGATGAGAAGGTGTTGCGCCTGGTGGGCGCGCATCTCGGGTCGCTCGCGTCGAAAGACCTCAAGACCCGGTGCGCTGACGGCCTGGAGCACTCCACCGAGACGTGGGCGGCCCGTAAGCGGGAGCTGACGTCCGCCTCGTCGTCGCGCTGGGCAGGTTCGATCACGAAGGCCACGCACGACCAGTGGGCCTTGTCCAGGCGCGGGCAGGCCGCGTACATCCAGTCTCTCGAAGCAGGCATCAAGACGATCGCGCACCGCCTGTCCCAGCCGATCGGCGAGAAGGGCACCAAACGTGCTCCCGGCGGTTATCGGTCCGCGCACGAGTGGTTCCACAAGACGCGCCGTCTGCATGCCCTCGAAGCTCGGCTCGACCAAGTTCGGGCCGACCGTGAGGCCGGCCGCGTGCGTGTAGTACGTGGCGGTAAACGTCTGCTGGGCACCCGCCACAACCTTGACCAGGCCCAGCTCACTCAGGCGGAATGGCGTGAGCAGTGGGAAGCGGACCGCTGGTTCCTCGCCGCCGATGGCGAGTCCGGCAAACGCTTCGGTAACGAGACGATCCGCATCACTCCCGATGGTGAAGTGTCGATCAAACTCCCGGCGTCGCTCGCCGAGCCGGCGAATGCCAAGCACGGCCGGTACGTCCTCGCCGCGAAAGTGTCCTTCCCGCACCGTGGGCAGGAGTGGGCCGACCGTGTGGAGGCGAACCGGGCCGTGGCCTACCGCATCCACTACGACGTGCAGCGCGGACGCTGGTACGTGACCGCCTCGTGGCAGATCCCGCCGGTCAAGACCATCCCGATCGAAGCCGCCCTCGCGCACGGCGTGATCGGAGTGGACACCAACGCCGACCACCTTGCGGCCTGGCGGCTGGACGAGCACGGCAACCCGGTCGGGCAGCCCCGCCGCTTCTTCTACGACCTGTCCGGCACCGCCCAGCATCGTGACGCGCAGGTCCGGCACGCGCTGTCCCATCTGCTGAACTGGGCCAAGACCTGCGGCGTCAAGGCCATCGCCGTCGAAGACTTGGACTTCACCGCGGAGAAGACCCGTGAGAAGCACGGCCGACGAAGGAAGTTCCGGCAGTTGATCTCCGGTATGCCGACCGGGAAGTTGCGGGCCCGGCTTACGTCGATGGCCAATCAGACCGGCATCGCGATCATCGCTGTCGATCCGGCGTACACCTCGAAGTGGGGTGCGCAGCACTGGCAGAAGCCCCTGACCAGCAAGAACCGTAAGACCAGCCGTCACGATGCCGCAAGCATCGCGATCGGCAGGCGCGCCCAGGGACATCCGATCCGGCGACGGACGGCACCGCCCCGCGACGACCAGAGTGATCGTCGTGGGCATCGGACCGTCCAGGCCCGACCGGAGGCCCTTGAGTGTGAGGAACCCCGCCCCCACGTTCCCGGACCACGGACACGATCCGTTGATGCCGGACGCGGAGCGAACGCGGGGAACCAGAACGCCCACAACCGCTCGGGGCGTTCGGCTGAGCATGGGTTCTGGCAACAGGACTCACTCCCGCTCAGCCTTTAGGAACGGTTGGATATCCAGTACAGAAGCTGGTTGACGCCGGCCGTCAGCCGTCCGAAGGCGAGGCGCGTCCAGACGTACGGGCCGCCCTGGACCGGGAAGGCGGAGCCGAGTTCGGCGACGAGCAGGCCGTACGGCAGGAAGAAGGCCAGCGCGAGGATCGCCATCCACGTCAGGCCCTGCGGGCCCTGGGCGGCGACCGAGCCGATCGTGTCCAGGCCGACGAGGGTGCAGATCAGGAAGAACAGCACATCGAGTCGGCGCAGATCCCTGCGCAGCCGGGAACGCTGCTCGCCCCAGCCCTCGGAGAGATCCGGGGCGTCGGGCTCGGGCCGGGGCTTCGGGGTGCTCGGTGCTTGGGTCACGGGCGGACTCCTGCGGCGGTACGGGAGGTACGGACTGGGCACACACGCCTTGACGCTCTACTACTGACTGAACGAGCAGTCAGTAGTGGCGGTACTGTGGTCCGCGCCGAGCGGCGCTGTCAAGGGGTCGTGGGCGGCTGTCGCGCCCGATGGTCGCCGCGGTCGTCGCCGCCCTCTCGGTCGGCGCACGGCGCCTGTCGGAGCGGCTGTGTAGGGTTGCCGCGTGGCGAGAGTGCGGTTGAGCGTGGCGGAGCGGCGCGAGGAGTTGCTGCGGGCCGCCGTCGAGCAGATCGAGGCGCGGGGCGTGGCGGCGGTGCGGATCGCCGACGTGGCCTCGGCGCTCGGGGTGAGCAACGCGCTGGTGCTGTACCACTTCTCGACGAAGGAGAAGCTGGTCGCCGCCGCGTTCACGTATGCGGCGGAGGACGACCTCGCCCATCTGCGCAAGCTGCTCGGCCGCCGTACGACGGCGCTGCGAAGGCTCCGGGCCGCCGTGCGCTGGTACGCGCCGACCGGGCAGGCCAAGGGCTGGCGGCTGTGGATCGAGGGCTGGGCGGCGGCGCTGCGCGAGCCCGCGCTGCGGGAGGTCACGCGCGACCTCGACAAGCAGTGGAAGGCCGCGCTCATCGAGGTGATCGCGGAGGGAGTGGCCGCGGGCGAGTTCCACTGCCCCGATCCCACGGGGGCGGCCCTGCGACTGACGGCGCTGCTGGACGGTCTCGCCGTCCAGATGACCGCCTACGCGGGTGCGGTGTCGCGGGCTCGGACCCACGAGTGGGTGGACGAGGCACTGGCGCGCGAACTGGGGCTTGAGCGGGCGGCGTTGGTGGCGGCCGTACGCTGACCCACGGGTCTCGGCCGGCGCCGGTTGGAGCAGGAGCGGCGCGCCCCGGCTGGATCAGGAGCGGCTCGCCCCAGTGGGATCAGGCGCCCTCCGCGCCTGCCGGCGTACGCCCTGTTCGCGCCTCCGCCCCGAATCGAGCGGAGTGCGCCCCGCCTGCGGCCCCTGTCGGGATGTGGGCCCCCTCCCCACCGCCGCTCCCGCATGGTCACCTCACCGGTGGAGCCGGCGCCGCGTCCCCTGGCGACGGCTCGCGCCACCGGCCCGGGGATGGGGGGGGAGAGGATGCGCGAAGGCGCGGCCGGGGGGGGGGGGGGCGGAAAGGCCCCGGCGGGGGTACGGCGGACGGCGGGGCGACGCCGGGGGGGCGACG
>NZ_JBHVWZ010000016.1:84139-184741 GCF_042881985.1 Streptomyces sp. NPDC058246 | reverse complement strand
GCGGCCCCCGCTGGTCCCCCCCCGGGGCGGCCCGGCCGCCGCCCCCCCGGCCGCGGCCCCCCGCCCCCGCCCCGCCATGGCGCCGCCCCCCCGCCCCCCCCCCCGAGGCCGTGGCTCGGACGGACGAATCGCCGAGGCCGTGGATCCGACGGACGGCTTGCCGACGCCGTGGGTCCGACGGACCACTCGTCAAGGCCGTAGATCCGACGTACGACTCGTCTTGGCCGTAGATCCGACGGACGACTCGTCAAGGCCGTAGATCGACGACGGCTTGCCGAGGACTCAGCCCAGGCCGCCGAGTTCGTGTGACACGGCTGGAGCCGGCGCGACGGGCCAAGGTCGCGCCTCAAGCCACCCGCGGCTCAGGCAACCACTCCCCAGCCCCAGCTCAAGCCACCCACTCGATCCGCGTCTTGATGTCATCCGGTGAAAGGGTGCCCTTGGCCGCCACATGGTCGCCCGACGACTCTCCGCGCAACCGTCGCCCGATCCACGGGACCAGGTATTCGCGCGCCCAGTGGATGTCGTCGCGCCGCACTTCGAAAGTGCCGCGCGGCGGCAGCGGCGGCCAGGGCTGGTCAGGGTCCGCCGGTACGTCGAGGCCGAGGACCTGACCGGCGCGGAGGGCGACCCGGGTGTGGCCCTCGGGTGAGAGGTGCAGGCGGTCGCCGTCCCAGGCACGGCGGTCCTGGATCGTCCTGAGCGACCACAGGTCGAGGACGGGACAGCCGTACCGGTCCGCGATGGCCCGCACATGGCCGTTGTACGTGGCGATCTTGCCGCGCAGATGCTTGAGCACGGGCACGCCACGCGTGTCGAAGCCGGTGGTCACCATGACGGTGCCGACGGCGGAGCTGAGTTCGGCGACGGCACGCTCGAAGCGCTCCGCGACCTCGTCGGGGTCGGTGCCGGGCCGGATGATGTCGTTGCCGCCCGCGCAGAAGGAGACCAGGTCCGGAGCGAGCTCCTTCGCGCGCTGGAGCTGGTCCTCGACGACCTGGTCGAGCAGTTTGCCGCGCACGGCGAGATTGGTGTAGTTGAAGTCGCCCTCGGGCCGTCGGTCGGCGAGAAGCACCGCGAACCGGTCGGCCCAACCGACGAAGGCCCCGTCAGGGCCGGGGTCGCCGACGCCCTCGGTGAAGCTGTCCCCCACCGCCACGTACGACCCGATCACTGATCTGTTGTCACTCTTCGAATCGTCTGCCACATCGGCCCATGATTCACCTTGCGATGTGAGCTACGCGACCGTAGGGAAGGGTTGACGGATGGTGAGATAAGCCACGCCTAAAGTGTTGTCCAATTCCGGAATAGCTCTCTGATCAGCGGCGTTGACGGAGCCGCTACACGGGGGAGTCCGCGATCCCGACGGAGCTCCACACGCCAGTGTTGGTGGCGCGCGGGATTCCGGTCGAGCGGGCAAGTACCTGGTCCGCGTGGGGAGTTGACAGTGGCAGGCCGAAGGCCGGACCCCGGGGATCGTGGGGTCCGGCCTTCGGAGACAGTACTGCCGGCAAGGGCAGGGAAAAGCAGGGGTGTCAGACGGCGACACCGTGCGAGCGCAGGTACGTGACGGGGTCGATGTCCGAGCCGTAGTTCGGCGTGGTGCGGACCTCGAAGTGCAGGTGCGGCCCGGTGACGTTGCCGGTCGCGCCGGAGAGGCCGATCTGCTGGCCGGCGGTCACGGTCTGGCCCGCCGAGACGGAGAGCGCGGACATGTGGGCGTACTGGGAGTACTGGCCGTCGGCGTGCTGGATGACGACCTGGTTGCCGTACGCGCCGCCCCAGCCGGCCGAGACGACGGTGCCCCCGGCGATGGCCTTGATCGTGGTGCCGGTCGGGACCACGAAGTCCACGCCGGTGTGGTAGCCGCTGGACCACATGCTGCCCGCCACCTTGTAGCCGGTGCCGACGGTGGCGCCCTGGACCGGCAGGGTGTAGCCGGAAGCGTTGCTGGTGGGCGCGGTGTTGGCGGCCTTCGTGGCTGGGGTGGCCGCCGTGGTGGCCGTGTCGGCCTTGGCGTCCGACGTCGTGGTCTTGGCCGACGAGGTCGTCGTCTTCGCGGACGACCGGGTGGCACCGCCGGACGCGGCCTTCTCGCCGAGCGTCAGCCGGAGACCCGGGTGGATCAGCGACGGGTCGCTGCCGATGGCCGAGCGGTTGTCGGAGTAGAGCTTCTTCCAGCCGCCGCTGACGTTCTGCTCGTCGGCGATCTTCGCGAGCCAGTCGCCGGCCCGCACGGCGTAGGTCTTCGTCCCGGCCGCCTTCTTCGCGGCGACGGGGGAGGCGGTCACGGACTTCCCGGCCTGCTGCGCGGCGGAGGCCGTCGGGGTCGTGGCGTGAGCGCCGGTGGCTCCCATCAGCGGCAGCGCGAGCGCGGCGCCACCGGTTCCGGCCACGGCGATCGAGCGGGTGAAACGCTGGGACTTGGGACGGCGGTGCTTACCCTTCGCGGGCATGACGAATTCCTCTCCGGCGCCTGCGAGGTGAGCTGTCGGGTGCGGACTGGAGATGTCCGGCCACGCAATTGCGCGGCTATACCCCTAGCCGTTCCGGGGACCGGAACAGGCGTGGTACCTGCGGGTCCCCCGCTCCTGCCGAATGCGGGTGAGTGCGGATTCCGGGCGGCGGCAGGATTGGGCGTCCGTCCGGATTGAGGCAGAACGTAAGCGAGATGAGAGCATCTCGCCAACCATGTGGCTTTTTCGTGCGTGCGCCTTTCTTGATCCATGCCGGAATTCCCGTCACCCTCCGTGGATCGACGATCTTTCCGGCCTTTCAACCGGCCCGGAAATTCGGGCGGATTGGCAAAAGGGGTTCGCAACGCATGGTCACGAATATGACGCTCCTCACGCACCTCGACCTACGGTGCTCTATTCCAGGGCCAGTTGGAATGAAGGCATTAATTCGGACAGAACAGTCACATGCGACACAGTCGGATAACTGCCGCATCGAGATCCCCGCACGACCCCGTCCGCAACTCACGATGGCAGTAACGCAGGGCGGTGCAATTCGCCCGTTTCGCGAGATTCGTACACCTATTTCGGATCAAGTCCGCGCAGCCGAAGCGGTGCCACCGGCTCGCCGAACCGCTGGGCCCTGGAGCCGGGCGAGGACGACGATCTCGTCGCCGTGGACGTACCGCACCGCACGGCCCGCCGGGCGAGCGCGGCCCGCTGCCCCTCGGAGATGTCACGCCTGTGGACAACTCATTGCCCCAGGTACCCATGTCGTATCGTCGAGAGCGCAACCCGTAGACAAGCGGCCGAACGGCCGGCGCCGCCGAGGGAAGCCCGGCAGCGCCGACGGCCGAAGGGGAGGAGCCCCAGTGACGCAGCAGGTCCCGTCGACCGAGCCCGAGCTGACCGGTGTGCGCAATTTCCGGGACGTGGGCGGCCTGCCCACCGTGGACGGCCGGCGCGTGAGGTTCGGGCAGTTGTTCCGCAGCGGCCACCTGGCGCACGCCACCGAGGAGGACGCGGCGTTCCTCGCCTCCCTCGGCCTGCACACGGTCTTCGACTTCCGCAATGCCTCGGACCAGAAGCTGGAGGGCCCGGACGTCGAGCTGCCGGGCGTGCGGAACGTGAATCTTCCGCTGACCGACCCGGCCGACGGCGCCGAGTTCTGGAAGATGGTCCGCGACGGCGATCTCGACCAGCTGCGCGCCCTCCTCTCGGACGGCAAGGCGGCGAACCGCATGATCGGTTCGTACCGCACGATCGTCAAGGAGCGCACGGCCGAGCACTCCCAGGTACTGCACGCCCTGGCCGAGGACAGCGTGCCCGCGCTGATGCACTGCGCGGCGGGCAAGGACCGCGCCGGCCTGTCGATAGCCGTGACGCTCCTCGCCCTCGGCGTCGAGCGCGACGCGATCGTGACCGACTACCTGGAGTCGAACGCGGCGCACCGCCGCTACAAGGTGCACCGCAGCAGCAGCTCCGCCTCCGCCTACTCCCCGGAGGCCATGGAGCTGCTCAGTCCGCTGTTCGACGCGCGCGCCGAATACCTGACGGCGGCCTTCGAGACGATCGAGGAGACCTGGGGCGGCGTCGACGCCTACCTGGAGCAGGCACTGCGGATCACGCCGGAGCTGCGGGAGCGGCTGCGCGAGCGCCTGCTGGACTGAGCCCCGCGGGGGCGTCTAGTGATTCTGGCCGCCCAGCGTGAACAGCAGGAAGATGAAGGCCGCGAAGAGGTGGCCGACGGCGATGTAGATGATCAGGCGGACCCACAGGGAGCGCGGGAACCGCTCCTCCATGGACCGTCTCGTGCCGGGTTCCGTGGGTTCGGTCATGATGTCTCTCCCGAGGTCGGGTGCCCCGTCGCCGGGCCGAGGCACAGCGCGGCGGTGGGGCTCTGCAGCAGGGTGTGTACGAAGAGGAGCTCGGCTCCGTCACGATCCGCGGCGGCGATGCGGTGCGGGGTGAGCGAGTCGAAGTGCGCGCTGTCACCCGGCGTGAGCACGTGCGCGGAGTCCCCGAGGCGCAGCCGCAGCCGCCCCCGAAGGACGTACAGCCACTCCTCACCGGGGTGCACGCGCACGATGTCGCCCTGCGAGCCGTGCGGGACGTGCACCCGCAGGGCCTGCATACCCCGGCCCGGGGCACCGGCCTGCGCATACGTCCAGCCGCCCGCCGCGGTCGGCTCCATGTCGGCGCCGCGCACGATCGCGTCCCGCTCGGCGACCGTCTCACCGAGCAGTTCCGAGACGGTCGTACCGTAGATACGGGCGAGTGCCAGCAGCATCGGCAGCGAAGGCTGACGCTGACCGGTCTCAAGGCGCGAGAGATGCGCGGGCGAGAGGCCGGCGGCGCGGGCCGCGGTCTCCAGGGTCAGCGAGGCACGGCGTCGCAGCTCACGCAGTTGCGGAGCCACGGACGGCAGTGCCTCGGCCGGCCCGGGCTCGGGCGCCGAACCGGCCGCCCCCGGCTCAACGGTGTTCATGCCTCCTATTGAGCCGCACAGTTGCCTGTCGGGCAAATTTCTTGCCTGAGAGACAAAAGGGCGGACCCGTGTCGCGAGCCCGCCCCCGGATCCGCCTACCACTCAGCGGTTGGCAACCGCCTGCTTCACCAGCGTCTTCCCGAAGTCCCACATCAGCCCGCCCCCGCTGTGCGCGTCATCCATCACGGCGGTGAAGGCGTCCACGAAGCGGTCGACGTCCGGCTCACCGATGACCAGCGGCGGGATCAGCTTGATCACCTCCAGATGGTCGCCGGAGACCTGAGTGAGGATGCGGTGCCGTTGCAGCAGAGGCACGACCACCATCTGCGCGAACAGGCCCTTGCGCGCGGCCTGCAGCATCGTCCAGCGGCTGCGCAGTTTGAGCGACTTGGGACGGCCGAACTCGATCCCGATCATCAGGCCCCGGCCGCGTACGTCACTCAGCAGCTCGTACTTGTCGACGAGCGCCGTGAGCCGGGACTTCAGCTGTTCTCCGGTGGCCCGGGCGCGGGCCACGATCTGCTCGCTGTCCATCACGGAGAGCACGGCCAGTCCCGCCGCCATGGCCTGGGCGTTCGAGCCGAAGCTCGCCGAGTGGACGAGGACCCTGTCCATCGACGAGTAGACCTTCTTGAAGATCCAGTCCTTGCCGAGGGTCGCGCCGACCGGCACATAGCCACCGGACAGCGCCTTCGCCACGCACACCAGGTCCGGCTCGACACCGTCCTCGTGCTGGTAGGCGTAGAAGTCCCCGGTCCGCCCGAGGCCGGTCTGCACCTCGTCCGCGATGAGCAGTGCCTTGTGCCGGTGGAGCAGCTCCTGGGCGCCGCGCAGATAGCCGGGCGGGGACTCGTGCACGCCCTTGCCCTGAATGGGCTCGACGATGAGCGCGGCGACGTCGCCTTTCTTCAGCTCCCGGGCCAGCGCGTCCAGGTCACCGAGCGGAACGGCGGTGTCGGGCAGCAGCGGGGCGAAGCCGTCGCGGAAGCCGTCCTCGCCGTTCACGGAGAGCGAGCCGGTGGTGAGCCCGTGGAAGGCGTGCGAGCAGTACAGGATCCGCGGTCTGCCGGTGGCGTACCGGGCGAACTTCAGCGCGGTCTCGACGGCCTCCGTTCCGCTGTTGCCGAAGAACACCCGGTCCAGGTGCGGGCTGTGGGTGAGCAGCTTCTCCGCCAGGAGTCCGGGCAGCGGCTGGCAGTCGAAGCGGGTGAGGTCGGCGAGCGAGGCGTCCAGGACGTCGTGCAGCGCCTGGCGGACGACCGGGTGATGGCGGCCCAGGCCCATCACCCCGAACCCGGCGAGCATGTCCAGGTAGTCGTTGCCGTCCGCGTCCCAGAAGTGCGCGCCCTCGGCCCGCTCGTAGACCTTGTCGAAGCCGATGGTGTGCAGCATGCGCGGGAGCTGGTGGTTCAGGTACTTGTTGTGCAGCTCGTAGCGCTCGGCTCCGCGCTCGGCGAGCAGCGCGCCGAGGTCGAACTCCCGCTTCTGAGCAGGGTCGTTCATTCCTGTTTCTCCTTGGACAACTCATCCATGGACAGCTCGTCCGCGACCTTGGACAGCTCGTCCTTGACGGCCAGGCCGGCACTGATCCGCCCGGCGATCTCGACGGGCGTGAGACCTATGTCGGCCAGCACCTCCCCGCGCTTGGCGTGTGCGAGGAACTGCTCCGGGATGCCGAACCTCCTTACCGGCACGTCGACTTCGGCGTCTCCGAGCGCCAGCGCGACCGCCGCGCCGACGCCGGCCGCCCGGCTGTTGTCCTCGACGACGGCGACGAGCCGGTGCTCGGCGGCGAGGCCGGGCAGCGCGGGGTCGACGGGTTTGACCCAGCGCGGATCGACGACGGTGCAGCCGATGCCGCGGGCTTCGAGCAGCTCGGCCACCTGGAGGCAGACGGGCGCCATGACACCGACGGCCACCAGGAGGACCTGCGGGATCTCCGAGGAGCGGTGCAGGACATCCAGTCCGCCGACATGGTCGACCGCCGGAATCGCCGGTCCCACGGACTCCTTCGGGAACCGGACGAGCGTCGGCGCGTCGTCGACGGCGACCGCCTCCCGCAACTGGGCCCGCAGCTGGTCGGCGTCGCGCGGCGCGGCGATCCTGAGGCCGGGCACCACCTGGAGGATCGACATGTCCCACATGCCGTTGTGTGACGCCCCGTCGACTCCGGTGACACCGGCCCGGTCCAGGACGAAGGTGACGCCGCAGCGGTGCAGCGCCACGTCCATCAGGAGCTGGTCGAAGGCGCGGTTGAGGAAGGTCGCGTAGACGGCGACCACGGGGTGCAGGCCACCGGTGGCGAGCCCGGCCGCCGAGACCGTGGCGTGCTGCTCGGCGATCCCGACGTCCCACACCCGGTCGGGGAACTTCTCGGCGAACTTCCCCAGTCCGACCGGATGCAGCATGGCCGCCGTGATCGCCACGACGTCCGCGCGCTCCTCGCCGATGCGCACGATCTCGTCCCCGAACACCGAGGTCCAGGAAGGCCCGTTGGAGGGTGCGAGCGGCTCGCAGGTCAGCGGGTCCATCACGCCCACGGTGTGGAAGTGGTCCTCCTCGTGCGCGAGCGCGGGCTCGTACCCACGCCCCTTCTCCGTCAGGCAGTGGATCAGGACCGGGCCGTGGAAGCGTTTCGCGCGGCGCAGCGCCGACTCCATGGCGCCCACGTCGTGCCCGTCGATCGGCCCCACGTACTTGAGCCCGAGATCCTCGAACATGCCCTGCGGCGCGAACGCGTCCTTGAAGCCCTTCTTCGCGCCGTGCAGCGACTCGTAGAGGGTGTGCCCGACGACCGGTGTGCGCAGCAGTACGTCCTTGCCCCAGGCGAGGAGCTGCTCGTAACCGTCCGTCGTACGCAGGGTCGCGAGGTGGTTGGCGAGGCCGCCGATGGTCGGCGAGTAGGAACGTTCGTTGTCGTTGACGACGATGATCAGCGGTCGGTCCTTGGCGGCCGCGATGTTGTTCAGCGCCTCCCACGCCATGCCGCCGGTCAGCGCGCCGTCGCCGATCACCGCGACGACGTGGCCCTTCTCCCCCTGCACCTGACGGGCTTTGGCGAGCCCGTCCGCCCAGCCCAGCGCAGTGGAGGCGTGGCTGTTCTCGATGATGTCGTGCTCGGACTCCTCACGCGAGGGATAGCCGGAGAGGCCGCCCTTGCCGCGCAGCTTGGAGAAGTCCTGGCGCCCCGTCAGCAGCTTTTGCACGTAACTCTGGTGTCCGGTGTCCCACAGGATCCGGTCGACCGGTGACTCGAAGGCCCGGTGGAGCGCGATGGAGAGTTCCACCACTCCCAGATTGGGCCCGAGGTGACCACCGGTCCTGGCGACCGCGTGCACCAGGAACTCACGTATCTCGTCGGCCAGTTCACCGAGTTCCGCCTCGGACAGCGCCTTCAGGTCGCGTGGTCCCCGGATGTTCTCCAGAATCGTCACGTCGGGCCCCCTCTCGGTCCGTGCTGATCAACTCACGGTGACGGCCGGTTCGCCGGACGCGACGCCGTCGTGCTCCATCTGTTCGGCGATCTTCATCGCCTCCTCGATGAGGGTCTCGACGATCTTCGACTCGGGCACGGTCTTGATGACCTCGCCCTTGACGAAGATCTGCCCCTTGCCGTTGCCGGAGGCGACCCCCAGGTCCGCCTCCCGCGCCTCGCCGGGGCCGTTGACGACGCAGCCCATGACCGCGACGCGCAACGGGACCTCCATCCCCTCCAGACCGGCCGTGACCTCGTCGGCCAGCTTGTAGACGTCGACCTGGGCGCGCCCGCAGGACGGGCACGAGACGATCTCCAGGCGCCGCTGCCGCAGCCCGAGCGACTCCAGGATCTGGATGCCGACCTTGACCTCCTCGGCGGGCGGCGCGCTCAGGGAGACCCGGATGGTGTCCCCGATGCCCTCGCTGAGCAGTGCCCCGAAGGCGACAGCCGACTTGATGGTCCCCTGGAAGGCGGGACCGGCTTCCGTCACACCGAGGTGCAGCGGGTAGTCGCACTGGGCCGCGAGCTGCCGGTACGCGTTGACCATCACCACCGGATCGTTGTGCTTCACCGAGATCTTGATGTCCCGGAACCCGTGCTCCTCGAAGAGGGACGCCTCCCACAGCGCCGACTCGACGAGCGCCTCGGGCGTCGCCCTGCCGTACTTCTGGAGCAGCCGTCGGTCGAGCGAGCCGGCGTTCACCCCGATGCGGATCGGAGTTCCCGCCTCCCTGGCGGCCCGCGCGATCTCCTTCACCTTGTCGTCGAACTGCTTGATGTTGCCGGGGTTGACGCGGACGGCCGCGCAGCCCGCGTCGATCGCCGCGAAGACGTACTTCGGCTGGAAGTGGATGTCCGCGATCACCGGGATCTGCGACTTGCGGGCGATGGTCGCGAGGGCGTCCGCGTCGTCCTGCGTGGGGCAGGCGACGCGGACGATCTGGCAGCCGGACGCGGTGAGTTCCGCGATCTGCTGCAAGGTGGCGCCGATGTCCGACGTACGCGTCGTCGTCATCGACTGCACCGACACGGGTGCCCCGCCCCCGACCGCCACCGGTCCGACCTGGATCCGCCGCGACTCTCGGCGTTCGGCGATCGGTCGGACCGGCACCTCGGGGAGGCCCAAGGAAACGGCGGTCATGTCGTCACCCGCGGCTTTCCGTGAAGGTCTCGCGGGCGGCGCGGATCGACTCCTTGAGGGAGCCCATGGTGGCGAGGACGGCGGTCGGCTCGTAACCGCAGTGCGCCATGCAGTTGGCGCACCGGTCGTCCTTGCCGCGGCCGTAGGAGTCCCAGTCGGTCTCCTCCAGGAGCTGCTTGTACGTCTGCACGTAGCCGTCGCTCATCAGGTAGCAGGGCTTCTGCCAGCCGAAGAGCGAGTAGCTCGGGATCGCCCACGCGGTGCAGGGGAAGTCGACCTTGCCCTCCAGGAAGTCCAGGAAGAGCGGGCTCTGGTTGAGCCGCCAGCGGCGCCGGTTGCCGCCCGCGAAGGCCTTCTTGAACAGCTCCCGGGTCTGCTGGACACCGAGGAAGTGCTCCTGGTCGGGGGCCTTCTCGTAGGCGTAGGCGGGCGAGAGCATCATCTCGTCCACCTTCAGGTCGTCATTGAGGTAGTTGAGGACCTCGATGATGGTCTGCGGGGTGTCGGTGTTGAAGAAGGTCGAGTTGGTGGTGACCCGGAAGCCGCGCCGCTTGGCCTCCTTGATCGCCTCGACCGCCTCGTCGAAGACGCCTTCCTTGGCGACCGACTCGTCGTGCCGCTCGCGCAGTCCGTCGATGTGCACGGCCCACGCGAAGTACGGCGAGGGCTTGAACTTGTCCATCTTCTTGCGCATCAGCATGGCGTTGGTGCAGAGGAAGACGAACTTCTTCTTGGCGATCAACTGCCGCACGATCTCATCGATCTGCGGGTGCATCAGCGGCTCGCCGCCTGCGATCGACACCATCGGCGCACCGGACTCCAGCACCGCGCCCACGGCCTGGGCCACGGGCATGCGCTGCTTGAGCACGCCCGCCGGGTGCTGGATCTTGCCGCAGCCCTCGCACGCGAGGTTGCACGCGAAGAGCGGTTCCAACTCGACGAGCAGGGCGAACTTGTCCCGCTTCCTGAGCTTCTGTTCAAACAGGTATGCAGCGACCTTCATGGACTGCCGAAGCGGCATGGCCATCTGGCTCACCTCCGAGGGAGCAGCAAAGAACGGTGCCATTCAAAGAAAGCGGGAAGGACGGCACGAAGAACACGGAAAGCCGATATTCCACCGCGCACTGTGCCGATACGGACGAGTTCATGTTCTGGAGCGTCCACGACCACCCGGACGGCCGCAACCGGGCGTGCGCCCGCACGGACCGCGCTGAGCAGCGTGGACGCCGATTCCATGTCGACCGCGATGGCGCCCGTCGCGAACAGATCCGACCGTTCGTGACCGCGGACGACGTGATCGGAGCCGGTGAGCGGCCCCGTGTGCACGGTGCGCCCCGGTACGGCACGCACCAGTTCCTTGACCAGCAGATCGGTGCCCACGCACGGGGTGTTCCCGCGCGGGTCCCGGGTCTCCTCGGCGACGACCAGGTCACCGGGGTGCATGCCCGGGGCGAGCCCCGCGCAGAACCCCGTGGCCAGCACGGCCGCCTCGCGCAGCGCCGGGTCGGCGAGGACCCGGGTGACCGAGCGCTCGGCCGCCTTGGGTCCCATGCCCGTACGCAGCACGGTGACGGGCCCGTCGGCCCCGGTGCGGTCGCCGGTGCGCAGGGCGAGGTGCTCGATGCCGAGCGCGCAGGCGATCAGCAGCGGGGCCGGATCGGGCTTAGTGCTCATCAACCCCCCTTGGCCTCGGAGAAGGGCTCGCCGTGGACGTACCGGCCGAGCGCGGTGAGCGGGAAGACCTGACGGTAGAGGTGGTAGTTGATCGAGAAGTCCCACGGGAACCCGGTCCCGGTGAAGTACGGCTCGTCCCAGGAGCCGTCCGCCAGCTGGGTCTCCGCGAGCCATGCGACCCCGCGCTCCACGGCCTTGGAGTCACGCTCCCCCGCCGCGAGGAGCGCGAGCAGGGCCCATCCCGTCTGGGACGCGGTCGAGGCGCCACGGCCGCTCCACTCGGCGACGTCGTGGTACGAGCGCAGGTCCTCGCCCCAGCCCCCGTCGTCGTTCTGCACGGTCTCCAGCCAGGCCACGGCGCGCCGGATCGCCGGGTGCGCGGCGGGCAGGCCGGCGGCGACCAGGGCGGGCACCACCGACCCCGTGCCGTAGACGTAGTTGACACCCCAGCGTCCGAACCAGGACCCGTTCGGCTCCTGGTGGGCGAGCAGCCACTCGATGCCCCGGCGGGTGCGCGGGTCGTGCGACAGCCCCTCGACCGCGAGCATCTCCACCACATGGGCGGTCACGTCGGCGGACGGCGGGTCGATCACCTCCCCGAAGTCGCAGAACGGCAGCCGGTTGGGGAACGCGCTGGTGTTGTCGACGTCGAAGGCGCCCCAGCCGCCGTCCTTGGACTGCATGCCGAGGTTCCAGCGCACCCCGCGCCCGATGGCGTGCTCGACGCGGTCCGGGTCGTGGTGCTTGACGCGGCGCAGCGCGAGGACGACCTCGGCGGTGTCGTCGATGTCGGGATAGTTGTCGTTGTGAAACTCGAACGCCCAGCCGCCCGGCGGCAGTTGGGGACGCTTCACCGACCAGTCGCCCGGGCGGACGATCTCCTCGCCGAGCATCCAGTCCGCGGCCTTGACGAGCTGCGGATGGTCGGCGGGGACGCCGGCGTCGGCGAGCGCGATGGCCGCCAGGCAGGTGTCCCACACGGGGGACTGACAGGCCTCGATCATCCGGGCGCCGTCCTCGCGCCACACGGCGAAACGGTCCAGCGACGCCAGCCCCTCGCGCATCACCGGGTGTTCGAGGTCGTAGCCGAGGAGGTGCAGGGCGATGACGGAGTAGACGGCGGGCGGCTGGATGCCTCCCCAGCAGCCGTCGTTCTCCTGCCGCTCGATGATCCAGCGCGCGGCCGTGTTCATCGCCGCCTTGCGCAGCCGGCGCGGCGCGACCTTGCGGTACTGGTGCAACGCCTTGTCGAGGCGCTGGAAGACGCCGTCCCAACTCGCCACCGGAGCAAGGGGCTTGACCGGGTTGGGCCGAAGGGAGTCGGTGTGCAGCTCGTCGAGCGGGAACGGCGCGGGCCGCACCGGTCGCTTCGCCGAGACGATGGTGAGCGGCACGATCGTCTGCCGCGCCCAGCAGCCGAAGTCGTAGATGTTGAGCGGCATCCACTTCGGGAAGTAGATGAGTTCCGGCGGGAGTTCGGGCAGGTCGTCCCACTTCCACCAGCCGAACAGGGCGAGCCAGATCCGGGTGAAGACACGGGCCGAGGCGATCCCGCCCCGCTCGCGGATCCACGCCGACGCCTTCGCCATGTGGGGTTCGTCCGGGGCGTCCCCGGCCATCCGCAGGGCGACGTACGCCTCGATGGTGGTGGAGAGTTCGCCGGGACCGCCGTAGAAGGTCGCCCACGCGCCGTCGTCGCGCTGTTCCCCACGGATGAACAGCCCGGCGGCGCGGGTGGTCGACTCGTCGCGGATACCCAGGAACTGACGGAGGAGCAGATCCTCGGCGTCCATCGTGACGTTCGTCTCGAGGTCGCCCTTCCACCAGCCCTGTGCGTCCTGCCGCGACAGCAGGAAATCGGTGGCGCGCTCCATCGCGCGCGTGGCGGCCTCTCGGGTCTCGACTGTCCCGGCCGCCGCGGGAGTCGTCTCAAGGTGTGTATCGCTGGCCGAGGCAGCGCGGGGCGGCAGGGCCCCGGTGCTTCCGTCGGTCGTCGCTGTCATGGCTTCCCCTTCGTGCAGTGGTACGTCTCTGCTGGGTCCGCCGTCGGCCGGTGCGTTCATTCGGATGCGGATCCCCCCGCTCGAACGAGATCGAGAGCTTGGGGGGAGGCACCGGCCGGCGACTACGCGAGGGTTGTTCGACCGATAGTGATCATCTCTTCCGTACGACGACGAAGTCGGCGAGCGCCACGAACTGGGCCCGCACCTGGTCGGGCATCCGGACGGCGTCCAGGGCCTCGATGGCGATGGTGTGCTGGCGACGCGCCTCCTGGGCGGTCCACTCGCGGCCGCCCGCCTCCTCGATGAGCGCGGCGCGCGCGGCGAACTCCTCCTCGGAGAAGTTCTCGAAGTCGCTGGCCTTGGCGTCCTCGGCGAGCAGTTCGCCGAGGCGCTCGGAGGCGGGCCCGCCCGCGGCGAGCGCGGCCACCACCGGCAGGGACTTCTTGCGCTGACGCAGATCGCTCCAGGTCTGCTTTCCGGTGGCCTCCGGGTCGCCCCAGATGCCGAGGAGGTCGTCGACGGCCTGGAAGGCCAGGCCGAGGTGGTAGCCGTACTTCTCCAGTGTGTCGGCGGTACGGTCGTCGGCCCCGCCGAGCACCGCGCCGATGGAGCAGGCGCAGGCGAGCAGGGCGCCCGTCTTGTTGCCCTCCATCTCCAGGCACTCCTCGACGGTGACCCGGTCGCGGTGCTCGTAGGAGATGTCCTGCGCCTGACCGTCGATCAGGGCGCGGGTGGCGGTGGTCAGGCGGCGCGTGGCGCGGCCCGCCTCGACGGTACCGAGCTCCAGGAGAACCTCGTTGGCCAGCGCGAACAGCGCGTCGCCGACGAGGATGGCCTGGGCGGGCCCGTGCACCTTCCAGACGGTGTCGCGGTGCCGGCGCTGCTCGTCGCCGTCCATCAGGTCGTCGTGCAGCAGGGAGAAGTTGTGCACCAGTTCAACGGCGACCGCGCCGGGCACGCCCACCTCGGGGGCGGCACCCGCGGCCTGCGCGGACAGCACGGCGAGCGCGGGGCGTACGGCTTTGCCGCCGTCGCCGTCCGCGGGGTTGCCCTCGGCGTCGATCCAGCCGAAGTGGTAGGCGGCGACGGTGTCCATGGGCGCCGCCAGGCGGTCGACGGCCGCCTTCAGCACCGGTGTGGCCAGGGTCCGGCCGCGCTCCAGGAGCGCGGTCACGTCCACCGCGTCGGCAGCCGTTTCGGCCGGGGGCACAGTGGGCACAGTCTCTCCTCTTGTTGCGATACCGGGGGTGCGGGGACCGGTCCCGTGCAGATCGAGCGTCACGCAGCCTCCTCGAAGAGTTCGAGGAGGTGATCGCGGGGCCGGCCCAGGGCGCCCAGCGCGGCGCCGGCCGCGCTGACGCCACTGCGGACCGCACTCTCCATGGTCGCGGGCCACCCTGTGGCGGTCCACGATCCGGCCAGATACAGGCCGGGGGCCTTGGTGCGGGCGCCGGGCCGCAGCCGCCCGACGCCGGGGGTGGGGGCGAACGTCGCCGTGCGCTCCCGGGTGACGAAGAAGTCCTTCACGTCGGCGCCGCGCGCGGCGGGCAGCAACCGCTCCAGCTCCGGCAGATAGCGTGCGCGCAGCGCGGCGACGGGTTCGTCGATCTCGTGCTGCGCCGCCGACTGCGACAGGGCGAGGTACTGGCCCTCGCCCAGCCCGGACGCCTCGGTCCGGTCGAAGACCCACTGCACCGGGGAGCCGAGGGCCGCGAAGAACGGGCGGCTGAGCACCTTCCGGTCGTAGACGACATGGACGTTCAGGATCGGCGCGGTGCCGATCTCCAGGAGCCGCTCAGGGGCATCCAGCGCGCCCTCGGGCAGCAGATCGTGGGCCTCGCGCTGGGGTACGGCGAGGACAACGGTGTCGGCGTCGACGACCTCGCCGGGAACCTGAACGCTCCAACGCCCGTTTTCGTCAGAGGAGATGGAGGTGACGCGTGTACGCACTTCGGTACGGACGCCCGCGGAGTCGAGCGCCTTGCGGGCCAGGGTGTCGTGCAGTTCGCCCAGCGGGACGTGTGCCCAGCCGATGTCGGCCGCGCCCGGGTCGGACAGCAGACCGGTCTTGAACACCATCGCGGCGAGCCCGAGCGACGAGTCGCCGGCCACCGCGTTGAGGGTGGCGACCCCCACGAGGTCCCACAGTGCTTCGACGGCACGCTCCGACTGACCGTGCGCGGTGAGCCAGCTGCCGAAGTTCTGCGCGTCGAGCGCCGGATCGGCGAGATCCAGGCCCTTGAGCGCGAGCGCGGCACGTCCGACCTTGGCGCGCTCGGCGAGCGAGAGATGCTGGTACGTGGCGAGGCTGCGCGCCAGATGCAGCGGCACGGGCAGCGCGGTGCGGCCGATTCTGCCGAGCCGCCGCCCGGGTGTGCCCGCGGCGTCGAGAACGGGCACGTCGAGACGATCCTGCAGCGGCGCCAGCGCGGCTCCGTCGATGCGGTCGAGGAACCAGCGGTAGCCGGTGCAGCAGCGAAGGTAGACATGCTGCCCGTTGTCGACCGTCAGATCGCCGCGCTGGAAGGAGAACGCGAGACCGCCGAGCCGCGGCCTGCCTTCGAGCAGGGTGACGCGCACCCCGGCGTCGGCGAGCGCGAGCGCGGTGGTGATTCCGGCCAGCCCGCCACCGACCACCACGGCGGTCGGCCCTCCGGAGCCACCCACGGGCTGCGTGACCTCGCTCATCGTGCACCCTCCCCCAAGAACCCGCCGGGCTGGTTGAACGGTGCACGGCAGGCCATCGCAGTCAGGGACGCCCGCCGGCCGCGGAGGGTTGCGTGCCGCTTCCCGCCGGTGGAATCACCGTGGCCCACATGGTCCATCAGGCGCGCCTCCTGACGGTACGGCGCGACACATGCCGGGTGTCGAGGCCGGAGAGGCCGCGCACGGCGACGTACGCCTTCTCGCGTCCGGGCAGCGAGACCCGGCCGCGCAGCACGGCCTCCGGCTCGCGCTCGATGCGGTCGAGGAGGCGGCGGTAGATGCCGGCCATGGCCGCGACACAGGCGCCGCTGCGCCGGTCCAGCATGGGCAGCAGCCGATAGCCCTCGGCGAAAAGGGCGCGGGCCCGACGCACTTCGAAGTGCACGAGGCCCGCGAAGTCGGAGCCGGGCGGTGGCGTCGGTCCGTTGAACCCGGCCGAGCAGCCGAACTTGGCGAGGTCGTCGGCGGGCAGATAGGTGCGCCCGCCCTGCGCGTCCTCGCGGACGTCCCGCAGGATGTTGGTGAGTTGGAGCGCGAGCCCGAGCGTGTCGGCATACTCCGGCGCGCGCTCCGCGCCGCGCGCCCCCGGCTCCGTACCGAACACGCCGAGCGAGAGCCGCCCGATCGCGCCGGCCACGCAGCGGCAGTAGACCTTCAGGTCGTCCCAGGTCTCGTACGTCTCACCGCGTACGTCCATGAGGACGCCGTCGATGAGTTCGTCGAGGCCGCCGAGGGGTACCGGGAAATGCGCGGCGGTGTGGCTGAGGGCGACCGCGACCGGGTCGGTGTCGTCCTCGTCGACGGAACCCTCGCGGACCCGGGCGAGCAGGGCCCGGGTGTCCTCGAGGCGGGCCGCCTTGACGTCCGACACCAGCGCGCCGTCGCCGATGTCGTCGACACGCCGGGAGAACGCGTAGAGCGCCGACATCGCGCGGCGCTTGGGCGGTGGCAGCAGTCTGATGCCATATGCGAAATTACGCGCCTGCTGACCGGTCACTGCCTCGCAGTAGCTGTAAGCGGCGAGTACCGGTGCGGACATGTGTGGTGGAGACTCCACGGTCCGGATCACCCCTCTCCTCGCAGAGTCACTCCCACCTCGCGCAGCAACTGGAGCTTGCCGGGCTTGGGCGGGCCGGGAAGTACGTCGTATTCAGCGGCGGCGATCGCACGGATCGCCGCCCTTCCCCCCGCAACGAACCCCGCGAGCAGCAGCTTCAGCCTGCCGTGGACGCTACCCACGAGGGGGGTGCCTTCATTCAGGAGGTGCAAGGCTCGTTCTGATTCGTATGCAACCAGCGCGCGCACCGATGCGCCTGCTGTGGCGGCGGCGAGATCCGCCTCCTGGACGTGGAAGCGCTTCATGTCCTCGGCAGGGAGGTAGACGCGGTCGCGGCCGAGGTCCTCGGCGACGTCCTGGAGGTGTTCGACGATCTGCAGTGCCGTACATACCGCGTCGGAGTGGCGGACGCGCTCGGGGGTGGAGGTTCCGGTGACGGAGAGGACCAGGCGGCCGACGGGGTTGGCCGACAGCTCGCAGTAGGCGACGAGGTCGTCGTAGGTCTCGTACCGCTTGACCAGCTGGTCCTGGCGGTTGGCCGCGATCAGGCCGAGGAAGGGCTCGGGAGTGAGGCCCGCGCGGCGGACGGTGGGCTGGAGCCGGCGCAGCAGGGGGTGGCGCGGGGTCGAGTCGAACACGCGGTGAAGATCGGCTTCGAAGGCGTCGAGCAGGAGGAGGCGATCACCTGCCTCTACGGGCGACACGCCGAGGAGACGGGCGTCCGCGCCGCCCGGGGCGAGGTCGCCGTCACCGATGTCGTCGACGAGACGGGCGAAGCCGTACACGGCCATGAGGTCGGTGCGCCAGGCCTTGGGCAGAAAGAACGGTGCCACGGGAAAGTTCTCGTCCGCAGCCTTGTCGAGGGTGTCGCGCTCCGGATCGCCGGTGCGCGCCGTCCCGGCTTCGGTCACCGCTCGCCACCCGGCGCGAGGACGGCACCCGCATCGCGGAGCTGGAGAGTTTCCGTAGCCATTGCCGTCACATCTCCCGTTCTACACTGCCGACCCAATAGTGCCCATTTCGGACACGCCGCCCGGAGGTCCGCGCAGCGCGCCGGTGCCGGGTGTCGCGCATTATCGCCCTACTTGGCGCGATTCAGCACCGGTACAGCTTACGTTGTACAACGCGGCGCGCTCCGTCGGGGTGTCCTGCACATCACAACAACACACCGATTGGTGTCAAGATTCCTAAGGCCAGCAGGAGTTGGCGTTTCCTTTGCAGACGCAGGGCCCCGCCGAAGAGTTCCGGCGGGGCCCTGGTCGATATGGGCTACTTGCCCGTGAACTTCTCGTACTCCTTGAGGACCTCTTCGGTCGGGCCGTCCATCCGCAGCTCGCCGCGCTCCAGCCAGAGCACGCGGTCGCAGGTGTCGCGGATCGACTTGTTGTTGTGACTGACCAGAAACACCGTGCCGGCCGACTTGCGCAGCTCGCGGATGCGGTCCTCGGAGCGCTTTTGGAACTTGCGGTCGCCGGTGGCGAGAGCTTCGTCGATCATCAGGACGTCGTGGTCCTTGGCGGCCGCGATGGAGAAGCGGAGACGGGCCGCCATGCCGGACGAGTAGGTGCGCATCGGGAGGGTGATGAAGTCGCCCTTCTCGTTGATGCCCGAGAAGTCGACGATCTCCTGGTAGCGCTCCTTGATCTGCTCGCGGGACATGCCCATCGCGAGCCCGCCCAATATGACGTTCCGCTCGCCCGTCAGGTCGTTCATCAGGGCCGCGTTCACGCCGAGCAGCGAGGGCTGGCCGTCGGTGTAGACCTTGCCCTTCTCGGCGGGCAGCAGACCGGCGATGGCCCGCAGCAGGGTGGACTTGCCGGAGCCGTTCGAACCGATCAGGCCGATGGCCTCGCCGCGGTACGCGGTGAAGGAGACGCCCCGGACGGCGTGCACCTTGCGGACGCCGCGCTCCTCGCCGCGCTTGAGGATACGGCTGAGGGCGGCCGTGGCACTGCCCTTGCCGGTCTTGGCGCCGTTGACGCGGTAGACGATGTGCAGCTCGTCCGCGATGACGGTGGGGACGGTGGAGGTCTGCTCAGCCACGGCCGTACCTCTCTTCAGCCTTCCAGAAGTACACGAACCCGCCGAGGGCGACGACCACGGCCCAGAAGGTCGCGATGGCCCACACATGCGGCGGCAGGTGGGAGGAGCCGTACCCGTCGATGAGCGCGTAGCGCATCAGGTCCATGTAGACCGCGGCCGGGTTCGCCTGGAGCGCTCGGATGATCCACTCCGGACGCCCGGCGAGCATGGAGCTGATGGAGAACATGACACCGGACGCGTACATCCACGTCCGCAGGATGAACGGCATCAGCTGGGCGAGGTCCGGTGTCTTGGCGCCCATCCGCGCCACGATCAGAGCGAGGCCCGTGTTGAACAGGAACTGCAGGGCGAGCACCGGGACGATCAGCAGCCAGGACAGGCCCGGGTAGCTGCCGAAGGAGATCGCCACGATGAACAGCACGATCATCGAGAAGAGCAGCTGCTGGAGCTGCTGGAGCGCGAAGGAGATGGGCAGCGAGGCGCGCGGGAAGTGCAGCGCGCGCACCAGCCCCAGGTTGCCGGAGATCGCGCGGACGCCGGCCATGATCGAGCTCTGCGTGAACGTGAAGACGAAGACGCCGGTCACCAGGAACGGGATGTACACGTCGTGTGACATTCCGCGGTTGGCCTTCAGGATCAGACCGAAGATCAGGTAGTAGACGCCCGCGTTCAGCAGCGGGGTCGCCACCTGCCACAGCTGACCCAGCTTGGCCTGGCTGTACTGGGCGGTGAGCTTCGCCTGCGAGAAGGCGAGGATGAAGTGGCGCCGCCCCCAGAGCTGACGCACGTATTCGACGAGCCCGGGCCGGGCACCGCTGACCGCGAGCCCGTACTTGGCGGCCCGCTCGGCCGCGGAGAGCCCGTCATCGGGCGACGGTCGGTCGCTCACCGCGACTCCGCCGTCATGCGTTGTCTCACTCACAAGTGGAAACTTTCGTCTTCAAGATGCGCACAGCCTGGTCGGGCTTAGGCATGAGCCAGGGACCGGGGTACGGCCACGAATGCTCTCAGAAATGAGCTTGTCAGATGACAGGAGGTCGGCCCAGTCGAGTCAGCCGCCACACCGTACGCCACTTCATGGGGCGCCGGGGCCCGCACGGACTGGTCCAGCCCTCCTTGAAACCGCCGAACCAGGCTTTCAGGGCCGGCCGCGAAGGGCGGCGCAGCAGCGTCAGGAGCATCCAGACGCCGAGGTAGACCGGGACGAGCGGGGCCGGAAGGTTGCGGCGGGCGAGCCAGACGCGGTTGCGGGCGACCATGCGGTGGTAGACCGCGTGCCGCGAGGGCGCGGTCGTGGGGTGGTACAGCACCATGTCGGACCGGTAGTCGATCATCCAGCCCGCGTCGAGAGCCCGCCATGCCAGGTCGGTTTCCTCGTGGGCGTAGAAGAATTCCTCCGGGAGCCCGCCGACTTCGGCGAAGACCTTCGTACGGACCGCGTTGGCGCCGCCGAGGAAGGTGGTGACGCGGGAGTTGCGCAGCGGGTCGGAGGCGCGCAGCCGCGGGACGTGGCGGCGCTGGGTCTCGCCGGTCTCCGGGTCCGCGATGCGGAAGCTGATGATGCCGAGCGCCGGGTCGGCGGCGAAGGCCTGGCGGCACAGTTCGGCGGTGTCATGGGTCGCGAGGAGGCCGTCGTCGTCGAGGAAGAGCAGGATGTCGACGTCGCCGCCGCCGGGGCCGAATGCCTCGATGCCGACGTTGCGGCCGCCGGGTATGCCGAGGTTCTCGGGCAGTTCGACGGTGCGTATGCCTTGGGGGACGTCCGGGACGGGCGAGCCGTTGCCGACGACGACCACCTCGACGCGGTCGCCGTCCTGTTTGGCGACGGAGTCGAGAAGGGCCCGGAGTTCCTCGGGGCGGTTGCCCATGGTGATGATGACCGCGCCGACCTTCATACCCGTACTCACTTCAGCCTGCTGGAGGCGAGGATGGACACGAGGTGCAACACGGTCTGCAGGAGCGCGATGCCGGCCAGCACCGCGACGCCCAGCCGGGAGAAGAACAGGTCGCCCCGCACCGAGTCCAGGATCGCCAGGACCAGGATCAGCAGGGACGCCTCGATCCCGAGCACCAGCCGGTGGAACTTCAGCGCGGCGGCGGCCTTGCGGGCCAGCGCCATCCCGGACGAGCGCGGCTCGGACGCCGCCTCCTTGACCGGCGGCAGGCCGCCCTGGTGACGGGCGACGCCGACCAGGTCGGTCTCGGCCTTGATCAGGATCGCGCCGAGGGCGGCCAGGGTGCCGAGGAAGGCCCACAGCCAGTCGATCCGCCCGGAGCCCCACAGATCGGCGGCGCGCAGACCGAAGCCGACGAGCACCGCGGCGTCGGTCAGATAGGCACCGACCCGGTCCAGGTAGACCCCGCCGAGCGAGAACTGCTGCCTCCATCGCGCGATCTCGCCGTCGACGCAGTCGAGCAGCAGATAGAGCTGGACCATCAGCACGCCGAGCACGGCGCCCGCGATCCCCGGCACCAGCAGCGCCGGGGCCGCGAGCACGCCGCAGACGGTCATCAGATACGTGAGCTGGTTGGGCGTGATCCTGGTGTTCACCAGGTAGCGGTCGCAGCGCAGCGAGATCTCTCGCATGTACAGGCGTCCCGCCCAGTGCTCACCGCTGCGCCGGTCCTTCACCCCTGCGGGGTGAACGACGGGGCGGAGTTCAGCTACCGATGGCCTTGGCATAGTCGGAGTAGATGTCCTTGATCTGGTGGGTTTTCAGGTCGAGGTGTTCGAGGATCGTGTAGCGGCCGGGCCGGGTCTGTGGAGCGAACTCCACGACCTGCACGAACTCGTCCACGGTGAAGCCGATCTCCTCCGGCAGCACCGGCAGCCCGTGCCGGCGCAGCACCTCGGCCATGTACGCCGACTCCTCGTGCGCCCCCCGCAGGTACATCGCGAAGGCCGCGCCAAGACCGCACTGCTCGCCGTGGCTCGCCGCGCGCTTGGGGAAGAGCAGGTCGAAGGCGTGGTTGATCTCGTGGCAGGCGCCGGACGAGGGGCGCGAGTCACCCGACACCGACATCGCGATACCGCTGAGGACCAGCGCCTCGGCCAGCACCTGCAGGAAGTCGTTGTCGCCGATGCCGCCCGGGTGCCGCAGCACGGCCTCACCGGCCTGGCGGGCCATCGCGGCGGCGAGTCCGTCGATCTTCTCACCGTTGACGCGGTTGGCCAGCTCCCAGTCCGCGATCGCGGAGATGTTGGAGACGGCGTCGCCGATGCCCGAGCGCACGAACCGCGCCGGGGCCTCACGGATCACGTCGAGGTCGATGACGACCGCGATCGGATTGGGCACACCGTACGAGCCGCGGCCGGCGTCGTTGTCGAGGGTCGCGACGGGCGAGCACAGGCCGTCGTGGGCAAGGTTCGTGGGTACGGCGACCAGCGGGAGGCCGACGCGCGCCGCGGCGAACTTGGCACAGTCGATGATCTTGCCGCCGCCGAGGCCCACGACCGCGTCGTAGTGGCCGGCCTTTATGGCGCCGGCCAGCTTGATCGCGTCGTCCAGAGTGCCGCCGCCGACCTCGTACCAGGTCGCGCCGGGCAGGGCCGGGGCGATCCGCTCGCGCAGCTTGGCGCCGGAGCCGTTGCTCACCGCGACGGCGAGCTTGCCGGAGTGCGAGATGCGCTGGTCGGAGAGGACGCTCGCCAGGTCGTCCAGGGCACCCGGACGGATGTCGACGACGACCGGCGAGGGAATGAGCCTCGTCAGTACTGGCACGCGATCTCCCGTCCCTTGGCGAGGTCGTCGTGGTTGTCGATCTCGACCCACTTGACGTCACCGATCGGCGCGACATCGATCCTGAAGCCGCGGTTGACGAGCTCCTGGTAGCCGTGCTCGTAGAACTGCTGCGGGTCGGTCTCCCACACCGTCTTCAGGGCGTCGGCCAGCTCGGCGGCGGCCTCGCCCTCGATCAGCGTGACACCGATGTACTCGCCGGTGGCGTCGGACGGCTCCATCAGCTTGGTGATCTTCTGGACGCCCTTGTCGGGGTCCACGACGACCTTCATCTCCTCGTCGGCGAGGTTCTTCACCGTGTCGAGGGCGAGGATGATCCGCTTGCCGTCGCCGCGGGCGGCCAGCAGCGTCCGCTCGACGGAGACCGGGTGCACGGTGTCGCCGTTGGCGAGGATCACACCGTCCTTGAGCGCGTCACGCCCGCACCACAGGGAGTAGGCGTTGTTCCACTCCTCGGCCTTGTCGTTGTCGATGAGGGTGATCTTGAGGCCGTACTTCTCCTCGAGGGCCGCCTGTCGCTCGTAGACGGCTTCCTTGCGGTAGCCGACGATGATGCCGACCTCGGTCAGCCCGATCTCGGCGAAGTTGCCGAGGGTCAGGTCCAGGACCGTGATGCTGTCCTCTATGCCCGCGGGACCAACCGGCACGAGAGCCTTGGGGAGGCTGTCGGTGTAGGGGCGCAGACGCCGTCCGGCGCCGGCCGCCAGCACAAGGCCGATCATGCGGGTTCTCCTTCATCGTGTACGGCGGGCGCCCCTGCGGACACCCAGAAGCGGATGCTCTCGACGAGCACCAGCAGGGCCACGGCCACGGCGATCACCGTGAGCGCGAGCTTGAACTGTGCGGCGGTGAGCGACGCGGCCAGGACGGTGACCAGCAGCGTCCTGCCTTCGTGCCCGCCGATCGCCCGCACCAGCCAGTGCGGGGGGGCTCCGGCGTTGCCGCGGATGCGGTACACCGTGTCGTAGTGATGGTAGGCGACCGCGGCCACCAGACCGAAAGCCGCAGGAAGTGCTCCGTTCACGTCGGCTTTGGCGGCCAGTACCAGAACGGTGAGGTATTCGGCGGCGCGGAAGAAGGGGGGGACCAGCCAGTCGAGGGCGCCCTTGAGCGGGCGGGCGACGGCCACCGGCGACAGCAGTACGTAGATCGCGGCGCCCAGGACGGGCCACCAGCTGCCGTACGGGGAGAGCGCTGCGCCGAGCACCACGAGGGCGCCGGCGGCGAAGGCGACGAGCGCGGGCGCATAGCGCACGGCCCCGCGCGTGACGCGGTTCACCAGCTCCGCGAGCGGACCGGAGTCGGTGAGGTCGGCGAGCGCACGGGCGGCGCGGTCGGTGCGCCGGGCCTTGCGGGTCAGCGAGCGCAGTACCCGGCCCGCCGTGGTGTAGGTCGCCGCGAACGCGCAGCCGATGAGCAGCGCGTAGAAGGTGATGCGCGGCGTGGTCAGCGCCGTGAGCACGGCGATCATCGCCCATCGTTCACCGATGGGCAGGACTATCATCCGGCGCACCCAGACCGTCCAGCCGACGCTGTCGAGCTTGTCCGAGAGGGCCGCGGTGGGGCTGGTGTTGGCGGTCGCGTCGTGGTTCGCCTCGTTGAAGGAGAAGTCGACGACGTGCCGGCAGGTCTGCAGGATCATCGCGCCGAGGGCGAGCGCCCACACGTCGTCGCCGCCACGGGCCGCGCCGAGGGCGAGACCCGCGTAGTAGGCGTACTCCTTGGCACGGTCGAAGGTGGCGTCCAGCCAGGCGCCGAGCGTCGAGTACTGCAGGGAGTAGCGGGCCAGCTGCCCGTCCGTGCAGTCCAGGACGAAGGAGAACAGGAGCAGCAGACCCGCGGCGACGAAGCCGGCGCGGGTGCCGGTGGCGGCGCAGCCGGCAGCGATCAGCGCGGTGAGGAGTGAGGCGGTCGTCACCTGGTTCGGGGTGAGACCACGGCGGGCGCACCAGCGGGCGAGGTAGCGCGAGTACGGGCTGATGCAGTACGTGGTGAAGAAACCGTCGCGGGCCTTCACGGCGCTGCGCAGTCGTACGGCCTCGTCGTCCACGGCGGCGACGGCCTGCCGGGCCTCGTTGCGCTCCTGCGGATCGGTGGGGACGGCGGCGACGAGCGTGCCGAGTTCGGGGTGGTGCACGGCGACGCCGTCCGCGTCGAGAGCCGCGGCGATGCGCTTGGCGAGGTTCTCGGTCGCGACGGCCAGGCCGCCCGAGGCGGAGCTCTCGCGGGCCACGGCCCGGGACAGCGCCCGGCGGGCCTCGGGCTGCACGGATATGGCGCCGGGCAGCGCGGAGGCCGCGAAGCGGGGGTCGGTGAGGCCGAGGCGCAGCGCGTGCGGGTGGCCCACGAAGCGGGCGTCGACTACGGCGACCCGCTGGTCGGCCGGGACGGCGGCCAGCAGCGTCTCGGTCTCGCCCGCGTCGGAGGCGAGCCGCACGTCGAAGCCGAGCGACCGCAGATCGCCCTCGAGCGACGATCCGGGGACCGGCTGGCCGGTGAGGATGGCGGTCGACAGCGAACTCACTCCCTGGGTGCCGACGCGTCCGCGCCGGGCAAGTGCGTGGTGGGATGGCCCCGCGCCAAGCCCTGTCGGGGCCTGTCCGGGCGGCATGTCGGCAGAGGTTATCGGATGGATGGAAGCGGGCGTTCACCACCTGTTCACGGCCCGATCCACCCGGTTTTGCATGGGCTCCGCCGCGATCATCATCACGGATCCGGGCCCCGGGCCACAAACCGCACCCCCCAGACCGGCGCATTCTCGGCATGGCACACGCCCTCCGGCGCACCGCCCGGAGCGGGGCGGGGCGGCCACGGAGAGGAGTGCCCCGAGCGGGCGGCACGGACTCGGCGGACGGCCGCCCGGAGCGGGCAACGGGGAACCCAGGCCCCGCCCCGCCGGAGCGGGGAACAGGGAACCGAGGGGGCGCCCCGCCGAAGCGGGGGACAGGGAACCCAGGGGACGCCCCGCCGAAGCGGGGAACAGAGACCCACGAGACGCCCGCCCTGAACGGACCGCACCGACCCCACGCCCGCCCAGCGCGGACGGCACCGACCCAGGAGGCGCCCGCCCGGAGCGGGGTCGCGTCGGCGTCGCGGAGGACCGGCATAGGGTGGTCGTCCATGACATGGCTGATCACAGGCGGAGCCGGATACATCGGGGCCCACGTGGCGCGGACGATGGTGGAGGCCGGGGAGCGCGTCGTCGCCCTCGACGACCTCTCGTCGGGGGTGCCGGAGCGGCTTGCGAAGAGCGTTCCGCTGGTGCAGGGCTCGTCGTCGGACGGGGATCTGCTGAAGCGGGTGCTCGCGGAGCACGCGGTGACGGGTGTGGTGCACCTCGCGGCGCGCAAGCAGGTCGGCGAGTCCGTGGCCCAGCCGACGCGCTACTACCAGGAGAACGTCGGCGGTCTCGCGACGCTCCTGGAGGCGGTCGCCGGGGCGGGCGTCCAGCGGTTCCTCTTCTCCTCCTCTGCGGCCGTCTACGGAAACCCCGATGTGGACCTCATCACGGAGGACACCCCCTGCGCCCCGATGAGCCCGTACGGCGAGACGAAGCTCGCCGGGGAGTGGCTGGTCCGGGCGGCGGGCCGGGCGCACGGCATCGCGACCGTGTGCCTGCGCTACTTCAACGTGGCGGGGGCGGCCGAACCGGAGCTCGCCGACACCGGAGTGTTCAACGTCATCCCGATGGTCTTCGACCGCCTCACCCGCGACGACGCGCCGCGGATCTTCGGCGACGACTATCCGACGCCCGACGGCACCTGTGTCCGTGACTACATCCATGTCGCCGACCTCGCCGAGGCGCATCTCGCGGCTGCCCAGCGGCTGGCCGGTGGCGCGAGCGGCGATCTGACCGTGAACATCGGCCGCGGGGAAGGGGTTTCGGTACGCGAACTCCTCACCCTCATCGGCGAGGTCAGCGGTGACACCCGGGAGCCGCTCGTCGAACCGCGCCGCCCCGGTGACGCCCCGCGGGCGGTCGCCTCGGCCGCGCTGGCCGCCCGGGAGCTGGACTGGCGCGCGCGGCGCGGGGTGCGCGAGATGGTCGAGTCGGCGTGGGCGGGATGGCTGCTGCGCCACCCCGCGACACAGACCGACCGACCCCGGAAGTGATCTTGGAAGGGCTCTGACCTGCGGATCGTTTCCGCAGGTCAGGGCATATGACAACGGTGTTCAATGCCGCGTTGCCCGGTACCCCCCGCCCGTAGTTCACTGGTGTTCCGAGCAGAACACGGGAGGCGGCTTCCATGGGGGCTGGGCACGACCACGGGCACGCGCACGGCGCGCCGCCCACCGGTACGGCGACGGCGGCGTACCGCGGGAGGCTGCGCGTCGCGCTGTCGATCACGCTCACCGTCATGGTGGTCGAGATCGTCGGCGGTCTCGTCGCCGATTCGCTCGCGCTCGTCGCGGACGCGGCGCACATGGCGACGGACGCGCTGGGCCTGGGCATGGCGCTGCTCGCGATCCACTTCGCGGCCCGTCCGCCGAGCGACTCGCGCACGTTCGGGTACGCGCGCGCCGAGATCCTCGCCGCGCTCGCCAACTGTCTGCTGCTGCTCGGCGTCGGCGGCTACGTCCTGTACGAAGCGATCCAGCGCTTTGTGACCCCGGCCGACACCCATGGCGGCCAGACCATCGTGTTCGGCCTCATCGGTCTGGTCGCGAACACGATCTCCCTGACGCTGCTCATGCGCGGCCAGAAGGACAGCCTGAACGTGCGCGGCGCCTTCCTCGAAGTGGCGGCGGACGCGCTGGGTTCGGTCGCGGTCATCATCGCCGCGGTGGTGATCGTGACCACCGGCTGGCAGGCCGCCGACCCGATCGCCTCGATCCTGATCAGCCTGATGATCGTCCCGCGCACCTGGAAGCTGCTCCAGGAGACGCTCAACGTGCTCCTGGAGGCCGCCCCCAAGGGCGTCGACATGGCGGACGTGCGCGCCCACATCCTGGCACTGGAGGGTGTCGAGGACATTCACGACCTGCACGCCTGGACGATCACCTCCGGCATGCCGGTCCTCTCCGCCCATGTGGTCGTCAGCTCCGACGTCCTGAACGCGATCGGGCACGAGAAGATGCTCCATGAGCTCCAGGGCTGCCTGGGCGACCACTTCGACGTCGAGCACTGCACCTTCCAGCTGGAGCCGAGCGGACACGCGGAGCACGAGGCGAAGCTCTGCCATTGAGAAGCTCTGCCGTGGAGAAGCTCTGCTATGGAGAGGCGGAGCCCTGCCGTGAGAAGCCCTGCCATGGAGAGGCGGCACCGTTGATTCGGATAATTCGGAGGCGGCGCCTTCGGCCGCACTGTTAGCGTGGCCGGCGATTCGAGGAGGTGGGTTGATGACGGTCGCTCTCGGCGCTGCCGCGCGCAGCGACACGGGCATCCCCATCTCCCGGGCCCACGGCTGACCCCCTCGCATGCGTACGTCGGCCGGGCCCCTCACCCAAGGGTTTCCACGTTGACCGACAACACCGACAACACCGACAACACCGACAACGCTGAACACACCACTGCCTGGCGCACCCGTCGGGAAGCCCCCGCCGACCACGCCGAGGTCCACACCGTGAACGCCACCGCCTTCCAGAGGGCGGCGGAGGCCGACCTGGTGGACGCGCTGCGCGCCGACCCGGACGCGTGGCTGCCGGGTCTGTCGTACGTCACCGAGGCGCCGGACGGCACGATCGCGGGGTACGCGCTGATCACCCGCTGCCATGTCGACGGTGTCCCCGCGGCCGCGCTGGCCCCCGTCGCCGTACGTCCGGAGCATCAGCGCCGGGGCGCCGGATCGGCCGTCGTACGCGCGGTGCTGGAGGCGGCACGCGCGCGTGGGGAGCGGCTCGTCCTCGTACTCGGGCATCCCGGGTACTACCCGAGGTTCGGATTCGTGCCCGCTTCGGAGTACGGCATCCGGCCCGGATTCGACGTGCCGTCCGAACACCTGATGGCCCTTGTCCTGGACGATTCCTCGTCGGTGGCACCGGGCACGATCAGGTATCCGGCCGCTTTCGGCGTCTGACGTACGTCGGCCGCATGTCCCGCTCCGGGCCTCCGGGGCGGGACATGCGGGAGCCGCGAAGTGCCGGGAGTGCCGGTTTCGTACGGCAGACTTGTGGCTCGAAGACCGATGCGAAGGATGGGTATGCCGATCACACCTGCCACCGCGACGCACAGTTCGTCGAACGGCACCGCTGAAGCGATCTTGCTGGAGCTGGTCGACGAGGACGGCAACACGATCGGTACGGCGGAGAAGCTCGCCGCCCATCAGGCGCCCGGGCAGTTGCACCGCGCATTCTCGGTGTTCCTCTTCGACGAGCGGGGCCGGCTGCTGCTCCAGCAGCGCGCCCTCGGCAAGTACCACTCCCCCGGCGTCTGGTCGAACACCTGCTGCGGTCACCCCTACCCCGGCGAGGCGCCCTTCGCGGCGGCCGCCCGGCGGACCTACGAGGAGCTGGGGATCTCGCCCTCGCTGCTCGCCGAGGCGGGCACGGTCCGCTACAACCACCCGGACCCGGACTCGGGCCTGGTGGAGCAGGAGTACAACCACCTCTTCGTCGGGATGGTGCAGTCGACACTGCGCCCCGACCCGGATGAGGTCGGCTCGACGGCCTTCGTGACGGCCGCCGAGCTGGCGGAGCGGCACGCGAAGGACACCTTCTCGTCGTGGTTCATGACGGTGCTGGACGCGGCCCGTCCGGCGGTCAGGGAACTGACGGGCCCGTCCGCGGGCTGGTGATCTGGACCACGCTGGGAGTGAGCGGCAGGGCGGCCCAGATCACCTTGCCGCCGCTCGCGGTGTGCTCGACGTCGCACACCCCGCCCGACTCCCTGGTGACCTCCCGAACCAGCAGCAGGCCCCGGCCACCGGTCTGCGCGTGGTCGGCCTCCAGCGCGGTCGGGCGGTAGGGGTGGTTGTCCTCCACGGAGATCCGCACCCACTCGGCGCCCACGGCGACCTCCACGGCGAGCATCGGGGAGAGCAACGCCGCGTGCCGGACCGCGTTCGTGACCAGTTCGGAGACGATCAGGAGCAGTCCCTGCACCACGTCGTCCGAGACCGGCACCCCCTGGCGGATCAGCAGATCACGGACCGCGTGCCGTGCCTGCGGCACGGAGGCGTCGATGGCGGGGGCGGTGAACCGCCACACCCCCTCGTACGGCCGCGGGCCCGGCGGCCTGCGGTCGGGCACCACCTCTCCGCCGCCACCAGGGCTCGGGTCGGACCCCCGCCCGAGGTTGTCCATCGTCCGGTCGCCACCCTCGCGCTCGATTGTCACCACACGTCGAGTGTTGGTAACGCGTCGGCCGTACCGGATGACTGAACAGAAGTCAGCGAGTATCGACAGGTTCTGTTCGTTGGCGTATGACACGGTCAGTTGTGGGACTGCTCCTGCACCTGTTGTGCCGACTTCGGGATCTATTCGGGTTGTACGGGTTTGGGGCCCAGCTCGCCCGATTCGTTCCGCACCGCCCCGTCGGCCACCAGGCGCTGCGAGACCATGCCCACGATGCGCCGCCCGCCGTACCCCGCGGCGATGAGGCCCAGGCCGTCGAAGAGCAGCGCGAGCCCGAAGAAGGCTCCGATGACGTACTTGCTGCTGCTCGGCCAGGAAGCGAGGACCAGGATGCCGAGGAGCAGGTCGAAGGCGCCCTGGACGAGCGTCCAGCCGAACTGGGGGCCGCGCACCACGAGGCTGCCGGCCAGCCGGAACACCCCGCCGGTCAGGAACAACAGGGCGGCGAACATGGTCAGCGCCTCGGCGGCCGCGTCCGGCCGGAGGATGACGACCACGCCGGCCGCGAGGTTCAGGGCGGCGACCACGAGGCCGAGCCAGAAGAAGTTGGTCCCGCGCGCCTGGATCGCGTGCAGCAGTCCGACCGCGCCGCCGATCAGCAGCAGCCAGCCGAAGAGGATCATCGACGTCAGCGTGGCGACCCCGGTGTAGACGAGCCCGACGAGCCCCGCGAGCACGAGGATCACGCCGAGCGCCGCGAGCCAGTCGAAGCTCCGGGTGAGCTTGGCGGTTTCGCCCCTGGGCCGGACCCTCCGCGATGTGACCATCAGCGCCTCCTCGGGCGTCATCCGTCCTGATCATGTGTGCGCCCGGTGCCGATAGCATCCGGCGTATGGAACCGCAGCTGTCGCACCGCGTCGACGACGGGGTCGCCACCGTCGTCATCCGCTACCCGGCCAAGCGCAATGCCATGACGGCGGACATGTGGCGGGCGCTGCCTCCACTCCTCGACGAGTTCACCGTTGACGCCGATGTACACGCGCTGGTGCTCACCGGTGCGGGTGAGACGTTCTGCGCCGGGGCCGACATCTCGACCCTGCGGGGGTCCCCGGCCGAGGCGCAGGGGCTCGCCGTGCTCGCCGAGGAAGCGCTCGCCGCGTTCCCGAAGCCGACGCTGGCCGCGATTCGCGGGTACTGCGTGGGTGGCGGGTGCCAGCTCGCGGCGGCCTGCGATCTGCGGTTCGCGCAGGAGGGGGCGCTGTTCGGGGTCACTCCGGCGAAGCTGGGGATCGTCTATCCGTCCGCCTCCACCCGACGACTGGTCTCGCTGGTGGGTCCGGCCGCCGCCAAGTACCTGTTGTTCTCGGGCGAGTTGATCGACGCTCAGCGGGCGCTGCGCACGGGCCTGGTGGACGAGGTGCTGCCCGAGGGCGAACTCGGCAAGCGCGTCGCGGAGTTCACTCGGGTACTGGCCGCGCGCTCGCTGCTGACACAGGCGTCGGCCAAGGAGTTCGCGAACGGGCGCACGGACCGGGACGCGTACTGGGCGGAGCGGGCGCGGAACAGCGGCGACACCGCGGAGGGGGTCGCCGCCTTCCTGGAGCGCCGTCCGCCGCGCTTCACGTGGACGCCGTCAGGCTGACACGTGGGGACGCCGTCAGGCTGACACGTAGGGACGCCGTCAGGCTGACGCGTAGGGACGCGACGCGTAGGGACGCCGTCAGACTGACGCGTCGGCGGCGCGCCACCGTGCGACCAGGTCGGCCGGGGCCTTCTCCGGGGAGCCCGCGTCGTACGGCGGCTGGGGGTCGTACTCGGTCAGCAGCTGGACGGACTGGGCGGCCCGGTCACCGGCGACCCTGCCGACCAGGGTGAGCCCCATGTCGATGCCGGCGGAGACCCCGGCCGCGGTGACGTACTTGCCGTCGATCACGACCCGCTCGCCGGTCGACTCGGCTCCGAACCGCTTCAGCTCCTCCAGCGCGAGCCAGTGGGAGGTGGCCCGGCGCCCCTTGAGCAGGCCCGAGGCCGCCAGAATCAGCGAGCCCGTGCACACGGACGTCGTCCATGCGCTGGTGGCGTCGGCGGTGCGCAGCCAGTCGAGCATGACCTCGTTGCCCATCTCGCCGCTCGGATCGGGGCCACCCGGGACGACGAGGATGTCGGGGCTCGGGACCTCGGCGAAGGAACGGTCGGCGATCAGGGAGAGGCTGTCCCGGTCGTCCCGGACGGGGCCCGCACGCTCGGCCACGAGGACCACCTCGGCGTCCGGGATGCCCCCGAGCATCTGGTACGGGCCGATGGCGTCGAGGGCGGTGAAGCGGTCGTAGAGGACGATCGCGATCTGCATGGAGTTCCCTTCACTGGGCGGGTGCTGGTCGGGTCACTGCGTGGGCGCCGCCCGGAACCGGCGGCGGTACTCGGCCGGTGCCGAGCCGAGCGTCTTGACGAAGACGCGGCGCATCGCCTCCGGTGTGCCGTAGCCGGACGCGCGGGAGATCTCCTCGATGCCGTCGCCGGTGTCCTCCAGGAGGCGCCGGGCGTGTTCGAGGCGGACCCGCTCGACGAAGCGGCCGGGCGTCATGCCGGTCTCGGCCTGGAAAGCGCGGGCGAAGTGGCGGGGCGAGAGGCGGGCGCGGGCGGCGAGGGACTCGACGCTCAGGTCGTCGTCGGGATGCTCTGTGATCCATTGCTGGACCTCGCGCAGCGGTGCGCGCTGTGCGGTCTGGGCGGCCAGCTGGGCGCTGAACTGGGCCTGGTTGCCCGGCCGCCGGAGGAAGACGACCAGGTGACGCGCGACGGTGAGGGCGGCCTCGCGGCCCAGGTCCTCCTCGACGAGCGCGAGGGCCAGGTCGATGCCGGAGGTGACGCCGGCGGAGGTGGAGACATGGCCGTCGCGGACGTAGATGGGGTCCGGGTCGACGTCGATCGCCGGATGGTCGCGGGCGAGCTCGTCGCAGTACGCCCAGTGGGTCGTGGCCCGACGGCCGTCCAGCAGGCCCGCCCCGGCGAGCAGGGCGGCACCGGTGCACACCGAGACCAGGCGTTCGGCGCGCGGTCCGTGCCGGCGCAGCCAGTCGGTCAGACGGGGGTCGGGGCGGCGGGCGCCCTGGCCGCCGGGGACGATCAGGGTGTGCGGGTCGGATACGTCGGCGAGTGCGTGGTCGGGGACGAGGGTGAGCCCGCTGGAGGCGCGTACCGGTGCGCCGTCCAGGGAGGCGGTGCTGATGCGGTACGACCCGCCGGCGTATGCCTCGGCGCCCGCGAAGACCTCCACGGGGCCCGTGACGTCGAGGCTCTGCACGTCGTCGAAGAGGACGACCAGGACGGTTCGCATGTCTTCGATTCTTGGCGGTCGGGGCGATGGCTGCAATGACGAGTACCCCACCTTTCCTGCCATCCCGGGTGCCGTCGTTCCCGACGTACCGACCAGTCGGTAATGTGCCGGGCATGACCATTCCACTGCCTGAGCGCGCCGGGCGGCGCTGCCACAACGTCCTCAATCCGCTGCACTCGACGCACTACTTCTCCCCCGACCTGGGGCGGGAGCTGGCCGCGGTCGGGATCGAGGACAGCAGGGGCGCGTACTTCGCGGTGCGCGCCGCGGCCATGGGCGCGGTCGGCCCCGGCACGGTGACGGCGACGTTCTACAACTTCCGCCACGAGCTGGTGGCGAAGCACGTGCCCGAGGTGTGGCAGAAGGCCTCTCCGGAGACGGTGCTCGCGGCACGCGCGCGTGCCGTCGACGCGACGCTGCGGCGACTGCTCGGCGAGGAGGTCATCGCCTCCAAGGAGGTCGCCGAGGCGGCGGAGCTCGCGCTGCGCGCTGCCGAGGCCTGTACCAGGACCGCGCGCCCGCTGTACGCCGCCCACGCGGACCTTCCCGTGCCGGACGCCCCGCACCTCGCGCTCTGGCACGCGGCCACCCTGCTGCGCGAACACCGCGGCGACGGTCACCTCGCGGCGCTGCTCGACGCGGAACTCGACCCGGTGGAGGCCCTGGTGAGCCACACGGCGACCGGCAAGGGCATGGCCCCGAGGTGGGCGCTGGGCACCCGCGGCTGGTCCCGGGAGGACTGGGATGCGGCCGTCGGGCGGCTGCGGGAGCGCGGACTGCTCGACGGGGAGGGCGAGTTGACCGCGACGGGTGTGGCCCTGCGCGGCGAGATCGAGGCACGGACGGACCGGCTGGACCGCGCCCCGTACGAGCATCTGGGGGCGGTGGGCGTGGAACGGCTCACGGAGCTGGCGAAGGGCGTCCTCATGACGGCGCTCGCGGCCGGCGCGTTTCCGGAGGGCATGACCGGCAAGGGCTGACACCGCCGATCGGTGCCCTGATCCCCCATTGTCGGTGCCACCTGCCACAATTGCCGCGCAACCTCAGTGGAGAAGGCGGTACGGGATCGTGACGACACCCCTCGTAGGGTCCATCGAAGGCAGGATCGCCGAGGAGCTCGGCGTACGGGAGCGGCAGGTCAAGGCCGCCGTCGAGCTGCTCGACGGCGGTTCGACAGTGCCCTTCATCGCCCGCTACCGCAAGGAAGCGACCGAGATGCTCGACGATGCGCAGCTGCGCACCCTCGAGGAGCGGCTGCGCTATCTGCGGGAACTGGAGGAGCGGCGCGCCGCGATCCTCGACTCGGTGCGCGAGCAGGGCAAGCTGACCGCCGAGGTCGAGGCGCAGATCAGGGGCGCCGAGACGAAGGCGCGTCTTGAGGACATCTATCTGCCGTTCAAGCCGAAGCGGCGCACGAAGGCGCAGATCGCGCGCGAGGCGGGCCTGGAGCCGCTCGCCGAGGGCCTGCTCGGCGACCCGACGGTCGACCCGCTCGCCGCGGCGGCGGCCTTCGTCGACGCCGACAAGGGCGTCGCCGATCCACAGGCCGCGCTCGACGGCGCCCGGTCCATCCTCACCGAGCGGTTCTCTGAGGACGCCGACCTGATCGGTGAGCTGCGCGAGCGCATGTGGGCGCGCGGGCGTCTCGCCGCGAAGGTGCGGGCCGGCAAGGAGGAGGCGGGCGCCAAGTTCGCCGACTACTTCGACTTCGCCGAGCCCTTCAAGGAGCTGCCCTCGCACCGCGTCCTCGCCATGCTGCGCGGCGAGAAGGAGGAGGTCCTCGACCTCGTCCTGGAGCCCGAGGAGCCGTCCGAGCAGCCCGGTCCCTCGGCGTACGAGGGGATCGTCGCCCACCGCTTCCAGATCGCCGACCGCGGCCGTCCCGCCGACAAGTGGCTCACCGACACCGTCCGTTGGGCCTGGCGGACCCGGATCCTCGTGCACCTCGGCATCGACCTGCGGCTGCGGCTGCGCACGGCCGCCGAGGACGAGGCGGTGAACGTCTTCGCGGCGAACCTGCGGGACCTGCTGCTCGCCGCCCCGGCGGGCACGCGCGCGACGCTGGGCCTCGACCCCGGGTTCCGTACGGGCGTGAAGGTCGCCGTGGTCGACGCGACCGGCAAGGTCGTCGCGACGGACGTCATCTACCCGCACGTCCCGGCCAACAAGTGGGACGAGGCCATCGCCAAGCTCGCCCGGCTCGCCAAGGAGCACGCGGTCGAGCTGATCGCGATCGGCAACGGCACGGCGTCCCGCGAGACCGACAAGCTGGCCGGTGAACTCATCACCAAGCACCCGGAGTTGGAGCTCACCAAGGTGATGGTGTCCGAGGCGGGGGCGTCCGTGTACTCGGCGTCCGCGTTCGCCTCGCAGGAGCTGCCCGACATGGACGTGTCGCTGCGCGGCGCGGTGTCCATCGCGCGCCGCCTCCAGGACCCCCTCGCGGAGCTGGTGAAGATCGACCCCAAGTCCATCGGCGTCGGGCAGTACCAGCACGACCTGTCCGAGGTGAAGCTGTCCCGGTCGCTGGACGCGGTGGTCGAGGACTGTGTGAACGGCGTGGGCGTGGACGTGAACACGGCGTCGGCGCCGCTGCTCTCGCGCGTCTCCGGCATCACCTCCGGACTCGCCGAGAACATCGTGGCGCACCGGGATGTGAACGGGCCGTTCCGCTCGCGCACCGCCCTCAAGAATGTGGCCCGGCTCGGCCCCAAGGCGTACGAGCAGTGTGCGGGCTTCCTGCGGATCCGGGGCGGTGACGATCCGCTGGACTCGTCCAGCGTGCACCCCGAGGCGTACCCCGTGGTGCGGCGCATGGTGAAGACGGCGGGCAGCGAGGTCGCTTCGCTGATCGGCAACACCGGTGTGCTGCGGTCGCTGCGGCCGACCGACTTCGTGGACGAGACGTTCGGTCTGCCGACCGTCACGGACATCCTGAAGGAGCTGGAGAAGCCCGGGCGTGACCCGCGGCCCGCCTTCAAGACGGCGACCTTCAAGGACGGTGTCGAGAAGATCTCCGACCTGGCCTCCGGGATGGTGCTGGAGGGGGTCGTCACGAATGTCGCCGCGTTCGGGGCCTTTGTGGATGTGGGTGTCCACCAGGACGGGCTGGTGCATGTGTCGGCGATGTCGAAGACGTTCGTGAAGGATCCTCGGGATGTGGTGAAGCCCGGGGACATCGTCAAGGTGAAGGTGCTGGACGTCGACATTCCGCGGAAGCGGATTTCGTTGACGCTGCGGCTGGATGACGAGGCGGCGGCTTCGGCTCAGGAGTCCGGCGAGAAGCGCCCGCAGCGTGGGGGGCGGCCGCCGCAGCAGCAGCGGGGGCAGCAGCGCCAGGGGCGCGGTGGTAGTGGCGGCGGTGGCGGTGGCGGTGGTTCGCGTCAGGCCGCGCCGCCTGCGAACAGTGCGATGGCGGATGCCTTGCGGCGGGCCGGGTTGGTCGACCCCAAGCGGGGTCGGGGCTGAGGTTCTCGCGTCCGGTGCCGGGGCCCTGGTGACAAGGGCCCCGGCACCGGGGCTGACCTCGGAGGTGGGTCGCGCAGCCCGGCGCCTACGGGGTGCCGCTGTGCCCAACCGTGCCGCCCCTGGCGGCACGCGTGCCCACCGTGACGGCCACTGCCACGGCACCCGGCACCCGGCACCCGGCACCCGGCACCCACCGAACCCCGCTGCCACGGCGGGGGGCCACCGCCCCTGGCGGCGCACGTGCCCGCGGCTGTGGTGGCTATGACGGCAGTTCTGTCACCTTGCCGGCTGCTACCTCCAGGCGGCGGGTGGTGTGGACCGCGTTCAGCATGCGGCGGTCGTGGGTGACGAGGAGGAGGGTGCCTTCGTAGGAGTCGAGGGCTGACTCGAGTTGCTCGATGGCGGGGAGGTCGAGGTGGTTGGTCGGCTCGTCGAGGACCAGGAGGTTGACGCCTCGCCCCTGCAGGAGGGCCAGCGCCGAGCGGGTGCGTTCGCCCGGGGAGAGGCTCGCCGCCGGGCGCAGGACGTGGTGCGACTTCAGGCCGAACTTGGCCAGCAGCGTGCGGACTTCGGCCGGTTCCGTGTCCGGGACCGCCGCGCAGAACGCGTCCAGCAGGGACTCCGCGCCGAGGAAGAGCTTGCGGGCCTGGTCGACCTCGCCGACGATCACGCCGGAGCCGAGGGTGGCGTGCCCGGCGTCCAGGGGGACCCGGCCGAGCAGCGCGCCCAGGAGGGTCGACTTGCCCGCACCGTTCGCGCCCGTCACCGCGACCCGGTCCGCCCAGTCGATCTGTAGCGTCGCCGGACCGAAGGTGTACGCGCCGCGGCGCACCTCCGCGTCGCGCAGCGTGGCGACGACCGCACCGGACCGTGGCGCCGCCGCGATCTCCATGCGCAGCTCCCACTCCTTGCGCGGCTCCTCGACGACGTCGAGGCGCTCGATCATGCGCTGGGTCTGCCGGGCCTTCGAGGCCTGCTTCTCGCTGGCCTCGCTGCGGAACTTGCGGCCGATCTTGTCATTGTCGTTGCCCGCCTTGCGTCGGGCGTTCTTGACGCCCTTGTCCATCCAGGAGCGCTGCATCTGGGCCCGGCCTTCGAGGGCGGACCGCTTGTCGGCGTACTCCTCGTAGCCCTCGCGGGCGTGCCGGCGCGCCACGTCCCGCTCCTCCAGATAGGCCTCGTATCCGCCGCCGTACAGCGTGATCTGCTGCTGCGCGAGGTCGAGTTCGAGCACCTTGGTGACCGTGCGGGTCAGGAACTCGCGGTCGTGGCTGACGACGACGGTCCCGGCGCGCAGGCCGCTCACGAAGCGTTCGAGGCGTTCCAGACCGTCCAGGTCCAGGTCGTTCGTCGGCTCGTCGAGCAGGAACACGTCGTAGCGGGAGAGGAGGAGGGAGGCGAGTCCGGCGCGAGCCGCCTGGCCGCCGGACAGGGACGTCATCGGCTGGTCCAGGTCGACGGCGAGTCCCAGGGAGTCGGTGACCTCCTCGGCCCGCTCGTCGAGGTCCGCCCCGCCGAGGTCGAGCCAGCGCTCCAGGCTGGTCGCGTACGCGTCGTCCGCGCCGGGCGCCCCGTCGACCAGTGCCTGCGTCGCCTCGTCCATCACCCGCTGGGCCTCGGCCACTCCCGTGCGGCGCGCGAGGAACTCCCGTACGGTCTCGCCCTCCCGCCGCTCCGGCTCCTGCGGAAGATGTCCGACGGTCGCGGTCGGCGGGGACAGCCGCAGCTCCCCCTGCTCCGGCGTGAGGAGACCGGCGAGCAGCCGCAGCAGAGTGGACTTGCCCGCGCCGTTGGCACCGACGAGCCCGATCACATCGCCGGGCGCGACGACGAGGTCGAGCCCGGAGAAGAGCGAGCGGTCGCCGTGGCCGGCGGCGAGATTCTTGGCGACGAGAGTGGCAGTCATCAGAAGGCCGATCCTAACGGCCCGGCCGACTGCCCCGCGCCCCGCTTTCCGGCGGCCGTTCTCAGTGGGCCATCGCCTCCACCAGCACACTCCCCGATGTCCGTGCCACGATGAACGACTCCCCCTTCACCGCCTTGGCGTCCAGCGCGACCCGGTGCCGGCCCGCCTCCAGGATCCCGTCGAAGACCTCGTGCGCCTGGGTGCGGGAGAGCCGGTCCAGGCGGTACGCGGTCAGCTGGACCCGGCAGGTGGAGGTCACCTCGATGCCCGCCGCGCCGTCGGCGGCGACCAGCCGGGTGAGCCGGCGCAGCTCCTGCGGGCTGCGGTCCAGGGCGTGCTCGATCTGGGCGACCAGGAGCGGGATGATCGGGGCCAGACCCTCGACGTAGGCGACCTCGACGCCGGCGCGCTGGAAGGACTGCCGTACGGCGGCGCGCTCGTCCTGGCCGACGGTCCGGCCGAAGGCCACCGCGCCGTACGTACGCAGTTCGTCGGCCGGGACGTCGGTGGCGTCGCGGGCGATGTCGGCGCCGATGCCGATGGTGCGCAGGGCGGCGGCGAGCTTGGCGAGCAGCGCGACGCGGGCGCCGATCAGAAGGACGCGGCGGCGGGGGCCCGAGTCGCCGTCGAGGAGGGAGTTCAGCGCGCTGCGGTACTCGGCGCCGTGGAAACGGAACGGCCCTATCCCGTGGTATCCGTTGCGCTCCAGGTCGGCCCGTTCGTCGGTCTGCCAGGCGAAGTCGCGCCACACATAGTCGTCGCCGTCCTTCTCGATCGCCGCGGTGACGGCACCGCATTCGAGGCTCTCGCACTCGGGGCAGCCGTAGATGACGTACCGGCCGCCTTCGAGTGGGGCCTCGGCCTCCAGGAGGAGGCCGCGCACCTGGGCGGTGAAGATCGCGGGCGGCACGTCGGAGGCGAGCGGGGACACCGCGTCGAGGTCGGAGAGCTGGAACAGCAGCGGGCGCCCGTCGACGATGAAGTCGACGAAGTCCCGGTGCACCTGGTAGTCACCGTTGGCGAGGACTCCACCGGCACGCATCGCCGGTGCCAGGCCGAAGGTCGCGTACTCGGCAGACATGCTGTGAGTATCCCCAGACTGAGAGTGATGTGAGCACGGCATGACAGATTCCGCTACCGTCCCCGCATGGAGAGCGCTCGCGACGGTGAAGTGATCGTGGTCGGCAGCGGTGTCATAGGCCTGACGACGGCCGTTGTCCTCGCCGAGAGCGGCAGCCGGGTGCGGGTATGGGCGCGGGAGCCCGCCGAGCGGACCACCTCGGCGGTTGCGGGCGCGCTGTGGTGGCCCTACCGCGTCGAGCCGAAGGCGCTCGCCCGCACGTGGGCCCTCGCCTCACTCTCCGTGTACGAGGAGTTGGCGGCGCGGCCCGAGGAGACGGGCGTACGCATGGTCGAGGGTGTACAGGGCGAGACCCGGCTGGACGAGGAGACCTCGTGGGTCGCCGCCCGGGTGCCGGGACTGCGCGCGGCGACGGCCGAGGAGTACGCGGGGACGGGGCTGTGGGCGCGGCTGCCGCTGGTCGACATGCCGGTCCATCTGGGGTGGCTGCGGGAGCGGTTCCGCAAGGCGGGCGGGACGATCGAGGAGCGCACCGTGACGGACCTCGCGCAGGCCGAGGCGCCGGTCGTCGTCAACTGCACGGGGCTCGGCGCCCGCGAGCTCGTGGCCGATCCGGCCGTACGGCCCGTGCGCGGGCAGCTGGTGATCGTGGAGAACCCCGGCCTCCGCACGTATCTCGTGTCGACCGACGCGGTCGCCGGGACGACCACGTACGTCTTCCCGCACCCGGACCGGCTGGTCCTGGGCGGCACGACGGACGAGGACGACTGGTCGCTGACGCCCGACCCCGCGGTGGCGGCGGAGATCGTCGAGCGGTGTGCGGCACTGCGTCCCGAGATCGCCGGGGCGCGTGTGCTCGACCATCGGGTGGGACTGCGGCCGGTGCGTGACACGGTCCGGCTGGAGCGCGAAGTGCTGCCGGACGGGCGGGTGTCGGTGCACAACTACGGCCATGGCGGTGGGGGTGTCACGGTGGCGTGGGGCTGCGCAAGGGAGGCGGCCGGGCTCACGCACCCGACCGCCTCCGCCTGAGAACCTGAGGGCCTGAAGACCTGAGGGCCTGAAGACCTGAGGACCGTGCTCAGCAGGCCGTCGCCGGTTCCCCGGCCGCGAGGTGGTACGGCGCGCGCTCGTCCAGGAGCAGCGGGACCAGGGCGCGCAGTGACTGGCGCAGGGGTACGAGGACGCCGTCGCCGCCCGGTCGTACCCGCACGCCGTGCAGGGAGAGTTCGTCGCGCACGTCGGCGTACTGGTCCGCGGTGAGCCGGTAGCCGCAGGGCGGGTCCTGGATCACCTCGGCGGGTTCGGCCGGGTCGTTGTCGGCGCCTGCGAGGTAGACCGGGCCGGTGTCGCGGTAGCCGGCGAGCCGGGCCGCGCCGGTGGCCGCCGCGACCCGTCCGCCGTGCTCGTCGGCGAAGCCGAACAGGCCACCGAGCGCGGACAGTTGGGAGTGCACGCGACGCCGGTTGTTCAAGGACGCGTCCGCCTTCTCGGCGTCCGTGAGGGGATCGACGCGGCTCTCGATGAGCAGCCCGACGGAGTGTTTGACGCCCGACATGTTCCGCAGGATGCGTTCCTGTCCGTCGCCCGCGGTCTGTTTGACGGGATCGCCGGTCACGGGGTCGGTCCAGATGCCGTACGTGCCCGTCGAGTACCCGGCTTCGCCGGCGGCGGGGCGTACGTAGTCCTGCGACAGGCTCTCGGCCTCGTCGTGCACGGCCGTGTCCGTGTTGAGGTTGCGCGGCCAGAGGTCGAAGAGGTCCTTGTCGTAGTACTTGGGCGTGGCCCCGTACTCGTGCAGGTCGTAGACGACGTCGGGTGTGCGGTCGCGCAGCACCGTGGCCATCGCCCGGGCCTCGGCCGTTCTGAGGGCGAGGTGGTCGCGGTTGATGTCGACGCCGTCGCTGTTCTCGCGGGTGTCGGCGGCCCGGCCGTCGGGGTTGGCGGTGGGGACGACGAGGACGGTGGTGGACGTCAGCAACCGCCGGGTCCGCTTGTCCTTCGTGTACGCCAGGTCGCGGATCGTCGTGAGGCAGGCCTCGCGGCCGGACGGTTCGTCGCCGTGCTGGCTGCACACCAGGAGCACGGTGGTGGTGGCCGTGCGGTGGGCGCCGATCCGGACCAGTTGGAGCGGGCGGCCCTGTTCCGTGGTGCCGATGCGGGACACGGACACCCTGTCGCTCGCCTTGTCGACGGCGGCCAGGAAGCCCTGTTCCTCGGGCTGGGTGGTCCAGCGTGCTCCGTCGGTCCGCTCGAACCCGGTACGCGGCGGGGTGTCCGTCGCGTACGCCGGTGCCGTCAGCAGGGGCCCGGCCAGGGCCGTGGCGGTGACCGCCACGGCCAAGGCGCGGATGCGTAAGAAGGTCAACGGGTCTCCCCCGGGATCCGGTGGGCGGTACGCGGCGCCTGTACGCCGTCGAGGACGCCCGCGTTCGGCGCCGCGGCGGCACCCGCCGTCGCCCTCGCGAAGGCCTCGGCGCCTCCGACCAGCGGGACACGCGCCGACGTGCGGGACAGGTCGAGCTTGAGCGTCGGAGTGCTGGACGGCGGGTCGATGAGGTCCTTGTCGGTGCCCGCGACGATCAACGCGAGCCGGTGGCCGGCCGGGACGACATGGTCGCTCGCGGCCAGGTCGAGCGTGATCGTGTACGCCTTGCCCGGGGTGAGCGGGACGCCCTTGTCCGAGGCGTAGTTGCCGAGGTCGGCCCAGCCGCGGCTGAAGACGGTGTAGTCGGCGGCGGTCTTCTTCGCCTGCGTGACCTTGTAGCAGGAGCTGTCGCCCGTCGTGCTCGGGCCCCAGCAGGTGCGGTCGGTGCCCGTGGTGATGCCCTCGCCGCCGGCGGCGTAGTCGCGGATGGTGTCCGGGCCGAGGTCGACAAGTACCGCGGACAGGTGGGCCGTTGAGGTCGTCGGGGTGGCGGTCACCGTCACCTTGGAGGAGCCGGACAGGCGCAGGTCCTTGGTCAGTGGCTTGGTGACGAAACCGGCCTTCTCGGAGGTGGACTGGTCGATGTGCGCGGCCCAGTCGGTCTCGCTCAGCTGCGGATTGTCGGTGAACGTCTCGGTTCCGGAGGCGGTACGGAGGCCGAGGGTGCCGACGCCGGCCTGGAGGCCCGTGGCCGGGCGGAGGGTCGTCGTCGCGGTGGAGCGGGGCGGCCAGACGCTGGAGGTGACCCACTGGTCGGGGTGGCGCTCGATGTCGGCCATGGGCTCGTCGTCGATGCCGTTGTCGTAGCCGAGGAGTTCGTGGTCGAACCAGCGGTGCAGGGTGTCGACCCAGGCGGAGCGGCGGAAGTCGAAGGGGTCGACATGACCCGTCTGGGAGAGCCAGATCTTGCGCTCGACGCCGTGCTTGGCCAGGGCGTCCCACCACTGACCGTAGTTCTTGGTGCGGACGTTGAGGTCCTGCATCCCGTGGACCAGGAACACGCTCGCCCTGACTTTGCTCGCGTCCTTCACGTAGTCGCGCTCGGTCCACAGCGACGTCCAGTCGCCGGTGCGCGGCGCCTCGTCGACGAGCTTCTGCTGGACGGCGGCGCACTTGGCGCGGGCGTCGGGGCTGTCGACGTAGTCGGAGAGCCAGTCGGGACCGGAGTCGTAGAGGGGGGCGCCCTTGGCGAAGTAGTAGTCGTACCACGAGGAGATGGCGCTGATCGGCACGATGGTCTTCAGGCCCTTGACGCCGGTGGCCGCGACGCCGTTGGCGATGGTGCCGTCCCAGCTCTTGCCGATCATGCCGGTCCTGCCATTGGTCCAGCTCGCCTTGGCGGAGGTGGTGCCGGTGCGGCTGGTGTAGCCCTTGGCCCGGCCGTTCAGCCAGTCGATCACGGCCTTCGCGGACTGGATGTCGGAGCGGCCGCCGACATCCACACAGCCGTCGGAGCGATTGGTTCCGGCCAGGTCGACGCCGACGAAGGCGTAGCCACGCGGCACGAAGTAGTTGTCGTAGAACAGCGGCATCTGGACGACGTTGCCGTTCGCGTCGTACGTCTTCTTCTGGCTCTCGTTGCCGCGCCCGCAGCAGGAGTAGTACGGGCTGGCGTCCATGATCACGGGTATCTTGCGGCCCTGCTGGGCGGGTTCGCGGGGCCGGACGATGTCGACGGCGACGCGGTCGGTCTTTCCGTCGCTGTCGCCGTCGAGACCGGTGTCCACCCAGACGGACTCCCGTATCGCGTTGTCGTACGAGTAGACCGGGGTGCTCTCCCGCGGGGCGCCGTGTGCGGCGACGGGGGTGAGGAAGGCGGCCATCAGGGCGGCTGTGGCCGCCGTCGCGAGCGATCTCCAGGTCATGAAGCGCATGCGGCGCGCTGGTATCGGCATGCGCGGAACGTACCCCGGTCAACTCCCGTACAAAAGAGGGTCTGTGAAAGGCCCGTGGGGTTCGATCGGTCACAAACGGGGGGTGGGGCCCGATCACTCGCGGAAAGGCGCATGGGGCTGGATCACTCATGTCGGCCGAATGGCGATCGTGTGACAGGAGTGGCCGTGGACATGACCGGGGCGACAGGGACTGAATAGGCTCCGGAAGGACTTCATGCCTCTACGACTTGGAGCTTGACGTGCACCGCAGACTCATCGCCCCGGGCGCGCTCGTGGCCTCCCTGCTGCTGGCGATCCCGGCATCGGCGGCCAGTTACTCTCCCGGGGCGCCGGGCATCGGCGACCCCTACTACCCGGCCTACGGCAACGGCGGATACGACGTCTCGCACTACGACCTGCGGCTCACGTACCAGCCGGCGACCGATGAGCTGGAGGGCACGGCGACCCTCCTGGCCACCACCACACAGGATCTGTCGCGGTTCGATCTGGACTTCCTGCTCGATGTGAGCGAGGTGCGGGTCAACGGCGCGAAGGCGTCGTTCGCGACCTCGGGCCAGCACGAGCTGGAGATCACCCCGGCGAAGCCGCTCGCCAAGGGCACGCCGATCACGGTCGTCGTGCGCTACAGCGGGGTGCCGTCCACGAAGAGCGCGTACGGCTTCTCGACCTGGCACCGCACTCCGGACGGGGCGGTCGCCGCCGACGAGCCCGAGGCGGCCTGGTGGTGGTACCCGAGCAACGACCACCCCCTCGACAAGGCCACGTACGACGTGTCGGTGGCCGTCCCCGACGGCACCCAGGCGATCTCCAACGGCACGCTCCAGTCGACGAGTTCGAAGCTGGGCTGGACCCGCTACAACTGGCGGTCCAACAAGCCGCAGGCCACCTATCTCACGACGCTGGCGATCGGAAAGTTCGACATCACGACCGGCACGTCGCAGTCGGGCGTCCCGATCATCAACGCGTACAGCAAGGACCTCGGAGACAACGACGGGGCCGCGCGGGCGAGCGTCGAGCGGACCGGGGAGATCGTCGACTGGCTGAGCGGCTACCTCGGGCCGTACCCCTTCAACTCGGCCGGCGGCTATGTCCCGAACACCACCACCGGGTACGCGCTGGAGACCCAGACCCGGGTGTACTACAGCCCGCGGCAGTTCGCGAACGGCTCCAACACCTCGGTTGTCGTCCACGAGTTGGCGCACCAGTGGTACGGCGACGACGTGTCGCTGAAGGGCTGGAAGGACATCTGGATCAACGAGGGCTTCGCACGCTACGCGCAGTGGCTCTGGTCGGAGCACGAGGGTGAGGGGACCACGCAGGAGCTCGCCGACTACGTGTACGCCTCGCATCCGGCGGACGACTCCTTCTGGACGGTCAAGCCCGGCGACCCCGGTCCGGACAACCAGTTCGACATCGCGGTCTACGACCGGGGTGCGCTGGCGGTCCAGGCGTTGCGCAACGAGGTCGGGGACGACGCCTTCTTCGCCATCCTGAAGGGCTGGCCGAAGGACCACGCCTACGGCAACGCGTCGGTCGGCGACTTCCAGAAGTACGCCGAGCAGGTGTCCGGGAAGTCGCTCGCCTCGCTCTTCGACACCTGGCTGTTCCAGCCGTCCAAGCCGGGGGCGCCGGCGGCGCAGGGCGCGTCGATCGCCCGGGCCAAGGGGGTCCCCGCACAGCCGAAGTCCTGGAAGAAGATCGCCGCTACTGATTCCGTTCACTCCGGCTGAGCCGAACGCCTGAGGTCGCCCGCCCTTCGTTCAAGGGCGGGCGACCTCGGGCTCCAATTCCGCCACCCGGGCGAGGAGTTCCTCGCGGCCGATGGCCTCGGCGCGCGTCGACGGCACGGTGCAGGCGTGCGCGCCTGCGACCGCGCCGTACCGGGCGCAGCGCCGCGCCGGCTCGCCGCCCAGCCAGCCGAAGAGGAAGCCGGACGCGAAGGCGTCACCGGCGCCGTTCGAGTCCACCACCGGTGTGCGGGGCGCGACCGCCGGGACATGCGTGAGTTCGTCGTCGGCCAGCAGATACGCTCCCTCGGCGCCGGCCGTGGCGACGACCACCTCGGCGCGGCCCCGCTCGACGATCCCCCGCATCGTCCGCTCCGGGTCGGTCAGCGCGGTGGTGGACAGGAACACGACGTCGGCGGCGTAGGCGAAGGGCTCGTGGTAGGGATTGACGCCGTCCCAGTCGTGCAGGTCGGTCGAGAGGGTCGGGCCGGCCTCCCGCAGCGCGGGCAGTGCGAAGGCGCACGGGTGGGTGATGGAGACATGGGCGTGGCGGCTCGCCCCGGCGAGCGCGCGGACCGTCTCCTCGGGCAGCCGGTCCGACTCGCCCGAGCGGCTCTCGTCGTACAGGGACAACCGCCTCCCGTCGGGCCCGACGAGATTGACGGCCCGCTTGGTGCCGCCGGGCTGGAGGACGTCGGTGAGCGGGATGCCCCGGTCGCGGTGCAGTGCGCGGACCAGGTCGCCCTCGTGGTCGTCACCGATCAGGTCGAAGTGGTGCGTACGCAGGCCGAGGGAGTGCACGCCCAGCGCGACGAAGTCCCCGGTCTGGCCCGCGCGGGTCTCGATCCCGGGCCTGATCATGTAACTGTCGGCCAACGGGAGTGGCAGTTCGGGCACATACACGATCGTGTCCACGCCCGCGCCTCCGAGGACGAGGACGTCGATGTCTCGGCTCATGGCTCTTCCTCTCGACTCCGGGCGGCGGGTTCTCCCGGCCCCGGACAGCAGGTCCTCTCGGCTCCGGACAGCGAGTCCTCCCAGCTCCGATCGGCAGGTCCTCTCGGCTCCGGGCAGCGAGTCCCTCCGGCTCCGTACAACAAGCCCTCCCGGCTCCGGGCAGCGAGCGCCCTCGACTCCGGGCGGCGAGTCCTCTCCAGTGCGGGCAGCGAGTCAAACAGGGTCCACCCGGCACGGCAAGTGCTTGCGCATCTTTCCGCAACTTCTTTCAGCCGCCCGCCCGTTGGGGTCGGGACGCGGTGTGCGGTTCGGGTACTGGGAGCCTGGGTCAGTCCCCGTGGTCGTACACCGTGACCGATATCCCGCGCTCCACCAACCGCTCCGCGAGGAGCGGCTCCACGCGTGACCACGTGCCGCCCGCGAGCCCGCAGCCTATGCGGGGCATGTGGACGGAGGCTCCGAGCTCGGCGGCCCTGTCGGCCAGCGGCCCGAGCGACGCGTCGATGGCCTCGTAGCGCACCGGTATCCCCTTGCTGCCCCTGCGGATGCCGCGCTGCCCTATCAGGTTCGCCACCCACACATACCGGTCGACCTGGACGAACTGGGCCGCGCCCAGTCCGAAGTCGTTGTGCGCGCGGTTCCGGTGCCAGGCGCGGTAGGCCGCCTCCGGCTCGGGCCAGCGGCGCGAGATGGCTAGGACGAAGCCCTTTCCCCATCCCCCGATGTCGTTGCAGACATGGGCGATCACCTTGACGCCCTTGCCCGACGGAACGGTGGCGTCGCCCCGGACATATGTGATCTCCGACATGACGCCACCGTAGGCGCTGCCACTGACAGTGGCCCCTGAGCCGCTACTTCGTGAGGGCGGTCAGCTCCTGGTCCGCCGCCCGGGAGACCCTGCGGCGGATCGCGAACCAGCCGCCGACCAGCAGCGCCCCTATCACCGGGATGAGAAGCAGTGTCTTGCGGCCGACCTCGGGGTCGTTCCACATCAGGCCGAGCACGGCCAGCAGGAAGGCGATCGTGACGATCTCGGTGACCGGGCTGCCGGGAAGGCGGAACGACGGACGCGTCACCAGCCCCTCCTTGGCGCGGCGGACGAACACCAGGTGGCAGATCATGATGATCACCCAGGTGCTGATGATGCCCAGGGAGGCCACGTTCAGGACGATCTCGAACGCCTGGCTCGGCATGAGGTAGTTGAGGACGACGCCGAGCACGCACACCGCGCAGGTGAGGAGGATGCCGCCGTAGGGCACCTGGCTGCGGTTCATCCTCGCGGTGAACTTGGGCGCCGAGCCCGCCATGGCCATGGAGCGCAGGATGCGGCCGGTGGAGTACAGGCCTGAGTTCAGCGACGACATGGCGGCCGTCAGGACGACCAGGTTCATCACGTCACCGGCCGCCGGGACGCCGATCTTCGACAGCACCGTGACGAAGGGGCTCTGGTCGGCCGAGTAGAGCGAGCCGGGCAGCAGCAGGGCCAGCAGGACGACCGAGCCGACGTAGAACAGGCCCACGCGCCACATGATCGAGTTCACCGCGCGCGGGACGACCTTCTCCGGCTCCGCGGTCTCCCCCGCGGCGACGCCGACCAGCTCCAGGGCCGCGTACGCGAAGATCACGCCCTGCATGACCAGGACGACGGGCATCATCCCGTGCGGGAGGATCCCGCCGTGGTCCGTGATGGCACTCAGGCCCGGCGTGCTGCCGCCGACCTCATGCTGGGTGGCCAGCAGGAAGATGCCGATCAGCATGAAGCCGACGAGGGTGGCGACCTTGATGATCGCGAACCAGAACTCCATCTCGCCGAAGATCTTCACCGAGATCAGGTTCACGGCCAGCACCACCGCAAGGGCGATCAGTGCCAGCGTCCACTGCGGGATGTCGGTGAACAGGCTCCAGTAGTGCGTGTAGAGCGCGATCGCGGTGATGTCCGCGATGCCGGTCGTCGACCAGTTGAGGAAGTACATCCACCCGGCGACGTACGCGCCCTTCTCGCCGAGGAACTCGCGCGCGTACGACACGAAGGACCCGGAGGAGGGCCGGTAGAGGACCAGCTCGCCGAGGGCCCGTACGACGAAGAAGGCGAAGACGCCGCAGACCAGGTAGGCGATCGCGAGCGCGGGGCCCGCGTTGTGGAGGCGGCCGCCGGCGCCCAGGAAGAGGCCGGTGCCGATGGCGCCGCCGATCGCGATCATGTTGACGTGGCGGGCCTTGAGGTCCTTGCTGTACCCGGCGTCGCCCGCGTCCACGGGTGACTGGGGCGCGTCGGCGCGGGATGGGGCCTTGGCCGTGTCTACGGCGTCCTTGCTCACGGGTGGATCCACTCTCTGGTGCCCCCGCGCACGACGTACACGGGTGTCCGGATGTGCCTCGGCCCGCACCACCCCTGACGCGGCACAGACCAAGGGGCCACCTTCCCCCAGAGATCACGCAGCACGCGGTGGCGCTCGTCACATAGCGGCACATCTCACATGGTGATCAAGGGCTGTACGAGGGCCGATCGCGAGGTGTATAGCAACCGATCACGGGGCGTGAAGCTCCTTGATGACGTCCCGTAGCGCTCCCGGATCGCCGTGCGGCGCAGCTTGAGCGAGGGGGTGAGCTCGCCCGTCTCTGTCCAGCGGCTGCCGACCGAGCCGAGGCGGAAGGCACCGGGCCTGTGACCGCCTCCGGGCGCCGTCGGCTCGGTGCACAGCGCTCCGGGCGCTTTCACAACACTGGTGAGACAGCAATACTGTTGCACCGGATCGGCGGTGACATCTGATCGCCGCACAGCCCGGAGAGACAGGACCTGCCATGACGACGGACACCGAGGAGCCGACGCTCACGGTCGACGAGCTGGCCGCGCGGGCGGGCGTCACGGTCCGTACGGTCCGCTTCTACAGCACCAAGGGCCTGTTGCCGCCGCCCGTGATCGGTCCCCGGCGCGTGGGCCGCTACAGCCAGGAGCATCTGGCCCGGCTGGCGCTCATCGAGGAGTTGCAGCACCAGGGCATGACGCTCGCCGCGATCGAGCGCTATCTGACGCAGCTGCCGCCCGGCCTGAGCGCCGACGACCTCGCCATCCACCGTGCCGTGGTGGCGTCCTGGGCGCCCGACGCGGCGGAGGACGTGACGCGCGAGGAGCTGGAGCGGCGGGCCGGGCGCGCCCTGGGCGACGCGGACCTGGACCGGCTCGCCGCGATGAACGTCATCGAGCGGACCGCGGATTCCTTCCGCGCGGACCCGGGGCTGCTGCGGCTCGGCGTGCAGCTGCTCGACGTACCGCTCGCGCACGAGACGATTCTCGCGGCGCGCACGGTTCTCCTGGAGCACTCACGAGCGGCGGCTCATGAGCTGTCCACGCTGCTGCGTGACGCGGTGGGCGAGCGCGAGTCCGTGGCGGCGGTGAAGTCCCTGTCGGCACACATGCAGCCGCTGGTGGTGCAGGCGCTGCTGACCACGTTCCAGCGGTCGCTCAAGGAGGAGTTGCGGGAGTGGCTCAAGGAGGAGTCCTGAGCCTCAACCGGACGGCATGGCTCGAGGAAAAGTCCCGAGCCGCTCCCGGACGCCCGCCCCAGGAGACCTTGCGCCCGGCCGCCGACGCGGGGGCCGTCGCGCCATGGGTCCGGCCGGGCAGGAAGCCAAGCTCCCGGAGGGTGGCGAGCCGTCGGAGCACCTGGAGGGCGGCGAGCGGTCGGAACACCAGGAGGGCGGCGAGCGGTCGGAACACCTGGAGGGCGGCGAGTCGTCCGAGCAGCTGGAGGGCGGCGGGACGAGGACCGGTTCGCAGGTCAGCGTCCGGTCCTCGCCCCGGCGGAGCAAGCCCCGCATCCCACTCAGCGATACGTCACGTGTCGCATGACCCCCCGCGTGCCGCGCCCTACTTGTCGCTGAACCTCTCGCCCTTCTCCGCCTTCTCGACGAGCAGCGCGGGCGGCGTGAACCGCTCCCCGTAGCGCTCGGCGAGCTCACGCGCGCGTGCCACGAACCCGGGCAGCCCGGCACCTGCCCCGCCGTAGCCGTCGTACCCGTTGATGTACTGGAGCACACCGCCGGTCCAGCCCGGGAAGCCGATCCCGAAGATGGACCCGATGTTGGCGTCCGCGACCGAGGTCAGCACGCCTTCCTCCAGGAGCCGGACGGTGTCCAGCGCCTCGGAGAAGAGCATCCGCTCCTGCATGTCCTGGAACGGGATCTCGTGGCCCGGCTTGGTGAAGTGCTCGCGCAGGCCCGGCCACAGCCGGCCGCGCTTGCCGTCCTCGCCGTACTCGTAGAAGCCCGCTCCGCCGCTGCGCCCGGTGCGGCCGAACTCGTCGACCATGCGGTCGATGACCGCCTCGGCCGGGTGCGTCCGCCAGGTGCCGCCCGCCTCCTCGACGGCCTGCTTCGACTCCTTGCGGATCTTGCGCGGCAGGGTGAGCGTGAGCTCGTCCATGAGGGACAGCACCTTGGCCGGGTACCCGGCCTGGGCGGCGGCCTGCTCGACGGACGCGGGCTCGATGCCCTCGCCGACCATGGCGACGCCCTCGTTGATGAAGTGCCCGATGACACGCGAGGTGAAGAAGCCGCGCGAGTCGTTGACGACGATCGGGGTCTTCTTGATCTGCCGTACCAGGTCGAAGGCGCGCGCCAGCGCCTCGTCACCGGTCCGCTCGCCCTTGATGATCTCGACGAGCGGCATCTTGTCGACGGGCGAGAAGAAGTGCAGTCCGATGAAGTCGTCCTGCCGGTCCACGCCTTCGGCGAGCACGGTGATCGGCAGGGTCGAGGTGTTGGAGCACAGCAGCGCGTCGGGCTCGACGATGTTCTGGATCTCCTGGAACACCTTGTGCTTGAGCGCGGTGTCCTCGAAGACGGCCTCGATGACGGCGTCGCAGCCGGCCAGGTCGTTCGGGTCGGCGGTGGGCGTGATGAGGGAAAGCAGCGCGTCCGCCTTCTCCTGGGTGGTACGTCCCCGGGAGACGGCCTTGGCGCAGAGCTTCTCGGAGTAGGCCTTGCCCTTGGCCGCCGCTTCGGCCGACACGTCCTTCAGGACGACGTCGATGCCCGCGCGGGCGCAGGAGTAGGCGATGCCCGCGCCCATCATCCCGGCGCCGAGGACGGCGACCTTGCGGACCGGGCGCTGCTCGATGCCCTGAGGCCGGTTGGCGCCGGAGTTGACCGCCTGGAGGTCGAAGAAGAACGCCTGGATCATGTTCTTCGCGGTCTGCCCGGTGACCAGCTCGGTGAAGTAGCGCGCCTCGATGACCAGCGCGGTCTCGAAGTCGACCTGGGAGCCCTCGACGGCCGCCGCGAGGATGTTGCGCGGGGCCGGGTAGGGGGCGCCGTTCAGCTGCTTCTTCAGGTTGGCCGGGAAGGCGGGCAAGTTGGCGGCGAACTTCGGGTTGGACGGCGTACCGCCCGGGATCTTGTAGCCCGGCTTGTCCCAGGGCTGCTGCGACTCGGGGTGCGCGTCGATGAAGGCGCGCGCCTTGGCGAGCATCTCCTCGGGGGTGGTCGCCAGGTCGTGCACGAGGCCGTTCTCCAGGGCGCGCTGCGGCGCGTACTGGGTGCCCTGGAGCAGCACCTTCAGCAGAGCGTCGGCGATACCCATGAGGCGGACGGTGCGGGTGACGCCGCCGCCGGCGGGCAGCAGGCCGAGAGTGACCTCGGGCAGGCCGATCTTGGAGCCGGGCGCGTCGAGGGCGATGCGGTGGTGGGAGGCGAGGGCGATCTCGTAACCGCCGCCGAGCGCCGCGCCGTTGATGGCGGCGACGACGGGCTTGCCGAGGGTCTCGATGCGGCGCAGCGCGGACTTGATGGCCGTGCCGGTGTCGAAGGCCTGCTGGGCGTTCTCCGGGCCGGCCTGGATCATGTCCTTCAGGTCGCCGCCCGCGAAGAAGGTCTTCTTGGCGGAGGTGTAGATGATGCCGCGGATGGAGTCCTTCTCGGCCTCGGCGCGTTCGGCGATCGCCGCGATCGAGTCCTTGAAGGCCTGGTTCATGGTGTTGGCCGACTGGTTGGGGTCGTCGAGGACGAGGGTGACGACGCCGGTCTCGTCCTGTTCCCAGCGGATGGTGGTGCTCTCGGTCATGAGGAGGGTCTCCGTAGAAGCCGTGTAGCCGTGGAAGTCGGGGGGTCCGCCGGGGAGTTACAGGCGCTCGACGATGGTCGCGATGCCCATGCCGCCGCCCACGCACAGCGTGGCGAGGCCGTAGCGCTTGTCCTGGCGCTCCAGTTCGTCGACGAGGGTGCCGAGGATCATCGCGCCGGTGGCACCGAGCGGGTGGCCGAGCGCGATCGCGCCGCCGTTGACGTTGACCTTGTCCAGGGACAGGCCCATGTCCCGCACGAAGCGCAGGACGACGGCCGCGAAGGCCTCGTTGATCTCGACGAGGTCGATGTCGTCGATGGTGAGTCCGGCCTTGGCGAGCGCCTTGCGGGTCGCGGGCGCCGGGCCGGTGAGCATGATGGTGGGCTCGGATCCGGAGACGGCCGCGGAGACGATTCGCGCGCGGGGGGTGAGTCCGTGGCGCTCGCCGACCTCCTTGGAGCCGATGGCGACGAGCGACGCGCCGTCGACGATGCCGGAGGAGTTGCCCGCGTGGTGGACGTGATCGATCTCCTCGACCCAGTGGTACTTCTGCAGCGCCACGGCGTCGAAGCCGCCCAGCTCGCCGATGTCGGCGAACGACGGCTTCAGCTTGGCGAGGGAGTCGGCGGTGGTGCCCGGACGCAGGTGCTCGTCGTGGTCGAGGACGACGAGGCCGCTGCGGTCCCTCACCGGGACGACGGACCGGTCGAAGCGCCCGTCCTTCCACGCGGCGGCTGCGCGCTCCTGGGAGAGGGCCGCGTACTCGTCGACATCCCGCCGCGAGAAGCCCTCGATGGTGGCGATGAGGTCGGCGCCGATGCCCTGGGGCACGAAGTTGGTGGCCATGTTGGTCATCGGGTCGGCGAACCACGCGCCGCCGTCCGAGGCCATCGGCACCCGGGACATCGACTCGACACCGCCCGCGAGCACCAGGTCCTCCCAGCCGGAGCGGACCTTCATCGCGGCCAGGTTGACGGCTTCCAGGCCCGAGGCACAGAAGCGGTTCTCCTGGACGCCGGCCACCGTGTCGGGCAGGCCGGCGGCGATCGCGGCGATGCGGGCGATGTCGGAGCCCTGGTCGCCGACCGGGCCCACGACGCCGAGCACGATGTCGTCGATCGCGGCGGGGTCCAGGCTCGGGAAGCGGCGCTGGATCTCGTGGATGAGCCCGACGACCAGGTCGATGGGCTTGGTGCCGTGCAGGGCGCCGTTCGCCTTGCCGCGGCCGCGCGGGGTGCGGATCGCGTCGTACACGTACGCTTCGGTGCTCACTGACAAGCCTTTCAGGGAGGGTGGGCAGGGCAAGGAGGACTAGCCGAGCAGGGAACGGCCGATGATCTCCTTCATGATCTCGGTGGTCCCGCCGTAGATGGTCTGGATACGTCCGTCGGTGAAGGCGCGGGCGACGCGGTACTCCGTCATGTAGCCGTAGCCGCCGTGCAGTTGGAGGCAGCGGTCGGCGACCCGCTTCTGCAGTTCGGTGGCCCACCACTTGGCCATCGAGGCGTGTACGGCGTCGAGTTCCCCGTTCGAGTGATCGACGATGCAGCGGTCGAGGAAAGTCCGGGTGACGGCGCACTCGGTGGCCATCTCGGCTATCTCGAAGCGGATGTGCTGGAGCTTGGCGAGCGGCCGCCCGAACGCCTCGCGCTCCTTGACGTACTCGGTGGTGATCTCCAGCAGGTACTCGGCGGCCGCGATCCCGGCCACGGCGATGCCCATGCGTTCCTGCGCAAGGTTCGTCATGAGGTGGACGAAGGCGCCGTTCGGCTCGCCGAGCAGGTTCTCCTTGGGGACGCGTACGTCGTGGAAGAACAACTCGGCGGTGTCCTGGGCCTTCTGACCGATCTTGTCGAGGTTGCGACCGCGCTCGAAGCCCTCCATGCCGCGCTCGACGACCAGCAGGGAGAGTCCGCGGGCACCGCCTTCGGGTGTCGTCCTGGCGACCACGATCACCAGGTCGGCCAGGATGCCGTTGGAGATGAAGGTCTTGGAGCCGTTGAGGAGCCAGTGGTCGCCGCGGTCCTCGGCGTGCGTCGTGATGCCCTGGAGGTCGGAGCCCGCGCCGGGCTCGGTCATCGCGATCGCCGTGATCAGCGAGCCGTCGCAGAAGCCGGGCAGCCAGCGCCGCTTCTGCTCCTCGGTGGCGAGGCCCGTCAGATACGGCCCGATGATGTCGTTGTGCAGCCCGAGCGCGAGCCCGGCGGCACCCGCGCGCGTGAACTCCTCGGCGAGGACGGCGCTGTAGCGGAAGTCGGTGTCGCCGCCGCCTCCGTACTCCTCGGGCACGGCGAGGCCGAGCAGGCCCCGTCTCCCGGCCGCCCGCCAGGCCTCACGCGAGACGATGCCGTCCTTCTCCCACTGCTCGTAGTGGGGCAGCACCTCCTTGGCGAGGAAGGTGCGCACGATCTCGCGGAACGCGTCGTGCTCGGCGGTGAAGATCTGCCGCTTCATGCGGGAAACGCCCTCCTGGAGTACATGCGGGCAACGCCTTCCTAGAGCCAGCCCTTGACGGTTTCGACGAGCCTGGCCGGTTCAGGTCCGACGGGTATGACGTTGAGCATCGTCACGCCGGCCTCGCGGAAGGCCTCGACACGCTCGCGGACATAGCTCTGCGGCCCGCACAGCGACATGAGCTCGCAGAACTCGTCCGGCACGGCGGCCTCGGCCTCCCTCTTCCTCCCGGAGAGGTACAGCTCCTGGATGAGCCGGGCTTCCTTCTCGTAGCCGTAGGCCACCGCCAGGTCGTTGTAGAAGTTCTTGCCGGGGGCGCCCATGCCTCCTACGTAGAGGGCGATTCTGGGCCGGGCGAGGTCGCGTGCGGCCGCCGCGTCCTCGCCGATGGCGAGCAGTCCGCCCGCGACGGTCTGCAGCGGGCCGAGTGTCGGGTCCCGGCGCGCTGCGCCCTCCGCGAGGGGCGCGCCCCACACCTGCCGGGCCTTCTCCGGGATGAACAGGGTGGGCAGCCAGCCGTCGGCGAGTTCGGCGGTCATCCGGACGTTGGCGGGGCCCAGCGAGGCGACGTACAGGGGCACTTCGGGGCGTAGGGGCTTGGTGAGGATCTTCAGGGGCTTGCCCAGGCCGCCGGGGCGGGGCATGTCGGTGATGCCGTGGTGGTCGATGACCTCGCGGCGCAGGATGCGGCGGGTCAGTTCGATGGTCTCGCGGGTACGACCGAGTGGCTTGTCGTATGCCTTCCCGTGCCACCCCTCGACGACCTGCGGGCCGGAGGCGCCGAGGCCGATGAGGGCGCGGCCTCCCGAGATCGCGTCGAGTCCGGCGGCCGTCTGAGCGATCAGCGCGGGGGTGCGCGAGTAGACGTTGAGGATCGCGGCGCCGATCTTCATCCGTTCGGTGCGGGCGGCCAGATAGCCCATGATCGTGGGCGAGTCGAAGCCGTAGGCCTCGGCCACCCAGACGGCGTCCAGGCCCGCGGACTCCAGGGCGGCGACGTCGTCGGCGGCCTGCCGGGGGTCGCCCGCGTAGTCGAGCGGGAGGGAGAGCTGCATCAGTCGCCGTCCTTCATCAGGCCGTCCTTCATCAGGCCGCCTTTCATCAGGTCGTCCTTCATCGGATCGCTGTCCTTCACCGGGTCGCTGCCTTTCACCGATCCGCTGTCGTGCACCACTGCGCCGTGGCTTTCGCCATCGCTTGCGCCATCGATTTCGCCGTCGATTTCGCCGTCGATTTCGCCGTCGATTTCGCCGTCGATTTCGCCGTTGTTCAACGGGTCGCTGCCCTTCAGCAGGTGGGGTACGTCCCAGTCGCGGGCCACCTCCACTGTGTCGGCACCCGGCTGCGCGGGACCACCGCGGACGGCGGTGTGGGTGACGGAGAAGCGGGGCGCGGGGGCCGGCTGGGTGATGCCGCCGTGGTCGACGAAGGTGCCCCGGGCGGCGAGGTGAGGATGGGCGGGCGCCTCGCGCAGCGACAGGACGGGGGCCACGCACGCGTCGGTGCCCTCGAAGACCGCGGTCCACTCCTCCCTCGTACGGGTCTTGAAGCGGGCGGCCACCATCTCGCGCAGCTCGCCCCAGCGGGCCAGGTCCTTGCGGGCCGAGGCCAGTTCCCCGAGGCCGAGCAGGTCGGCGAACTCGTCGTAGAACCGCTGCTCCAGGGCGCCCACCGCCATGAACTGCCCGTCGGCCGTCTCGTACGTCCCGTAGTACGGGCAGCCGCCGTCCAGGAGGTTGGCGCCGCGCCGGTCCTGCCAGCCGCCCGCGGCGAGCATGCCGTGGATCATCGCGGCGAGGTGCGCGGCGCCGTCGACGATGGCCGCGTCCACCACCTGTCCGACGCCGGTGGCGCGCGCGTGGTGGAGCGCGGCGAGGACGCCGACGACGAGATAGAGCGAGCCGCCCGCGTAGTCACCGACGAGGTTCGCGGGCACCGTGGGCGGCTCGTCCGGCCTGCCGATCATGCCGAGGGTGCCGGTCAGCGCGATGTACGCGATGTCGTGCCCGGCGCGCTGGGCGAGCGGGCCCTCCTGGCCCCAGCCGGTCATCCGCCCGTAGACGAGCTTCGGGTTGCGGGCGTGGCAGGTCTCGGGGCCCACGCCGAGGCGCTCGGCGACGCCGGGGCGGTAGCCCTCGATGAGGACGTCGGCGCGCTCGACCAGGTCGAGGACCTGGGACGGACCGTCCTCGGTCTTCAGATCGATGATCACGGAGCGCTTGTTGCGGTTGGTGACGTCGTACTCCGGATCGATCGCGAGCCCGGCGCCACCGGGACGGTCCACGCGGACGACGTCCGCGCCGAGGTCGGCGAGGAGCATGGCCGCGAACGGTCCCGGGCCGATGCCCGCCAGCTCGACGACGCGCACCCCGGCGAGCGGGCCGTGCCCTGGCGTCCCTGCCACTGCCATCAAGCCCCCAGCACTGTGACACTACTGATGTGACATCAGCGATGTTAAGAACGTGTTCCATGTCGGGCAAGCCCTGAACGAGCAAGCGCTTAGTTAAATTCCCGAGTGCACATCATGGCGAGATGGCACAAAACGGGGTGTGTCAGCGCTCGCCCAAGTCGGCGATGAGCTCGTCCAACTCGGCGATCAGCTTCTTCGGCGCGATCGTCCGGTAGCTCTCCGCGACCCAGTCGCACAGCAGCTCCGCGGCCGGAGCACCTCGCTCGTCCAGGGGTATGCGCACCCAGCCGGCCCTGCCGAGGCCATATCCGGCGGCCTCGGCGCCCGGTGCGGTGAGGGCGTGGGCGTGCGCGGCGTCGTCCTTGAGCTTCAGGGTGACACCCAGCGGACAGCTGCCGTCGTCGACTCCGAGGAAGACGAACACCTTCCCGTTGACCTTCGCGACGCTCTCGCCCCAGGGGAATTCCTCCGCGGCGCCGGGCAGGCCGAGGGCGAACTCGCGCACCTTCTCCCACTTTTTCAGGGCGTTCTGCGGCACGGCCACGGCTGCCTCCGACCTCTTCGTCCGACCTCGTCGTTCGGTTGCTCGTCCCTCACGCTAGCCTCAGCCACCGACAACGGCGCTTCGCGCGGAGCTGAGAGGTGTCATGAGCAGGCTGACCGGGACGGATCGTACGTACGACATCGTGCTCTTCGGAGCCACGGGGTTCGTAGGGACGCTCACCGCCGAATACCTCGCCACACACGCGCCAGAAGGGCTGCGCTGGGCGATCGCGGGACGCAGCACGGAGAAGCTGGAGCGGCTGCGGGAGCGGCTTTCCGGCGCCCCGGGTGTACTCCATGCGGATGTGACCGATCCGGAGTCGCTGCGCGAACTCGCCCGGCACGCGCGCGTGGTGGCCACGACGGTCGGACCGTATGTCACCTACGGCGAGGAGCTGGTGGCCGCCTGCGCGGACGCCGGAACGGACTACGTCGACCTCACCGGTGAGCCGGAGTTCGTGGATCTGATGTACGTCCGGCACGACGCCCGCGCGCGGGAGACGGGGGCGCGGCTCGTGCATGCCTGCGGCTTCGACTCGATCCCGCACGACCTGGGCGCGTACTTCACCGTGCGGCAGCTCCCCGAGGGCGTACCGCTACGGGTCGACGGATTCGTCCGCACCCAGGCGATGATCTCGGGCGGCACCTTCGCCTCGGCACTCAACCAGTTCGCGCGCGGACGGCACATGCTCGCCGCGGCGCAGGACCGTAAGCGCCACGAGCCACGCCTGGTGGGACGGCGGGCACAGGCGCCGCTGGGCGCTCCGCGGTTCGCCAAGGAGGTCGGGGCCTGGGCGCTGCCGCTGCCCACGATCGACGCCCAGGTGGTGCAGCGGTCCGCGCGCGCCCTGGAGCGGTACGGGCCGGACTTCCGCTATCGCCACTACGCGGCCGTCGAGCGGCTGCCGTTCGTGGTGGGCGGGGTCGCGGCGGTGAGCGCGGTCTTCGCGGCGGCCCAACTGCCGCCCGCACGCCGCTGGTTGTCCGACCGTTTCAAGCCCGGGGACGGGCCGAGTGCCTCGCGGCGGGCGAAGAGCTGGTTCTCGGTGCGGTTCGTGGGCGAGGGCGGCGGGCGGCGCGTCTTCACCGAGGTCTCGGGCGGCGACCCGGGCTACGACGAGACCGCCAAGATGCTCGCGGAGTCCGCGCTGTCCCTCGCCTTCGACGACCTGCCGAAGACGTCCGGGCAGGTCACGCCGGCGGTGGCGATGGGCGACGCCCTGACGGAACGTCTCCGCGAGGCCGGGATAACCTTCCGCGTCGCGGCCACTCTCTAGTGGGGGCGACCGGGTGGTCGGGCCTCAGGACGACCACCCGGTGACCGTGTAGATCATCCCGCCGATCCAGGCGAGTCCGGCGAGCACCGCGAGGACCAGTGCGGCCAGTACGGCGCGCTCGACGGGCTGGGCGGGGTGAGCGGCGGACTTCGGGGCGCGGTGTGTCGTCATGCGGCCCAGCCTGCCGATCATGAAGGTGCCGTCACATCCGTACAGGTACTCAGAACACGTACTCAGTCGACGGGCGTGGTCCCGGGGGGAGTTGCCTCCTGGAGGGCCCGTCTGCACAGGGAGTCCGCGCGGCGGGTGGACTCCGGAAGGCGGTACGTCGGGGAGAGCGCGAGCGTGTGCGCGCACGCGGTCTCGAGGCTCACCCGGTGGCCGACGGACACGAACACCGGCTTGACGCCGTCCTGCGTACGCAGCGCACGGCCGACCTCCTCGGTGCCGGCGGCTCCGTCCGCGAGGAGCGGCGACGCGCTGCCGCGCCGGTCGCCCGGCTCCTCGTACGAGAACGTGAAGGGGTTCTTGGCGACGCCGATGGTCGCGAGCCCGGTGAGGACGCCGAGATGGCTGGCGAGGCCGAAGCGGCGCGGGTGGGCCAGGCCGTAGCCGTCGCAGACGACGAGTCCGGGCGTGCAGGGCAGGGCGTCGAGCGCGGCCAGGACGGTCGGGATCTCGCGGAAGGCGAGCAGCCCGGGAACGTACGGGAAGGAGATCCTGCCGACCGCGGTGGTCTCGGCGACGACGTCGAGGGTCGCCGCGTCCAGGACGACGGCAGCGGCCACGACCACGTCCCGCTCGTCGTCGTACGCGACGTCGACGCCCGTCACCCGGCCCGTGCCCGGCGGCGGCCCCGGCTCGTCGAGCACCACCCGCTCCCGCAACTCGTCCTGCACGGCACGGGCTTGTTCTTCGGTGGCGGGCCAGCCCGCGGGAATCCTCACGGTCCTCATGGTGAGGACGAGCCTAGGGCCTGTCCGGACCCCAGGCGTCCGTGGAGCGGGGCGAGGGGCCAGGGGTAGGCTCGTGATCATGTTCGTACTGGATCTGACCTACACCGCGCCGCTCGACGCCGTCGACGCGGCCCTGGATGCGCATGTCGCGTGGCTCGAGGAGCAGTACACGGCCGGGGTGTTCCTCGCGTCCGGGCGCAAGAACCCCCGTGACGGCGGTGTGATCATCGCCGTCGCGGAGGACCGGGCCCGGATCGAGGAGATCGTCGCGGGTGATCCGTTCGTCACCGCGGGCGTGTGCGCGTACCGCGTCACGGAGTTCATCGCGACCAAGACGGCGGCCGGCCTTGAGCGGTACCGCGAGACGCTCGGCTGAGCCGGCTGGCGGCGGCCACTTGTCGCCGCAGTCACACGTCGCGGTTGCCACTCGTCGCCGCAGTCACACGTCGCGGTTGCCACTCGTCGCCGCAGTCACACGTCGCGGTTGCCACTCGTCGCCGCAGTCACGCGTCGCTGCCGTCACTTGTCGCCGAGGGCCCGCTTCAGTTGGCTCTTGTTCATGTCCGACCGGCCGTGGATGTTGCGGCGCTTGGCCTCCTCGTACAGCTGGTCGTAGGTGGGGCCTTGGGCGCCCTGGTGCGAACGCTGACCACCACGCTTGCTGGACGACATGTCCTGGGTCGACGTGCGGCTGGCGGTCTTCGACTCACCGGACCGTGCGCGTTCCTTGTTCACCGTCCGCGCGGCGATCTCCTCGGCGCGCTTCTCGCTCTCTCCCCGGTCTCGGGCGCTTTCCTTGATGTGCTCGTACTGGCGTTCCCGCTTGGGGCTCGAACCGCGTGGCATGTCGGCTCACTTCCTTTCGCTCGCGGTTCGAGTACCCCACATCAGGACGCGCACCGCACACGTCAGCGCTCCAATCGAGCGACCCGCCCCTTCTCGCCGGAGGCCCAGCAGCCCAGGTCGGGGGTGCAGTCCACGGTGTCGTACGAGCCGGTGTCCACGGTGCGCCAGGTGCGGCCGCCGTCCGTCGTCAGGTCGGTGCCGGTGGGGCCGACCGCGAGCGCGGCGGTGCGGCTGTGCGGGAACCAGGCGACCCCGGAGCGGTAGGCGGGCGGCGGCTGAGCGGCGGGCGTCCAGGTGCGGCCGCCGTCGGGGGTGAGCGCGGCGGCCTGGGGTGAGGCCTGGTCGGCCCGGTAGTCGCCGCCGACCGCGAGGCCGTGGGTGCGGTCGCGGAAGGCGAGGGCGAAGACACCGCGCGCCGGGTCGCCGGCCGGGATCGGCGTGTCGGTGGCGGTCCAGGTCAGTCCGCGGTCCGCGGAGTGCAGCACGCGCGCGCGTGCACCCCCGCCCGTGGCCAGCCACACGTCCCGCGGCCCCGAGGCGACCAGGCACTGCCCGCTCGCCGCGAAGCCCGCCTCGCCGTCCTGCGCCGCGGGCATCCCGTCGCCGGGCAGCACCTTCCAGGAGCGGCCGCCGTCGCTCGTCGACAGGATGCGGAACTTGCCGTCCACCGGGTCGCTCATCGCCAGGCCGTGGCGCTGGTCCAGGAAGGTCAGACAGTCGTAGAAGGCCTTCGCGTCGGTGTTGCGGAAGGACTCCGTCCAGGTCGCGCCGCCGTCGTCGGTGCGCAGGACACGCGAGGCCTCGCCCTCACCGATGGCCAGCACCACCGCTCGCCGTGCGTCGAACGCCTCGACGTCGCGGAACTCCAGGTCCGCGGCGCCGGGCGGCGAGACGTTCCGCCAGCTCGCGCCGCCGTCGGTGGTGCGCAGCACGGTCCCTTTGGAACCGGCCACCCAGGCCGCCTCCCGGCTGACGGCCGAGAGGCCGCGGAACCGTACGTCCGTGCCACTGTCCTTGAGCTCCCAGTGCGGCGCCCTGCCTGCCCCCTTGGCCGCCGTCTCCTGCGCCAGCGCGGGTGCCGTCAGCGCGACGGCGAGCGCGGCCGCGCACAGTCCCACGGTGACCATCCGACTCGTACGTCTCGTCTTCCCCAAGCCCCTCATGGCGGGCGAAGCTAGTCCACTCCCCCGGTGCCGTCCAGATGGCGATCCCCCGATGCCGTCCGGACGGCGATCCCCTGGTGCTGTCCAGATCCCGGTCCCCCGGTGCCGTCCGGATGGCGTCCGCGGGAACCTCGGGGCCTTCACCGAGTGTCCTCTCGGATGTCCGGGAACGAGAGGGCGAGAAATGGATCACCTCAGTGAATGAATCTCGGTGACAGAGGTCACTCGGGTTACTGGTGCACGCAGTGCCTCATTTTTTCGTCTCTTCATTTGTCGGGCCTCATGCGTCCGCAGTTCGTCCAGCCGTCACAAGGGAGCAAGGCGTTGTCCACCGTCATCGAGCAGCCCGTAGAGGCCCGCCTCGTCGCCGCCGCCCCGCGGATGCCGAGCATTCCCGCCACGCTCCACTACGACCGGAGCGATCCCTTCGCCGTCCGTATGACCTTCCCGGCGCCGGCCACCCTGGAGGGCGTGGAGGTCTGCTGGACCTTCGCGCGCGAACTTCTCACCTCCGGCTTGGAGGACGCCGTGGGCTGGGGCGACGTACGCGTGCGGCCGTACGGCTACGACCGCACCGTCCTGGAGTTCCACGCCCCCGAGGGGACCGCCGTGGTGCATGTGCGCTCGGGCGAGGTGCGGCGCTTCCTGCAGCGCACGACGGAGCTGGTGCCCGTCGGCCTCGAGCATCTCCAGGTGGACCTGGACCACGATCTCGCGGAGCTCATGCGCGGCACCTGCTGAGCGCGCCCACACTCCCTCGGCGTTCGCCCGTTCTCAACGGCTCCACCCTCAGTGGCCCCTGCCCTCGGCAGCTGGGGCCCATCTGAATGTTGAGGCCGGCCTCATCGAGCCCGCCGCGCCGAGCCCTCCGCCGTCGAACCCTTCGAACCTGTCGCACTCGAACCCGTCGCACTCGAACCCGTCGAACCCGTCGCACTTGAGCCCTTCGCAGTCGAGCCCGTCAGCGGGGCGAGTCGTAGGTCCCCGCGCCCAGCAGCTCCCGCGCGGCCCGGTGGACCACGGCGTGCGCGGCCCACGGCCCACACGATGTCTCAGCTCCCCGTGGCCGCCCCGGTCGCCGCGGCATTCGTCGCCACCATCACCGCCGAGCGCACCTCCTGGATGACCTTCTTTAGGGCCGGCGTCGCCGCGCCGCTGCGTTCGGTCAGGGCTTCCAGGCGGGCCCTGTGCAGCTTGCGGTCCTTGGCCGACACAAGGGTGCGGAGTTCGGCCGCGGCGGCAAGGGCGACAAGGGCCGCGTCGCGGTCGGAGACCTCGGCAACCGGCAGCGGGCCCTCCAGCACCTGCCGGGCCTCCGTGCGCAGCGCCTCCACGGCGGACACCCGCTCCAGTACGTACTCCACGGACGGGAAGAGGCCGAGGACCCGCTTCTTCGCCGCCCGGAGGTATCCCTCGGCCACCAGCTGAGCGCGTACGGCGTCGAGGGTCACGCGCGCCCGCAGCGTCACCCAGGGCTTCCACTTGCGGGGCCGGGACTCCGCGACGAGTTCCAGGAGCCCGTCGAGGACGACATCCCCGGTGCGGGAGTCGGCGTCGACGGGGGTGACGATGCCGTTCTCGTCGATGAGCAGTCCGCGTTGCGCCAGCTCGGTGAGGGCGCCGGCGCGCACCAGGTGGTGGAGATGGCTCTCGCCGGTGACCTTGAGCTTTGTCGTGTCCCAGGCCAGCAGGTAGAGCCGGGCGGGCAGCGAGAGCGAGCCGTTCGGCAAGGGAACTCCTTAGCGTCGTGGGGGGTCACGTTAATGCTTTGACAGCTTCCGGGGCCGCTCCTACCGTGTGGAGCGGTTCTGTTGCCGTCGATGGGAGAAGGACGTTGCTCGTCTGAGGTCTGAGACACCGCGTCACACAGCCGGGTTTTCCCTGGCCCGTGTGCGTAGCGTGCGACCTCGGCGTACGAGCCGTCCTTCCGGTGCAGGGCCTTCTTCATGCCCTCCGACTGGCTTCCCTCCGGACCGGCTGCCCTCCGAACTGGATCGTCGTCGCCTCGCGGTGTCCCCCACGCGTACCCCTGACCGCATCCAGCAATCGCGAGGCCCTCATGTCTACCTTCCCCACCTCCATCACGTGCACCTCACTCTCCTTCGCCTGGCCGGACGGCACCGCTGTCTTCGACGAGCTCCAGGTCGCCTTCGGCCCCGGCAGGACCGGGCTCGTCGGCGTCAACGGATCAGGGAAATCAACCCTGCTGAAGCTCATCGCCGGTGGGCTCACGCCGACCGGCGGCACGGTCCGGGTCGCGGGCGAGGTCGGATATCTGCCGCAGAACGTCACGCTCGACACCGGTCTGCGGGTCGACGAGGCGCTTGGTATCGCCGCCATCCGCGCCGCGCTGCACGCCATCGAGGCGGGCGACGTGGCCGAGGAGCACTTCGACGTCGTCGGCGACGACTGGGACGTCGAGGAGCGGGCCCTCGCGACGCTCGGTGAACTCGGGCTCGGCCACATCGCGTTGGACCGCGCCATCGGCGAGGTCTCGGGCGGCGAGTCCGTACTGCTCCGCCTGGCCGCGCTCCTGCTGCGCCGGCCCGACGTACTGCTGCTGGACGAGCCCACGAACAACCTCGACCTGTACGCGCGACGGCGGCTGTACGCGGCCGTGCAGGCCTGGTCCGGGGTCATGGTCGTGGTCAGTCACGACCGCGAACTCCTGGACCTGGTGGACCAGATCGCGGATCTGCACTCCGGCGAGGTCGCCTGGTACGGCGGCAACTTCTCGGCGTACGAGGAGGCGCTCGCCGGCGAGCAGGAGGCGGCGGAGCGCATGGTGCGCGTCGCCGAGGCCGATCTGAAGAAGCAGAAGCGCGAATTGGCCGACGCCCAGGTGAAGTTGGCCCGCCGCAAACGGTACGGCCAGAAGATGTTCGAGCAGAAGCGTGAGCCGAAGATCGTGATGGGCGCCCGCAAGCGCGCGGCCCAGGAGTCCGCGGGCAAGCACCGCATCATGCACGAGGAAAAGCTCGCCGAGGCCAAGGAGCGTCTCGACGACGCGGTGGAGGCCGTACGGGACGACGACGAGATCCGCGTCGACCTGCCGTACACCGCTGTGCCGCCGGGCCGTACCGTACTCACGCTCGAAGGCCTGGAGCTGCGGTACGGCGCGCGCGTGGACGGCGTGTTCGACCTGCGAGGGCCCGAGCGGATCGCGCTGATCGGGCGCAACGGCGCCGGCAAGACCACGTTGCTGCGCACGATCGCCGGGGAGCTGGACGCGGTGTCCGGCGCGGCGCGGGCCCACGTCCCGCTGCGCTTCCTGCCGCAGCGGCTCGACGTTCTCGACGACGGGCTGACCGTCGCCGAGAACGTGGCCCGGTTCGCGCCGGCCGCGACCAACAACCGGATCAGGGCGCGCCTGGCACGCTTCCTGTTCAAGGGGGCCAAGGCCGACCAGCGCGCGGCGACGCTCTCGGGCGGCGAACGGTTCCGGGCGGCCCTCGCCGCGCTGATGCTGGCCGAGCCCGCGCCGCAGCTCCTGATGCTCGACGAGCCGACGAACAACCTCGACATGGCGAGCGTCCGGCAGCTCACGACGGCTCTGGACTCGTACGAGGGCGCGCTGATCGTGGCGAGCCACGACGTGCCGTTCCTGGAGTCGATCGGCATCACACGCTGGCTGCTGCTGGAAGGAGGAGAGCTGAAGGAGACCGCGCGGACCCCGGAGGCCTGACCCCGTACGCGGCGCCGACGGACGCGGGCTCGCGCTCATCGCCGGGGCGGTGCTGCCGGCGGGGGCGCGAGCGACGGTATCGCGGGCGCGGCGTCCCCCGGTTCCGCGGCCGGCACCTCGGCCCCGGCCACCGGCACCCCCAACCCCGGCTACCGACACCTCCGGCCCCGGCCCCGGCCCCGGCCACCGGCACCTCCGGCCCCGGCCCCGGCCCCGGCCCCCGCGAGAACTGCGACGAGCGTCCGGGGCCGCCGCCGCCGTTCCCGCTGCAAGGCGGCGGCTCGACGCCGTGTGGCGGGGCGAGCACGGCGCCCGTGAGGCCGGGGGGCCCGGCGCTGCCGGGGGCCCGGCGCCCGTGCGGGGGAGGCCGCCACGCACCGTCCCCGGACGCCGCCCGACCGTCACCTCTCACCCGGGGGCTGTTGCCCACGCCAACCGACCTGCATGATGGCGCCGACAGCCCCTGCCGATTCGGAGACCGACCCCGTGCCCAGCCAGAAAGCCCTCATCCGTCGACCCAGCCCTCGTCTGGCCGAGGGGCTGGTGACGCACATCGAGCGCGCGAAGGTGGACGTCGACCTGGCGGTGGAGCAGTGGGAGGCGTACGCGGAGGCGCTGCGTGCACACGACTGGGAGACCGTCGAGGTGGACCCGGCCGACGACTGCCCGGACTCGGTGTTCGTCGAGGACACCGTGGTCGTCTTCCGTAATGTCGCCCTGATCTCCCGCCCCGGCGCCGAGTCCCGGCGCGGCGAAACGGCCGGGGTGGAAGAGGCCGTGGCCCGCCTGGGCTGCTCGGTGAACTGGATCTGGGAGCCGGGCACCCTGGACGGCGGCGACGTCCTGAAGGTCGGCGACACGGTGTACGTGGGCCGCGGCGGGCGCACCAACGCGGCCGGGGTCCAGCAGCTGCGGGCGGCCTTCGAGCCGCTAGGGGCACGGATCGTCCCCGTACCCGTGAGCAAGGTGCTGCATCTGAAGTCCGCCGTCACGGCGCTGCCCGACGGCACGGTCATCGGGCACGAGCCACTGGTGGACACGCCGTCGCTGTTCCCGCGCTTCCTGCCGGTTCCGGAGGAGTCCGGCGCGCACGTCGTTCTCCTGGGCGGTGGAAAACTGCTCATGGCGGCCAGCGCCCCGAAGACGGCCGAGTTGCTCGCGGACCTCGGCCACGAACCGGTCCTCGTGGACATCAGCGAGTTCGAGAAGCTCGAAGGTTGTGTGACATGTCTCTCGGTAAGAGTTCGCGGGCTGTACGGCTGAACGGGTGAAACGGGCGTTTCGAGGCGCTGGGACCTGGGCATCCGGGACCCTTCCGGCACCCGACCCGGGCGTCGGAGTCTCACCCGGAGACCCCGCTGATCAGCGGTCTTTACAGCGAACTTAACCTACGGTTTCGTAACCTACGGATACGTAGCCTACGATGCCGTAGGTTACGTCCCCGCTCGCTGTACGCGCTGTACACGTCCCCGTCCTCCTGGAGCACCCGTGACGATCACTTCTCCCCACTTCGGCAGCCCGTCCGCAGCCTGGACCGACGCTCGACTGCTGTATGCGCTGGAAGAAGTCGTCGAGACCGAACTCAACCGCCACCTGAAGGTAGCCAAGGACTGGATGCCGCACGAGTACGTGCCGTTCAGCGACGCCCGTAACTTCCCCGGCCTCTTCGAGGACGGCGAGGCCTGGGACAAGGAGCAGTCCAAGGTGACCGAGATCGGCCGGATCGCGCTGGTCGTCAACCTCCTGACCGAGGACAACCTCCCGAGCTACCACCACGAGATCGCCTCGCTCTTCGGCCGTGACGGCGCCTGGGGCACCTGGGTGCACCGCTGGACCGCCGAGGAGGGCCGCCACGGCATCGTGATGCGCGACTACCTGCTCGCGTCGCGCGCCGTCGACCCCGACAAGCTCGAAGCGTTCCGCATGGCGCACATGAGCGAGGGCTTCGAGTCGGACAACCGTCACTCGATGCTGCACTCGGTCGCGTACGTCGCGTTCCAGGAGCTGGCTACCCGTATCTCGCACCGCAACACCGGCCACCAGTCGGGCGACCCGGTCTGTGACCGCATGCTGTCGCGCATCGCGACCGACGAGAACCTGCACATGGTCTTCTACCGCAACCTCCTGAAGGCCGCGTTCGAGCTGGCCCCCGACCTGACCATGCAGGCCGTGCGCGACGTCGTCGTGAACTTCCGGATGCCCGGTCACGGTATGCCCGGCTTCGAGCGTGCCGCCGCGCAGATGGCCATCGGCGAGGTCTACAACATGCGCATCCACCACGACGACGTGCTGCAGCCGGTGCTGCGTCACCTCAAGGTCCTGGAGATGGAGGGCTTCGGACCCGAGGGCCTGCACGCCCAGGAGGAGCTCGGCCTCTTCATGGGCGGCCTGAACGCGGAGGCCTCGAAGTTCGACGAGAAGCTCGCGGCCCGCAAGGCCCGGATGGCCGCACGCGCCGCCGGCTGACACTCTCGGAGCACCCAGGGGCTGACCCCCCTCCGGCCACCCACCGGCGGACGGCTATCGGCGGACGGCTATCGGCGATCCGCCGGTCCATGAACCTCCGGTCGAGACCACGGCGCCGGTGCGCCGCTCGCAAAAGCCTCTCCCAGGCGTGCCGTACACACCCACGCTCACCCGCCAAGTCCCCTCCCCTCTCCTCCAGGGAAAGGGGAGGCTGCGGGCCCAGGCCCCCTGCTCGTACGCCGTCACCCGTTCCAGCGCCGCGTCCCACACGTCGGCCACCGGGTGGCGGCGCGCTCCACGCTGCGGGGGCACGACGACCTGGGTTGACCAGATGCTCGGCCAACTCCCGGTCGGATTCTGCCAGTCGAGCCCATTCGTCCCCCGTGCTTACAACGCGCTGGTCGACGCAGTCCGGGCGACCGGATTCGAACCGGTGTGACCGCCTTGAGAGGGCGGCGAGTCCGCGTCTGCTCTCGGCCCGGGTGTGCGCCACCGGATCCGCACGGCACGTGCGACCGGCCGCCGCATCGATCACGGCGTCAGCCTGCCCGCGGTCAGTTCTGGTCGGTGCGCCGGAGGCCGAGGCGCTCTTTCTCGGAGAGGCCTCCCCAGACTCCGAAGCGTTCGTCGTTGGTCAGCGCGTACTCCAGGCACGCGGGGCGCATCTCGCACATGGCGCAGATGCGCTTCGCCTCACGCACCGAGCTGCCCGGCTCGGGAAAGAAGAAGTCGGCCCCCGTCTGCGCGCACAGTGCCTGCTCCTGCCAGGTCATGTCGGACGCAGTGATCGTTTCCAAGTGCATGGGCAAGATCGTGCCTCGCGGCGAAAAACGTTCGATCAACGCGGGATCAACGGCACGTTCCGGGACCTCGGGCGACCCTGATGATGGCTCCGCCGAACGGGGCAGCGCACGGCGGCGCGCGGGGAGCGTGAAAACAAGACGAACGAACCCGGTCGCCCGAGGTAACCGCAACCATCGCTCTGGGCCGCCCCCGCACTCCGGCAGCGATTGTCAGTGGGCGGTGCAAGACTCGGCAGTGCAGGCAACGGGACCCCTCAAAGGAGGGCAATGATGCTCACCACCCGTTTTGTCACTGGCGCGCCGAACTGGCTGGATGTCGGCACATCCGACATCGACGGCGCCATCTCCTTCTACGGCGGCCTCTTCGGCTGGCAGTTCCAGTCGGCCGGGCCCGACGCAGGCGGTTACGGCTTCTTCCAGCTCGACGGACAGACCGTGGCCGGCGGCATGCAGACCACTGCGGAGCAGGGGCCGCCCTCCTGGACCGTGTACTTCCAGAGCCCTGACGCGGAGGCCACGGCCAAGGCGGCCGAGCAGGCCAGGGGCGCCGTGCTCATGCCGCCCATGGACGTGATGGGCGAGGGCCACATGGCGATCCTCGCCGACGAGGCGGGCGTACCCTTCGGCATCTGGCAGCCGGGCCGCACCAAGGGGCTGGACGTGGCCGGAGACCCGGGCTCGCTGTGCTGGGTCGAGCTCTACACCCAGGACATCGCCGCGGCCGCCGCGTTCTACAACTCCGTGTTCGGCTGGGAGACCTCGGCCGTGCCGTTCCCGGGCGGCGTCTACACCTGCATCAACCCCGCTGGCACCGAGGACGAGGCCATGTTCGGCGGCGTCGTCCCGCTGGCCGACGACCCGACCGAGGCCGAGTCCGGGGCGTACTGGCTGCCGTACTTCGAGGTCGCCGACACGGACGCCGTGGTCGGCCAGGCGCAGCAGCTGGGCGGCACGGTCCGGATGCCCGCGACGGATCTCGAGGGCGTGGGCCGCATCGCGAAGCTCGCCGACCCGTACGGGGCACGCTTCGCGGTGATCAAGAGCGCACCGCGGCAGAGCTGAGGAGCGGATCGGTGGGGCCCTCATCGCCCTCATTGCGCGGGCTCTACCGAACCGTCCCCACCCGCTGGTCCGTTCCTCCCTACCGGCCCATCACCACCTGGAGGTCCGCCATCACCTAGCGGTCCGTCACCATCTGGGAGTCCGTCACCATCTGGAGGTCAGTCACCATCTGGGGGTCAGTCACCACAGAGCTCCGTCACCACAGAGGTCCGTCACCACAGGGCCGGACGCGGGCCCGCGGCGGCGCGATGCCCGGCGCAATCACGAACTGCTGGTCGAGGCGGCCCGTGAGGTGTTCGCCGAGCAGGGCCTCGACGCGCCGTTCGACGTGATCGCCCGCCGGGCCGGCGTCGGAAGCGCCACGCTGTACCGGCGCTTCCCGACCCGTGCCGTGCTCGTCGACGAGGTGTTCCGGGACACCCTGACGGAGACCATGGCGGTGGGCGAACGGGCCCGGACGGCGAAGGACGCCTGGACCGGCCTGCTGGACTACATGGAGACGGTCTTCACGGGGCTGGCCGCCGACCGCGGTGCGATCGACCTGATGACCACGCGGCTGGAGGGCGTCACCACGCTGCAGGCCGTGCACGCCCACAACCGACGGACGGTGGAGGTGCTCCTGCGCCGTGGCCGCGAACAGGGCACGGTACGCGGTGATCTCAGCACCGAGGATCTCTTCGCCCTCGCCGCGCTCTCCCGCACCGTCCCCGCGCTGACGGCCACCGCCCCGGACGCCTGGCGCCGCGCGCTGGCGCTCCTCCTCGACGGCCTGCGCGCCTCCCCGTCCGCCGCCCCGCTGCCCGGCCCCTCCCTCACCGCTCCCCAACTCGACGAGGTGCTGGGCCACTTGGGACCGCACCGAGACTGAGCGGAGCGAGTCCTAGGCGGAGACCCTCCGTACGAGCGTCGTCGGCATCACGACGCTGGACGGAGTGCCTCCCGAGTCGCCTCCGGAGGTGTCCTCGGCTGCCCCGCGGTCGAGTCGCCGCAGGAGCAGTCGGGCCATCAACCGGCCCATTTCCTCGATGTCCTGACGGACCGTCGTGAGCGCCGGGTCCGTCTGTTCGGCGACCGGCAGCATGTCGTCGAAGCCGATGACGGCGACGTCGTCGGGCACCCGTCGTCCGTGGTCGCGCAGGACGCGCAGGGCGCCCGAGGCCGACAGGTCGTTGGCGGCGAACACCGCGTCCACATCGGGTCGGCGCTCCAGCAGCTCCCGCATCGCGCGCTCGCCGCCCGCGGGAGTGAAGTCGCCCTCGGCGATGAGCGCCGGATCGACGTCGACCATGACGTCCCGGAACCCGTCGAGCCGGTCGACCGCGGACGTCTGGTCGAGGGCGCCGGTGATGTGCGCGATCCGCGTGCGGCCGAGCCCGACGAGGTGACGTACGGCTTCGCGGGCACCACCCCGATTGTCGCAGTCGACGTACACCGTGGGGATGGTGTTGCGGGTGCCGTCGCCCCAGCCGGGCCGGCCGCCGAACACGGTCGGCACGCCCGCGCCGTGGATCAGTCCGGGGAGCGGGTCGTCGAGGTGCAGCGAGAAGACGAGAGCGCCGTCGACGTGACCGCCGGCGAGATAGCGGCCGACGCGTACGTGGTCGTCGCGGCCCTCTGTGAGCAGCAGCACGAGCTGCGAGTCGTGCGCCGTCAACTCTTTGCTGATACCTCGGAGTTGGAGGGCGAAGAAGGGGTCGGCGAAGACTCTGGTCTCGGGTTCGGCGATGACGACGGCCACCGCGTCGTGGCGCTTGGTGACGAGACTCCGCGCGGCCTGGTTCGGCACGTACCCGAGCTCTTCGACGGCCCGTCGCACCCGCTCGACGAGCGGTTCGCGCACCCCGTCGCCGCCGTTCACGACCCGCGACACAGTGGCCCGGGAAACCCCTGCCCGCGCGGCCACTGCCTCCAACGTGGGGCGCGACACTGTCTCGGTCACCTCTGGGCACCTCCTCGGCGGTTGCGGGTCAGGATAACCGCGTCACCGCTCACTCCGTGAGAGCGCTCCCGGATCACCGGAATCGGCGCCGTGTCTTCCGGAGCGCCCCGGATCGTGGGGCTCACCGGCGTCGAGCAGGTGCCGCCCCCTCCGAGTCGGGCACGTCGAGTCGACGAGCACGAAGGCGAGGACCCCTCGGTCGAGCGCCGCGGGGTCGACGTCGACCGTCGTGGCCCGGATGCCCCCCCGACGGGACCGTGACCGTCCTCGCCGACCAGTACGCCGGCAAGCGCCTCAACAGCCCGAACGACTCCGTCGTACGCTCCGACGGCACGATCCGGTCCTCCGACACGCCTCTAAGGGTGCTCATGGGGCTCGTACCCCGGAATCGAACCGTCCGTCTTCTTCACCAGGAACAGCCCCACCATCCCCATGTCGGAGTGGCTCTGGACGTGGCAGTGGTACATCCATGCCCCGGCACCGACTCCCTCCCCCGCGATCACCTGGAAGCCGAAGGAGTCGGCGGGGCCGACGATCTTGTTGTCGATGACCTGGCTCGGGTCGTCGGGGCCGGTCAGCAGGCCCGTGCGGTTGTCGGCCCAGCGATGACCGTGCAGGTGGAAGGTGTGGTAGTACTCGCCGTGCGTGATCATCACGATCTCGACGCGATCGCCCACGGTGGCTTCGAAGTCGGGGCCGGAGTGGGCGGGCCTGTTGTTGATCGTCATGTCGTTGAAGACGATCGTGAGGGTCCGGTCGGGGAGGATGTCGCCCTTGCGGCGGACGATCACCGGGCCGTAGAGGCCCTTTCGGATGCCACCGGTGCCGTGCTCGGTGCCGACGACGTGGTCGTGGTAGTGCCAGTAGCCCGCGCTCCCCGCCCGCCAGGTGCCGTCCTTGCGGCGGCCGGGCGCGTGGGTGCGCCAGGTGTAGGTGCGGGTGCCGCCCGGCTCGACGTCGCTCTTGTTCAACTTGGTGCCGTCGCTGGAGATTTCGTAGTCGAGCCCGTGCACGTGCAAACTCGCCGCCACGTCCATCGTGTTCTCGAACTCGATGTGCAGCGTGTCGCCCTCGTTGAGCTCGATCAGCGGACCGGGGATCGAGGCCTTCCCCTTCTCGAAGCCGTAGCCCATCTGCCCGTCGGCCAGCTTCTCGGCGTACAGCTTGATGTGCCGGACCTCGCCGCCGGCCGGCGCGGTCCGCGCCGGACCGTCGGCGCTCACGGCCCGGGATGCCGCCGACAACGATGTCGCGCCGGTCGCGACCGCCGCCCCGCCCAGTAGCATCCGCCGATTGAAGCCGCGTCTGTCCATGCCGAACTCCCCACCCTGGTACGGAATTTGCGGAGACGAACCGCTGAGACGGTAGCCGCCCTTCCCGCGTTTTTCCACACTCAGGACAAAGTTCGGCCCATCGCGGTCATACCTATTGGCGAACCGTGCAAAGAGGTCTAGCTTCCTTGGCGCTGTTGCTGTGACCGACGAGGAGTGGATGACCCCATGCGGTTCACATCGCATCAAGAGCCATCAGGATCACGAGGGTTGAGCGCGAGAAGACGCAGAAGCCGACGCCGCGCCTGGGCCGCCGCCCTGGCCGCCGGAGCCGTCACCGCGGGGGCGCTCACGGCGCCGGCCGCGAGCGCGCGCCCGGCTCCGGATCCGGCGCTGACAACGATGTCCGTCAAGTCGCCGCCGGGCGGCGCCAACGTACGGGTGTTGATCTTCTACGGCTCGGCGGCGGCCGGGGACGAGTCGCCTGTCGTGAACGCCGGGATCGAGGCCATCGAGAAGATCGGCCTGTCCGGACCGACCGCCCAGCGCTTCAAGGTCGAGGCGACGGACGACGCCTCGGTCTTCACCGACGAGACGAAGCTGGGCCGGTTCAACGCCATCGTGTTCCTCACGGGTGGCGGGGACGTCCTCGATCCGGAGCAGGAGGCCGGGCTCGAGGCCTACATGGAGGCGGGCGGCGGATTCGTCGGCGTCCATGACGCGGCCCGCGCGGAGCCGTACTCGAACTGGTTCACCGGGCTCATCGGTGCGCGTCCGGCGAGCACCAGCCCGACCGACGTACAGCGTGCGGTGGTCGAGGTGGGCGATCGTCAGCACCCGGCCACCAAGGACCTCCCGGTCCAGTGGAAGCGCCCCGACCAGTGGCTCAACTGGGTGACGAACCCGTCGGGCGAGGTGCATACCGTGGCGCGGGTGCGCGAGTCGACGTACCAGCCGGGCGCGAGCAAGAACGGCTGGGACCATCCGGTGAGCTGGTGCCGCGACTACGACGGCGGCCGCTCCTTCTACACGGCCATGGGCGGCACGGCGTCGTCGTACGACGAGACCGACTTCCGTACGCATCTGCGCGGCGCACTGCTGTGGACGACGCGGCTCGTGCAGGCGGACTGCAAGGCGACGATCAACGCCGACTACAAGGCGGAGCGCCTGACACAGCCCAACCAGCCGGGCCAGAACGACCAGATCGGCGAGCCGCACGGCCTGGTCACCGCGCCTGACGGACGCGTGCTCTACATCGGCCGCGGTGGCGCGGACTCCTCCCAGCCCGTGATCACCGACTGGAACAACCCGGACGTCGGCAAGGGCAAGGGCCAGATCCACGTCTACGACCCGAAGACCAAGAAGGTCACCCTGGCGGGCGAGCTGACGGTCTTCGGCAACAAGGGCGGCGGCGATGAACTGATCAAGGTCGAGGAAGGGCTGCTCGGTATCGAGATCGACCCGCGCTTCGAGCAGAACGGCTGGGTGTATCTGCACTACACACCGCACTCGCAGATCAACCGTGACACGCGGATGGCCGAGCGCCGCGTTTCCCGTTTCACGCTCGATCCTGCGACCGAGAAGCTGGACCTGAGCAGTGAGAAGGTGCTGCTCAAGTGGCCGGTGCAGATCCACAGTTGCTGCCACGCGGGCGGCGGGATGGCCTGGGACTCCAAGGGCAACCTCTACATCGCTACCGGTGACAACAACTCCAGCCGCTTCAGCGACGGTTACTCCGGCAACAACCCCGAACCCAACTACAAGGGCGTGTCATTCGCGGACGCGCGCCGCACCGCCGGCAACACCAACAACCTCAACGGCAAGATCCTGCGCATCCACCCGGAGCCCGACGGCACGTACACGCTGCCGGAAGGTAATCTCTTCACCGGCAAGGAGACCGCCGAGGGCGGCGGCAAGACGCGCGGCGAGATCTATGTGATGGGCGTCAGGAACCCCGCCCGCATCTCCGTCGACAAGAAGACCGACACCCTGTACGCCGGGTGGGTCGGCCCGGACGCGAGCGCGCCGTCGACCACCTGGGGCCCGGCCAAGTACGACACCTTCGCCGTCATCACCAAGGCGAGCAACCGGGGTTGGCCGTACTGCATGGGCAACAAGCAGCCCTACCGGGACCGCAATCTGCCCGACCCGGCCAAGCCGCTCGGCTGGTACGACTGCGACCACCCCAAGAACGAGTCGCCGAACAACGACGGTCTGGTCAACCTCCCGCCGGTCACCGGCAACAACATCTGGTACTCCCCGCAGGGCGGTGCCCCGGACTATCCGCGTGACGCGAACGGCGTGCCTTCGTACAAGCAGGAGGAAGCCACGTACCTGCTGCCGTGGCTCAAGGGCGGCGGCCAGGCGGCGATGAACGGGCCGGTCTACCGGTACGACGCGTCGATCGCCAACGCCACGAAGTGGCCCGCCTATTGGGACGGCAAGTGGTTCGTGGGTGACTTCTACGACTCCGAGCAGCCGCGCAACGCCGTGCTCACCGATCCGAAGACGGCCGGGGACGGCGGTCTGCCGATCCACTCCGAGTCGCTGAAGAAGATCGTGCCGATCGGCAACGACGGCATCAAGAACCTCATGGACTGGAAGTTCGGACCGGACGGCGCGCTGTACGTTCTCGACTACGGACGCGGCTTCTTCACCTCCGACTCCAAGTCGGCCCTGTGGCGGGTCACTTACACCGGCGGCGGCCCGACGCCGGCCGCCGATCAGCTGGCGAGGGGGGTGCAGTGATGTCCGTGATGTCCGCAAGACGTTGGTGGACGGCTTTGCTGGCGTCCGTGGTGATGGTGCTGGGCCTGACGTCGACCTCCGCGTTCGGACGGGCCGAGTCTCCGAAGGCGGACGCCCCGACGACGGCGGCGGCTCAGGTGCTCACGTGGACGGCCGGGGACGACATCACCAAGTACGCGTCGGTCCCGCAGACCGCGGTCGCGGGCCCGACGACGATCGTCTTCGAGAACAGCGCGGCGACCGGCAACACCACGGGAATGCCGCACACGTTGACGTTCGACGTCTCCGACCCGGAGTACAACAACGACGTGCCGCTCAACATCCTGGCCAATCCGAACGACGACCAGGGCGGAAAGCACACGGCCGAGGTCACGCTGACGCCCGGCCGCTACCACTTCTACTGCACGATGCCGGGCCATGAGCAGATGCAGGGCATCCTCGTGGTGACGGAGGGCGGCGGCTCGGACACGACGGCACCCGAGACCTCGGCCTCCGTGAGCGGCGCGCAGAACTCACAGGGCGCGTACGTCGGTTCGGCCACCGTCACCGTCAGCGCGAGCGACGCGGGTTCCGGCGTCGACCGGATCGAGTACGCGATCGGCGACGCGGGTGCCTGGCAGCCGTACACCACGCCCGTCGTGGTCGACCAGGTCGGCACCCACAAGGTCCGCTATCGGGCGATCGACAAGGCGGGCAACACGGCCGCCGAGAAGAGCGTCGGCTTCACGGTCGTCGCCCCGCCGACGGACGACACGACACCGCCGGAGACCTCGGCGACGGTGAGCGGCGAGCGGAACGCCGACGGGGCGTACATCGACATGGCGACCGTCACGGTCTCCGCCTCCGACACCGGTTCCGGCGTCAACACCATCGAGTACGCGGTCGACTCGGGCGGCTGGCAGCCGTACACGGCGCCCGTGATGGTGCACGCGCTCGGCGCCCACCAGGTCCGCTACCGGGCCACCGACAAGGCGGGCAACGCGGCGGCGGACAAGAGCGTCGACTTCACCGTGGCCGCGCCACCGGTCTCCGACACCACACCGCCGGTGACCGGGGTGACCGTCGACGGGACGAAGAACTCCGACGGCGCGTATGTGAAGAGCGCCAAGGTGACGGTGAGCGCCACGGACGAGGGCGGTTCGGGAGTCGCGGCGATCGAGTACTCGCTCGACGGCGGCCCCTATCTGGCGTATTCCGCACCGGTGGTGGTCGACCGCGTCGGCGCGCACACGGTGGCGTACCGGGCGACCGACAAGGCGGGCAACACCGCCGAGCCACGGACCGTGAGCTTCACGGTGGCGGCGGGCGGGGGTGTGCCGGCGCCCAACTGCCCGGAATACGACGAACGGTTGACGGTGATCGTCGGGACCGTCGACTCGGGTGTGCCGAACCGGGTCACCAACAATCGGTGCCGTATCAACGAGTTGATCGAGGACGAGAAGGAGTGGACTTCGCAGGCGCTCTTCCTCAAGCACGTCAAGACCGTGCTGGACAAGCTCCTCAAGGAAGGCGTCATCGACCAGCGCGAGTACAACGGGATCAACAAGGCGGCCAAGCAGTCCGGCATCGGGAAGCCGGGCCAGACCGACGGCTACCGCAAGATCTTCGACGGCTCGCAGGCGTCCTTCGCACGGTGGGAGCAGGTGGGGGGCGGTTCGTTCGAGCTGAACGCCGACGGATCGATCACGTCCGGCACGTCGAAGGGCGGGCTCGGCATGCTGTGGTTCCCCGAGCGAAAGTACGGCGACTTCTCGCTGAAGCTCCAGTGGCGTGACGACGCTCCCGGCACCGGGAACGCCAACTCCGGTGTGTTCGTGCGGTTCCCCTGGGTCCACGACCACCCGGAGGAGTCGCGCCCGGAGTGGGTCGCCATCAAGTACGGACATGAGGTGCAGGTGCTCGACCGGCCCGACGGCGACATGTACAAGACGGGCTCGATCTACGGCTTCGACCGCGTCGGGCTCGCCGGCGCGGGCGTCACCCAGAAGGGCACCTGGAACGACTACGAGATCCGTGTGGTCGACCAGCACTACTCCGTGTACCGCAACGGCGTGCTGATCAACGAGTTCGACAACCTCGGGGGCCAGGACTTCTATCCGCCGCGCTCGGACGACCCGGGCACGGACGGACGGCGGTTCTCCTCCGGCTATGTCGGGCTCCAGGTGCACAGCACGACGGATGTGATCTCGTACCGGGACATCCGGATCAAGGAGTTGTAGCCGCCGGACCTGCACGGCCCGTTGTCAGTGGCGTGCGGCATGCTGTGATCGGTGGCAGCCGTACGCCACTCACGACGGGGGAGGTCTGGGTGTTCACGGGGATCGAAGAGGTCGACCGCCGGACGATCATGGCAGCGCTCGGGGACTGACCCCCGGGGATCGGCTCGCGGGGATCAGCTCACGGGGACGGGTCCTCGTGCTTCGCCCGGCTCGGCTGGACGCGCTTCGGCTCGCCCGGCATCTTCGGGTATTCGGGCGGGTACGGCAGGTCGCCCAGGCCGTGGTCGTGCTCGTCGCGGCTGGCCAGTTCCAGCAGAGCCTCCAGGGAGAAGGCGTGGTCGTCCATGTCGGCGTGCACGTCGCCGAGTTCGGCGAAGCGCCCCGGCATGGTCGCCAGGTCGAAGTCCCGGGGCTGCGCGTCGTCCACCTCGTCCCAGCGCAGGGGCGCGGAGACGGGGGCGTGCGGGCGGGGGCGTACCGAGTAGGCGGAGGCGATGGTGCGGTCCCGGGCGGTCTGGTTGTAGTCCACGAAGATCTTTTCGCCCCTTTCCTCCTTCCACCAGGCGGTGGTGACCCGGTCGGGCATACGGCGCTCCAGCTCGCGCCCGGCGGCGATGGCGGCCCGGCGCACCTGCGTGAAGGTCCAGCGCGGCTGGATCGGCACGAAGACATGCAGCCCGCGCCCGCCCGAGGTCTTGGGCCAGCCGCGCAGATCCCCGTACTCGTGCAGGACCTCGCGCAGCTCGTGGGCGGCGCGCACCGCGTCGGCGTAGTCCGTGCCGGGCTGTGGGTCGAGGTCGATGCGGAGTTCGTCGGGGCGGTCGACGTCGTCGCGGCGGACCGGCCACGGGTGGAAGGTGAGCGTGCCGAACTGCGCTGCCCACAGGACGGCGGCCGGCTCGGTGGGGCACATCTCGTCGGCGCTGCGGCCGCTGGGGAAGGTGATGTGGGCGGTCGGGATCCAGTCGGGCATGTTCTTGGGGGCCCGCTTCTGGAAGAAGGACTCACCGGTCACGCCGTCCGGGTACCGCTCCAGGGTGGTGGGGCGGTTGCGGAGGGCGCGCAGGATGCCGTCACCGACGGCGAGGTAGTACTGGGCGAGGTCCAGCTTCGTGAATCCCCGCTCGGGGAAGAAGACCTTGTCCGGGCTGGACAGACGTACGGTCCTCCCGGCTGCCTCGAGTTCCACCGCTTCGCCCATGCGAGCCACGGTAGGCGCAGCGCACACACCTCGCACACCGGGCGGGAGGCCGTGTCACCGCGCAGAATCGGAGCATGGACCTGCCGGTGATGCCGCCCGTGAAGCCGATGCTCGCCAAGTCCGTGGCCAGGATCCCGCCGGACATGCACTACGAGGCGAAGTGGGACGGCTTCCGGGCGATCGTGTTCCGCGATGGCGCCGAGGTCGAGATCGGCAGTCGCACCGGGAAGCCGTTGACCAGGTACTTTCCCGAGTTGGTGGAGGCACTGCGGGAGCGGCTGCCGGAGCGCTGTGTGATGGACGGCGAGATCGTGATCGCGCGGCAGGGGCAGCTCGACTTCGACGCGCTCACGGAGCGGATCCACCCGGCGGACTCGCGGGTGCGGATGCTGGCGGGGAAGACGCCCGCCTCCTTCGTGGCCTTCGACCTGCTGGCGCTCGCCGAGGAGTCGCTGCTCGATGTCCCGCTGACCGACCGGCGCAACCTGCTGGTGATGGCGCTGTCCGGGGTGACGGCACCGGTGCATGTGGCGCCGGCGACCACGGACCGCGCGGTGGCGGAGCGGTGGTTCGAGCAGTACGAGGGCGCGGGCCTCGACGGGGTGATCGCCAAGCCGCTCACGCTGCCCTATCTGCAGGACGAGCGAGCCATGTTCAAGATCAAGCACGAGCGCACGGCGGACGTCGTGGTCGCCGGTTACCGCTTCCACAAGAGCGGGCCGATCGTCGGCTCTCTGCTGCTCGGCCTCTACGACGACCGGGGCACCCTCCAACACGTGGGAGTGAGCGCCGCGTTCCCGATGAAGCGGCGCGCGGAGCTGGTGGAGGAGCTGGAGCCGCTGCGGATGGCGGACGTCGGGGAACACCCCTGGGCGGCCTGGGCGGAGGAGTCGGCGCACGAGACGGCGAGGTTGCCGGGCGCGCCCAGCCGGTGGTCGTCGAAGAAGGACCTGTCCTGGGTGCCGGTGCGGCCCGAGCGGGTGGCCGAGGTGGCGTACGACCACATGGAGAACGGCGTGCGGTTTCGCCATACGGCGCGGTTCCGCCGCTGGCGCCCCGACCGGACCGCCGAGAGCTGCACGTACGCCCAGTTGGAGGAGCCGGTGGGATACGACCTCGCGGAGATTTTCGGACCCCAGGACTGAGCGCGGGGCCGACCGCCTTCCAGGCCCCGCATCCCCGTCACCTGATCGGCGCCCAAGCGCGGCTCCCTCCGCCTCCCGGTCGCCGCGCTGCGCCGATCGGTTGGGACAGGGGCGCAATCAGAATCGAACGGGTATGGCCATCGACGAACCTATAAGAGCACAATCGATGGCACAGAACGGGGGCGCACGGTGGGCATGCGACAGATGGCGCGGCTGCGGCGCGGCGCGATGACGGCGGCGCTGGTGACCGCCGCCATGACGGGCGCCCTGCTGACGGGCTGCACCGGCGCGGGCGGCGCCGGCGGCGGCGAGACGGAGGACGGGCGCGGGCGGACGCACGAGCCGACCCCGAGTCAGGACGCCACGACGAGCCATGGTTCGGTGCTCGCCGCGAAGATCGACAATGTGCCCGCGGCTCGCCCGCAGACCGGCCTGGACGCGGCCGACGTCGTGTACGCGGAGCAGGTCGAGGGCGGGCTCAGCCGGCTGATGGCGGTGTACGCGAGCAAGTTCCCGAAGGTCATCGGGCCGGTGCGCAGTGCGCGCGAGTCGGATCTGGAGCTGCTGCGGCAGTTCGACGAGCCGACGCTCGCCTTCTCGGGGGCACAGCACAAGCTGCTGCCGCTGATCGACAAGGCCCCGCTGCACGCGGAGCCGCCGGAGCAGGCGTCCGCCGCCTACTACCGCGGCACCGACAAGCCCTCGCCGCACAATCTGTATCTGCGACCCGACCGGCTGATGGGCTCCGCGCCCGGCAGCGCCGCCCTCACCGCCGGGTTCCACTTCGGTGCGGCGCCCGCGGGCGGCAGCCGGGAGACCTCGCGCACCGTGCGGTTCCCGGCGGCCCGCTTCACGTTCACCTGGTCCGAAAGCCGCCGGCGCTGGCTGGTGGCCATGGACGGTACGCCGACCGTGACGACCGACGGCAAGACGGTGGCCCCGGCGACGGTCGTCGTGCAGCATGTGACGGTGCGCTCGTCGCAGTTCCACGACGTCCTGGGCAACAACACGCCGTACACGCAGACGGTGGGCTCGGGGACGGCGGAGGTGCTGCGCGACGGCCGGGTCTTCCACGTGAAGTGGGCGCGTCCCAGCGCGACGTCCGGCACGGAGTTCACCACGAGCGACGGTGCGCCGATGAACTTCGCGGCGGGCCAGGTGTGGGTGGTCCTCGCCAAGGCCTGACCGGCCGGGCTCGTTGCCGACGCCCGCTCAGGATTGGCATCCGAGCCGGCGCCTTGCCAGGAGGAGCCGCGTCCTGGCCGACACTTCGGTCAGGTGGACCGGTGCCCGAGCCGCCCCCCCGTCAGGAGGACCGGTGCCCGAGCCGGCGCTCGATGGCCGCGCCATGGTGGGCGTGGTGGTCGCCGGCTGGGACTCGGACCGGCCGCTGCGCCGCGGCATCTCGCGGACCTGGGCGCGCAAACTGGGCGAACCGAGCGCCAGGCCGGGTGCTCGACGACGCGCCGTGAACTCCGCGCCAAGCGGGGCGCTCGACGACGGGCCGTGAGTCCAGCCGGCCATGAGTCCAGCCGTGGGGCGGTGAGCCGGCTCAGCGCGGGGCGGTCAGGGGTTCCGTCGGATGGCGAAGCCCTTCCGCCGCGTCCGAGACGCGCTGGATGAGGTCGAAGAACAGGGCCTGTTCCTCGGCGGAGAGCGGGGCCAGGAAGACCTGGTTCATCCGCGCGGTGCGCACCGTGAGCTTGCGGTGCGTGCGCATCCCCTCGTCCGTGAGGCGCAGCAGGAACCGGCGGCCGTCCTGCGGGTCGCGCACCTTGTCGAGCAGAGCACGGCGGCTGAGCCGGCTGATGACCTCGGCGATGGTGGACCGGTCGAGCCCCACCCGCTCCCCCACCGTGCGCTGGTCGAGGCCCGGTTCCGCGACCAGCGCGTTCAGGACCGCGAACTGCGGTGAGGTGATCTCCTCGGAGACCATGGTGTTCCACAGCAGGTAATGGGCCTGCTGAAGCCGCCGGGCGAGGTGCCCGGGGTGGGTGGAGAGGTCCACCGCGGCCATATGCGCTCCTCCACTCAACTATTCGTTGGTGTACTGAACGATACCCGGCCGCCACGGAACTTGTCTCGCCGCATCCCAGGACTCTCACCTGCGAATTCCTTGCGAGTCTTGACGAACCAGGGAGGGGGTGGCAGCGTGTTGACTATCTCGAAGAGATACTCAGTGCCCTGACTAATTGAGACGCTGGACACTCGGGAGAGATGGGGCTTCACGGATGGACAAGGTGGTCGCCACGGCCCTGGAGGCGGTGGCCGATGTGCCGGACGGCGCGTCCCTCGCGGTCGGTGGGTTCGGCCTGAGCGGTGTGCCGAACGTGCTGATCGAGGCGCTGTACGAGCGGGGTGTGGCGGGGCTCGGTGTGGTCTCCAACAACTGTGGGGCCATGGAGTCGGGGCTCGCGGTGCTGCTCGCGGCGGGGCGGATCGCCCGGGTGACCGGGTCGTACATCGGCGCGAACAAGGAGTTCGCCCGGCAGTATCTGGCCGGTGAGCTGGAGGTGGAGATGATCCCGCAGGGCACGCTCGCCGAGCGGCTGCGGGCGGGCGGCGCGGGTATCCCCGCCTTCTACACGCCGGCCGGGGTCGGCACCCAGGTCGCCGAGGGCGGGCTGCCGTGGCGCTACGACGGTCAGGGCGGTGTCGCGCTGGCCTCGCCGCCGAAGGAGGTGCGCGAGTTCGACGGCACGGAGTATGTGCTGGAGCACGGCATCCGCACCGACTTCGCGCTCGTCCGGGCCGCGCGCGGCGACCGGCACGGGAACCTGGTCTTCAACAAGTCGACCCGCAACTTCAATCCGCTGGCCGCGATGGCGGGACGGGTGACGATCGCGGAGGTGGAGGAGCTGGTGGAGCCGGGCGGGATCGATCCGGACGCGGTGCATCTGCCGGGCATCTTCGTGCAGCGCGTCGTGGCGCTCACCCCGGAGCAGGCGAGGGCGAAGATGATCGAGCGGCGTACGGTGTCGGCGCCCGCGGTGGATGGAACGGTGAGCGACTGATGGCCTGGAGCCGCGAACAGATGGCCGCCCGCGCGGCGCGTGAGCTGCGGGACGGCCAGTACGTGAACCTGGGCATCGGCCTGCCGACACTGATCCCCAACTACCTCCCGCCGGGTGTCGAGGTGATCCTGGAGTCGGAGAACGGCATCCTCGGCACCGGCCCCTACCCGACCGAGGACCAGGTCGACCCCGACCTCATCAACGCCGGCAAGGAGACCGTGACGGTCCTGCCGGGGGCGTCGTACTTCGACTCGTCGCTGTCCTTCGGGATGATCCGCGGCGGGCACATCGATGTCGCCGTGCTCGGTGCCATGCAGGTGTCCGCGGCCGGTGATCTCGCCAACTGGGCGATCCCCGGCAAGATGATCACCGGGATCGGCGGTGCGATGGACCTGGTGCACGGCGCCCGCACGGTCATTGTCGTCATGACCCACACCGCCAAGGACGGCACGGCGAAGATCCTCCAGGAGTGCGCGCTGCCGCTCACCGGCAAGGCGTGTGTGAACCGGATCATCACCGACCTCGGCGTCCTCGACATCACCGAGGCCGGGCTGGTGCTGGTGGAGACCGCGCCCGGCGTCGCCGTCGAGGAGATCGTGGCGAAGACCGCGGCGAAGATCCGTATCCCCGAGGAGATCTCATGAGGGACGTCTACATCGTCGACGCGGTCCGCACCCCGATCGGCAAGTACAACGGCTCGCTGGCCGCCGTCCGCCCGGACGACCTGGCCGCCCACGCCATCCGTGAACTCCTCGCCCGCACCCCGGACCTGGACCCCTCCCGGATCGAGGACGTGTACATGGGCAACGCCAACGGCGCGGGCGAGGAGAACCGCAACGTCGGCCGCATGGCCGTCCTGCTGGCCGGTCTGCCCACCTCCGTGCCGGGCGTGACCGTCAACCGCCTGTGCGCCTCCGGCCTCGAAGCCGTCATCCAGGCCGCCCGCGCCATCGCACTCGGCGACGCCCACGTCGCCCTGGCCGGCGGCGTCGAGTCCATGACCCGCGCCCCCTACGTGCTGCCCAAGAGCGACCGGCCCTTCCCGGCCGGACACGCCGAGCTGTACTCCACCACGCTGGGCTGGCGCATGGTCAACCCGAGGATGGACCCGCAGTGGACCATCCCGCTGGGCGAATCGGCCGAGCTCATCGCCGACAAGCACAAGATCACCCGTGAGCAGCAGGACGAGTTCGCCCTCGCCAGCCACCGCAAGGCCGCCGACGCGCAGGCCGCCGGGCTCTTCGACTCCGAGATCACCCCCGTGTCCATCCCGCGGCGCAAGGGCGAGCCCGTCGTCTTCGGCGCCGACGAAGGCGTACGCGCCGACGCGTCCCTGGCGGCCATGGCCAAGCTCAAGCCGTCCTTCCGCAAGGAGAACGGCACCGTGACGGCGGGCAACGCCTCCCCGCTCAACGACGGCGCCGCCGCCCTGCTCCTCGCCGACGAGGAGGGCCTGAAGGCCACGGGCCGCGATCCCCTCGCCCGGATCAGCGCGACCGGCGCCTCCGCGATCGAACCGCACTACTTCGGCCTCGCCCCCGTCGAAGCCGTCAACCGCGCCCTGGCCAAGGCAGGCAAGACATTTGACGAACTGTCCACGCTGGAGCTGAACGAGGCCTTCGCCGCCCAGGTCCTCGGCTGCGTCGCCGAATGGCCCGAGTTCGACCCCGCCCTCCTCAACCCGCAGGGCGGTGCCATCGCGCTCGGGCACCCGCTCGGCGCGTCCGGCGCCCGGCTCGCCGGAACCGTCGCCCACCAACTCGCCCGCAAGGGCTCAGGAGTGGGCGTCGCCACCCTCTGCATCGGTGTGGGGCAGGGCCTCGCCCTCGTCCTCGAACGATAGGAAGTCGACCATGGCTCTCACTCAGTCGGACATCGACCTCGAGATCACGGATCTTCAGGACGCGTACGACAAGGCGGTCGCGGGCGGCGCCCCGGTCCGGCACCACCCGGGGCGCGACTACGCCCCGTACCGCAGCTCCGTGCTGCGCCACCCCAAGCAGCCGCTGGTCGCCGTGAGCGGCGGCGACCCCGAGACGGTCGAGCTGTCCGGTCCGGTGTTCGGCGTCACCGACATCACCGAGATCGACAGCGACCTGACCCGTCAGCACCGGGGCGAGCCGATCGGCGAGCGCATGACCGTCTCGGGCCGGCTCCTCGACCGCGACGGCCGGCCGGTGCGCGGCCAGCTCGTCGAGATCTGGCAGGCCAACGCCGCCGGCCGCTACGCGCATCAGCGCGAGCAGCACCCTGCGCCGCTCGACCCCAACTTCACCGGTGTGGGGCGCACCCTGACGGATGATCAGGGGCGCTACACGTTCACCACGATCAAGCCGGGCCCATACCCGTGGGGCAATCACACCAACGCCTGGCGGCCCGCGCACATCCACTTCTCTGTCTTCGGCTCGGCGTTCACCCAGCGGCTCGTGACGCAGATGTACTTCCCGAGCGACCCGCTCTTCGCGTACGACCCGATCCTGCGGTCCGTGACGGACGAGGCGGCCCGCAACCGTCTGATCGCCACCTACCGCCACGACCTCTCCCAGCCGGAGTTCTCGCTCGGCTACGCATGGGACATCGTCCTCGACGGTCCCTCCGCCACCTGGATCGAGGAAGGCCGCCCCGCATGACCGAGCGGTTGCTCCCCACTCCGTCCCACACCATCGGCCCCTTCTACGGCCATGCGCTCCCCTTCCCCGGCGGCGCGGACGTCGCGCCCCAGGGCCGCCCCGACACGATCACCCTGCACGGATACGTGTTCGACGGCGCGGGTGCGCCGATCCCCGACGCCCTCCTGGACTTCTGGCAGGCGGCGCCCGGCGGCTCCCTGAAGGGCGCCCCCGGCTCGATGCGCCGCGACCCGTCGACGGGTGGCTTCCTGGGCCGCGACGGCATCGACTTCACGGGCTTCGGACGGGTCGCCACGGACGCCGACGGGCACTACGCGCTGCACACGCTGCCGCCGGGCAACGCCGGGCTGCCGTACATCAGCGTGTGCGTGTTCGCGCGCGGCCTGGTGCACCATCTCTTCACCCGCGCCTACCTCGCCGACGGCGCCGACCCACTGCTCGACTCGCTTCCGGCCGACCGGCGCGCCACGCTGATCGCGGCCGAGGGCGCGAACCGCACGTACCGTTTCGACATCCGCCTTCAGGGCGAAGGCGAGACGGTCTTCCTGGAGTTCCGGTGACAGCTGTCGAACCCGTCGAACCCGTCGATTCCGACGCCGGCCTGCTCACCCCCGGGTGGGCGGGCTCCCCCGCGTCGGCCGCCACCTCCGACGGTGCGTTTCTCCAGGCGCTGCTCGACGCGGAGGCGGCGCTGACGCGGGCCCAGGCGGGGCTGGGACTGGCCCCGGCCGAGGCGGCGTCGGCGGTGTCGGCAGCCGCGGATGCCGCAGGCTTCGACGTGCGGTCGATCGCGCTGCGCGCCCGCGGCGGCGGCAATCCGGTGATCCCGCTGGTCGCGGATCTGACGGCGGCGGCCGGCGCGGAGCACGGCCCGTACGTCCACCGGGGCGCGACCAGCCAGGACATCATGGACACGGCGATGATGCTGGTCGCCCGCCGCACCCGGGACCTGGTCCTGGCGGATCTGGAGCGTACGGCGCGGGCGCTGGGCCGGCTGGCCGCCGCCCACCGGGACACCGTGATGCCGGGGCGGACCCTGACGCAGCACGCCGTACCGACGACCTTCGGGTTGAAGGCGGCGGGCTGGCGCTCGCTGGTGCTGGACGCGCGGGACCGGCTCACGGCGGTGCGCCTTCCGGCGCAACTGGGCGGGGCAGCAGGCACGTTGGCCGCCTTCGCCACGTCCGGCGCCGAGGACACCCAGGCTCTCGTGTCCGCGTACGCCCGTGAACTCGAGCTCGCGGAACCGGCGTTGCCCTGGCACACGCTGCGGACGCCGATCGCCGATCTGGCCGGTGCGCTGGCCTTCACGGCCGGTGCCCTCGGAAAGATGGCGGTGGACGTCCTCACCCTCTCCCGCACGGAGATCGCCGAGGTCGCCGAGCGGACGGGGGGCGCGTCGTCCGCGATGCCGCACAAGGCCAATCCCGTCGCGGCCACCCTGCTCGCCGCCGCCGCCCGGCGCGCGCCGGGACTCGCCGCCACGCTGTACGCGTCGATGGCCGCCGAGGACGAGCGGCCCGCCGGGGCCTGGCATGCCGAGTGGGAGCCGCTGCGGGAGCTGCTCCGGCTGACCGGCGGCGCCGCGCGCGATGCCGCCGCGCTGGCGGAGGGGATCCGGGTGCACGCGGACACCATGCGCGAACACCTGGGCCTCACCCATGGGTTGATCGTCTCCGAGCGACTGGCCGTCGAGCTCGCTCCCGTGTTCGGGCGGACCCGCGCCAAGGAACTGCTGATACGCGCCGCGCGGCGCGCCGTCTCCGAGAGGCGTCCGCTCGTGGACGTGCTCGGCGAGGAACCGGAACTCAAGGACGTCGACCTCGCGGACCTCACCGACCCCACCCGCTACACGGGCTCCGCCGGAGCCCTGACCGACCGCGCTCTGGAGCGACGTTGACCGACAAGAAGCTGCTCGACCACCGCGCCGAGGGACCCGTCACCGCGCCCCCGCTGCTCCTCGGTCCCTCCCTCGGCACTTCGAGCGCGCTGTGGGACAAGGTCGCCCCCGAGCTGTCCGTCACCCACCGGGTGATCCGCTGGGACCTGCCGGGCCACGGGGGTTCGGCCGCGGACCTGATCGGGCCCGGTGCCACGGTCGCCGACCTGGCCGACCTCGTGCTGGCCCTCACCGACTCGCTCGGCGTCGACCGGTTCGCGTACGCGGGCGTCTCACTCGGTGGCGCGGTCGGGCTACAGCTGGCCGTGCACCACCCGGAGCGTCTCGACAGCCTCGCCGTCATCTGCTCCTCCGCCCACTTCAACGGCTCCAAGCCGTGGGAGGAGCGGGCGGAGACCGTACGCCGCGAGGGCCTCGCCGCGCTCGCCGAGACCGCGAACGCCCGCTGGTTCACGCCCGGTTTCACCGTGCCCGAGCTGGTGGAGGACCATCGCACCGCGGACCCCGAGGCGTACGCCGCCTGCTGTGACGCGCTCGCCGCCTTCGACATCCGGGACCGGCTGGAGACGATCGGCACGCCCACCCTGCTGATCGCGGGGCGCGAGGACCCGGCGACACCGCCCGCGCATCTGCGGGAGATCGCGGACGCGGTGCCCGGCGCCTCACTCACCGAGATCGCGGGCGCCTCGCATCTGGCGCCCGCGGAGCGCCCGGAGGCCGTGCTCGCGGCGCTGCGCGGACACTTCGACGGGTACGCGCCGCGCGGAATGGAGGTGCGCCGGCAGGTCCTCGGCGACGCGCACGTGGACCGCGCGCAGGCACGGCAGACCCCCTTCACCGCCCGCTTCCAGGACTTCATCTCGCGCTACGCGTGGGGCGAGATCTGGACGGACCCGACGCTCGCGCGCCGTGAGCGCAGCATGATCACGCTGACCGCGCTGGTGGCGCACGGCCACTACGACGAGCTGGCGATGCACGTCCGCGCCGCCCGGCGCAACGGCCTCACCCCCGAGGAGATCGGCGCGGTGCTGCTCCAGACGGCCGTGTACTGCGGTGTCCCGGCGGCCAATTCGGCCTTCGCGGTGGCCCAGCGGGTGCTGGCCGAGGAGGACGCGGAGGGAGTCTGACGGGCAGGGTGCCCCTGGCGGACGTAGGGACAGCAGCACCTCCTACGGGCGGGCGCGCCGTGCCTAAGGTGGCGGCGGATCCGCTGGGATCCTGCGAACGGATTCCCTGTGGGGCCCGTGTGAACAGCTTCCCCACGGGTGTTCCCGCGAACGGATCCCCTGACCCCCTGCGAACGGAGTCTCCGTGCCCACTGTCCTGATCACCGGTGCCACCTCCGGGCTTGGCCGTCACGTCGCCTTCGAGCTGATCCGTTCCGGATACGTCGTCCTCACGCACGGGCGTCACCGCGCACGGACGGACCGGCTCGTCGCGGAGCTGCGGGCGGAGGGCGGCGAGGCGCACGGCTTCGTCGCCGATCTGGCCTCACTCGCGCAGGTGCGGCGGCTGGGCGAGGAGGTCGCCGCCGCGCATCCCCGCCTCGAGGTGCTGATCAACAACGCGGGGGTGGGCAGCGGCGCGCGCGGTGCGGGCCGTGAGGTGAGCGCCGACGGTCACGAGCTGCGCCTCGCGGTGAACTATCTCGCGCCGGTCGCCCTCACCCGCGCGCTCCTGCCCACGCTCCGCGCGAGCGCCCCCTCCCGCGTCCTCAACGTCGGCTCGGTCGGTCAGGAGCCCGTGGACTTCGACGACCCGGAACTCACCCGGGGCTACAGCGGCGTATCGGCGTACTGCCGCAGCAAGTTCGCCCTCGCGGCGCACACCTTCGCACTGGCGGAGGAGCTGACGGGCAGCGGTGTCTCGGTGAACGTGCTGCACCCCGCGACCTACATGGACACGGCGATGGTCCGCGAGGCCGGCGTCACCCCCTGGTCCACCGTCGCCGACGGTGCGGCGGGCGTACTCGCCCTGGCCACCCAGGAGTTGGGCACGGGCGGCTACTTCGACGGTACGAGTCCGTCCCGGGCGCACGGGGAGACGTACGACCGAGATGTGTGGAAGCGCCTCGCGGCCGTGACGGATCAGCTGCTCGGCAGCTGAAACCGACCACCGCGCTCCCGAGTGACCGCGACCCCGGGAACCGGGACCCATGGACCCGGGTCACCCGGCTAGAGACTCGCCAGCGCCTCCCCCGCCTTCGCCACCAACCCGTCCGCCCCGCACGTACGCGCCAGGGTCAGGCCCTTTCTGAGCTCCGACGCCGAGCGGGCGGCGATGCCGTACTCGACGCGGGCCGCCGCGTGTTCGTACTGACAGGGTGACGCTTCCAGGTAGGTGACCGCCTGGGCGGCGAGCCGTACCGCACGCTGGCCCGACTCGAGGGCCGCGGCGCAGCGGAGCGCCTCGCCGATCGCCGTGTCGGTGCCGAAGCGCTCGGCCTGGCGGCGGGCGTCGGCGGCCAGGGCGGCGGCGCGCGTCGGGTCCTCCGAGGCGAGGGCCCGGGCGAGGTCGACCGCCCATGGGGCGAGCACCGTGTTGTGGTGGCCGCGCGCGGTGGCGGCCTTCTCGGCTGCCTCCAGTTCGTTGACGCCGGCGTTCGTGCGACCGGCGGCGATCAGAAGGCGGCCGCGTACCGAGCGGGTGTCCGGGAGGACGATCGTGGCCGGGTACGGCGGTGCGAAGCCGTAGCGGTCGGCGATCTCCGCGGCCTCCTGGACGTGGCCCCGGGCGAGCAGGGTGTCGATGAGTCCGCAGGTCGCGGACCAGTACAGGGGCAGCCCGCGGCCGACCCGTTCGGCGAGGCGCAGTGATTCGCGCTGGTAGTGCTCCGCGTCGACGAGGCGACCCCGTCTGCGGTGCGCGAGACCGAGGTAGGCGTTGGCCAGCGAGAGATGGCCGCCGCTCCACCCGGCCTTCACATAGGCGTGCAGGGCCTCGCTGAACAGGCTCTCGGCGCGGTCGAGCCGGTCGGCGTAGGCGTACGCGCTGCCCAGCATCAGGAGGAGTTCGACGCCCCACTCGGTGTCGGTCCAGCCGAGTCCGGGTGCGAGGCGGCCGTTGACGAGGGCGCGGTCGCAGAGCTCCACGACCTCCTCGGCGTTCTCGCCGCGGGTCATCGCGTCGAAGCCGCGCAGTATGAGCAGGGCGCGCTCGGAGTTGTCGCGTCCGGTACACGTGCTGGCGAGTTCGGCCAGTCCGGAGCGTCCCGAGGAACGCTCCTCCCCCGCGTGGATGCCCTCCCACATGTAGTGCACGGCTTGCAATCGCATCCGGGCCGGTCCGGGGGCGAGCCGGGCGACCTCCTCGTCGACCGTGCGGACGGCCTCGTCGAGCTGGTTGTTGTGGAGCAGCGCCTGGGAGAGCCGGAAGACCGCGTCGACACGCATGTCGTCCTGGAGGCCGGGCCTTTCGAGCGCGGCACGCAGATGGCCGATCGTCTTGGAGGGCGCGGTCAGGAGGGTGGCGCAGCCGAGTTCGTAGAGCACATGTGCGTGGACGTCGGGGAGCGGGGGCTCGGCGAGGGCCCGCTCCAGGCAGCGGCGGGCCGCGTCGGGCGCGCCGACGGCGAGGTGTTCACGGGCGGCCTCGCGCATCTGCTCGACGAGTTCCGGGTCGTCGTCCGGGTGGACTTCGAGGAGGTGGCGGGAGGCCGCGGCGGCCCCTCGCCCGGACTCGGTGACCGCCCACGCCGCCTGGCCGTGCATCGCCGTGCGCAGCGCGTCCGGGATCGAGCGGTAGACGGCGGTGGCGATGAGCGGGTGCACGAACTCAAGCTCGCCATCCACCACTTGACCGTTCGTCATCTGTGTCGCGGTCAGAATACGCGCGGCGCCAAGGAGTTCGGCGCAGCGCTGGGCCTCGTCGTCCTGCATACCGGCGAGTTGGGCGGCGAGGTCGAGGGAGATCCCGGTGCCGAGGATCGCGGCCGCCCAGGCGAAGCGCGTGGCGTCGATGCCGAGGCCTTCGAGGCGGGCGACGAGTCCGCGGCCACGGGCCGAGCGGTTCAGCGCGCGCAGTTCGGCGGCCGAGCCCTCGACCGGCTCCAGCTCGCTGTCCTGCACCTTCGCGAGCAGTTCGACGGTCTCGTACGGGTTGCCGCCCGTCACCGCCCACACCTCGCGGCAGAACGGCGCGTCGGCGTGTTCCCCGAGCGTGGCGCGGGTGAGGCCCTCGGCCGCCGCCGGTGTCAGCGCGTTCAGCGTGGCGATCGGGCGGGCCGCGGCGGCGACCGCGTCGAGATGACGGGCGCTCTCGCCGCTGACTCCGCCGGGGCGGCGGGCGACCACGACGAGGACGGACAGGTCGTCGAAACGCTCGGCGAACGCGGCGAGCCAGCGCAGGGTCTCCTGGTCGGCCCAGTGCGCGTCGTCGATGAGCAGCACAAGGGGCCACTCGCGCTTGGCGAGCCGCCGCACCGCCGCGACCAGTCCGTCACAGACTCCCTGCGGGTCGGGTTGCCGGTCGCCCGGTTCCGCTATGCCGAGGGCGGGGCCCGCGATGTCGTACCAGTCGCCCAGGTATTCGCGGGCCTCCTCGGGCAGCAGCGAGACCAGGGCGGGCTGTAACAGCTGCCGTACGACATTGAAGGGGACGGACGTGACGGTCTCACCGCCGCGTGCCGACCACACCGCGCAGCCGTTGCTCTCCGCGATCCGGCGTGCCTCGGCGAGGAGCGCGGTCTTGCCGAGGCCCGCCTCGCCGCTGAACACAAGCAGGCTTCCCGAGGACCCCGAGTCCGCGCACAGCGCGGCGATCGCCTCCTCGAGTGTGGCGACTTCCTCGTCGCGCTCCCACAGGGAAGCCGAGGCGACCACTCCGGGCCGTGCCTCCGTCATCCCGCTACCTCCCCAGCGTCGCCCGTACGACGTACCGGCAACGAGCCTAGCGGCCTGGAAGGCACGGTGGAGGCCGGTCCGGGCACCTGTTGCCGAGACGAGTGACAGCGATGTCCCGGAGGCGACGCGGCAGGGCGTCCACCAGCCCGTGTGAAAGTTATTGACAGTCAACAGTCCTCGAATTGAAGCTAATTTTCCAACATCCAGTGCCCACTTCGGGGCCGGGACCCCGGCCCAGGCACGCCCCGGGAGGAACCGGCATGAGCGCCCCCGCGCACGAACCCGACCTGCGCGCCGCCCCGCCCGAGCACTCCCGCAGAGCCCTGCTCGCGGGCTCCGTGGGCAACTTCATCGAGTGGTACGAGTTCGGCGTCTACGGCTACTTCGCGACCGTCATCGCGGCACGCTTCTTCACTCCGGAGGGCGGCAGCGAGGTCGAGGCCCTGGTCAAGACGTACGCGTCCTTCGCGCTGGCGTTCTTCTTCCGGCCGGTGGGGGCCGCGCTGTTCGGGCGGCTCGGTGACCGGGTCGGCAGGCGTCCGGTGCTGATCCTGGTGATCTGTCTGATGACCGCCGCGACGACACTGATCGGCGCGCTGCCCACGTACGCCACGGTCGGCGCCCTGGCCCCGTGGCTGCTCACCTTCCTGCGGGTGCTCCAAGGGCTGTCCGCGGGCGGGGAGTTCGGGGGCGCCGTCTCGGTGATGACGGAGTTCGCGCCACCCGGCAGGCGCGGTCTGTACGGGGCGTGGCAGTCCTTCACCGTCGCGCTGGGGCTCCTCGCGGGCGCCGGCGTCGCGGCGCTGCTGGCCACGCTGCTCAGCGCCCGCGCGCTCGACGACTGGGGCTGGCGGCTGCCGTTCCTGCTCACGCTGCCGCTGGGGCTCGGCGCCCTGTGGTTGCGGCTACGCCTCGACGAGACGCCGTCGTTCGTACGCGAGGGGCGAAGCGGCCGGCCGCCGAGGCGTGAGGTCGTCAGGGCGATCGTGCTCGGCGCCGGGCGTGTCATGGGCTGGGCGGCGTCGGGTTACACCTTCCTGGTGGTGCTCCCCTCGTACCTTCAGAGCACCCTCAACGCCACCTTCCAGCAGGCGCTGCTCGCCACCGTCCTCGCCAACCTGGGCTTCGCGGCCACGATCGTCCCGGCGGGACTGCTGAGCGACCGGATCGGGCGACGGCCGGTGATGCTGACGGGCGCGGTGCTGGTGGTGGTGCTGGCGGTCCCGCTGCTCAACCTCCTCCAGGACAGCGGGACTTCACGCACCATGCAGGGTGTCGCCGTGTTCGTGGCGGGTGCCGTCGTCGGGCTGATGGCGGGGCCCGGTCCCGCGATGCTCTCCGAGATGTTCCCGACGAGCGTGCGCTACACGGGCCTGGGACTCGCCTACGCCTTGTCCAATGCCGTGTTCTCGGGGTGCGCCGGGCTCATCATCACGGAAACCATCAAACGGACCGGGAGCGTCGACATCCCCGCGTACTACGCGGCGGCGACGTGCGCGGTGAGCGTCCTCGCGCTCGCCACGCTGCCCGGAGGGAAGGGGAGTTGAGCGGGTGCGGGTGATCGGCCTGATGTCCGGCACGTCGTACGACGCGATCGACGCGGCGGCCGGCGAACTGACCCTCGACGGGGACAGCCTCGTACTGCGGCCGCTCGGGCTCGTCAGCGAGGCGTACGACGACGACCTGCGCGACGCGCTCGCGGCGGCACTGCCTCCGGCACCCACCAGCCTGGCCGACGTGTGCCGCCTGGACACGCTGATCGGACAGGCCTTCGCGGCGGCGGCCGTCCGGGCCGACCGTGAACTGTGCGACGGCGCGGGCGAGCTGGTCGCCTCGCACGGACAGACCGTGTACCACTGGGCGCGGGACGGGCAGGTGCACGGCACGCTCCAGCTCGGGCAGCCCGCGTGGATCGCCGAGGCGACCGGGCTGCCGGTGGTGGCCGACTTCCGCCCGCGCGACATCGCCGCGGGCGGCCAGGGCGCGCCGCTGGTGAGCCTGGTCGACCTGCTGTGGCTGCGCGGCCGGCCGGGGACGCCGGTGGCACTGAACCTCGGCGGCATCGCCAACCTCACCGCGCCGGACGGCACCGCCTTCGACACCGGACCCGCGTGCGCCCTGATCGACGCGGCGACACGGGGGCTGAGCGGCGGACGCCTGGACTACGACGTGGACGGGACGCTCGCCGCCCGCGGCACCGTCCACGAGCCGCTGCTCCGGCGGCTGCTCGCGGAGCCGTACTACGCGCTGCCCGCGCCCAAGACGACCGGCAAGGAGCTGTTCCATCTCGGCTACCTGCGGGACGCGCTGGCGGGTTTCGGGACGCTGACCGCCGAGGACGTCATCGCCACCCTCACCCGGCTCACCGCCCGCACCGTAGCGGACGCGGTGCGCGCGGTGCGGGCCACGGAGGTGATCGCCTCCGGCGGCGGCACCCGCAATCCGGTGCTGATGGCGATGCTGGGCGCGGAGCTTCCCGGGGTGGCGCTGCGCACCTCGGACGAGTTGGGGCTGCCGTCGGCCGCCAAGGAGGCGTACGCCTTCGCCGTCCTGGGTTTTCTGACGCTGCACGGACTCGCGGGCACCGATCCGGCGAGCACCGGGGCCAGGCACCCCAGCGTGCTCGGGTCGATCACCCCGGGCCGTGAGGGGCTGCGGCTCCCGACGCGGGCGGAGCGGCCCCCCGTACGCCTCGTCCTGAAGTAGCCCGCGGCGCGGGGCGCGCGTACCCCGCGGCTCGGCCCGAACCCTCGGCACGAGGTGCGGTGAACCCGCGGCTGCGTCCTGACGTGAACCCGCGGGCTCGGCCCGGACGCGAACCCTCGGCACGAGGTGCGGTGAACCCGCGGCTGCGTCCTGACGTGAACCCGCGGATCAGCCCGTACGCGATCCCTCGGCACTGGGCGAGGTGAGCCCGCGGCGCGGCCTGAAATGCCTCATCGGGGAACCCTCTCATCCGCCTTTCACGCAGGGCTCATACGGTGGGCACCATGACGCAGGTGACTCCCCCCGGCTGGTATCCCGACCCCGGGCAGACAAGTGACGCTCCCGCCACCGAGCGCTGGTGGGACGGTAAGGCATGGACGGACCAGACCCGCCCCGTGGGGTCGGCCGCCGCATGGGGTCCCCCGGCGCACCCGCCGGCCGACGGGCCGTATCCGGCCCCTCCGCCGGGCTCGCCGCGGCGCGGACTACGCATCGGTATCGCGGTCGCCGCGGCGATCGCGGTCCTCGCAGGCATCGGCGGTGGCGTGTACGCGCTGACCAAGGACGACGGAAACGGCGGCAACAGCGCCGGCGCCCAGGGCCCCGGCGGGCAGAACGGCCAGGGCGGCACGGGCGCGCCCTGGGGCGGCGGACAGGGTGAGTCGGGCGGACCCGGCGGCGCCCCTGGCGGTTCCGGTGGCCCGGGAGGCTCCGGCGGGTCGGGAGGCTCCGGCGGGTCGGGAGGCCAGACCCCGGCGCCCGGTCAGTCGGCGCCGCAGGCCGAGAAGGGGTACGCGACCGACGCGCTCAACGGCATCAGCATCCCGGTCCCCGACGGCTGGGCCGGCACGGACGGTACGCTCAGCGCCGCGATCTCCACCAAGGACACCTACAAGTGCCCCGGCGACACCTCGCAGAAGTGCCAGCGGGGCGGAGCGTACTCAGCACCCGCGCAGGCGCAGGGCCTCAAGGCGACCACCGCGGAGGCGGCGGCCAAGGAGGACATCGCCAAGAACGCCACCGAGTCGTACGGCAAGGGCTACGGCACGATCTCCTCGCACACGGAGCTCGCCTCTAAAGCGGTCACGGTGGCCGGCGAGAAGGGCTATCTGGTCCGCTGGAAGGTCGTGACCAGCAAGGGCGACGACGGCTACGTCGAGTCGCTTGTCTTCCCCTCCCCCGCCGACTCCAAGTCGCTCGTCGTCGTCCGCTTCGGTGTCGACGTCAGTTCCAAGGCGCCCAAGGAGTCGGTGATCGACACGATCACCAAGGGCATCAAGGTGGCTTCGGGGGCCGGCGGCAACGGGCAGAACGTCTGACCGGTTCGAACCCGGTCCCGCCGGAAAGTGTTCGGCCGGGTGGGGCGCCTCTCCGCTCAAGAGGAACCCCACCCGGCCGGGGGTGCGCGCCGCCCCCGTCCCCACGGTGCGGCGCGATCAGGCCGACGTCCGGTCATCCCGCGGACGGCGACCTGAGTCTCAGGTAAGGCCAAGGGCCGGCAGCACGACCGCCTCCACGAAATCTGTGAGATAGGCCGCATCCGCGTACTTGCCTTCAAGGACGGGGCGGACGCGCAGCACGCCGAGCATCTGCGCGGGCACGAACTCCAGAGCCGGGTGATCGGCGGCGACCTCGCCCCGCTCCACCCCGCGCCGGATCATCTCCCGGAGCTCCGCGACCTCGGGCTCCACGAGCGCGTCGCGCAGCGCCTGCTGGAGTTCCTTGTCCTGCATCAGGGCGTGGCCGAGGCCCTGCAGCAGCTGGGTGTTGTCCCGCGCCGACCACTCGCCCGCGGCCCGGGCCGCCTCGCGCAGGTCCTCGGCGAGCGAGCCGGTGTCGATTCCGGTGAACCGCGGGCAGCGGTTGGCGCGCAGCGCGGCGGCCACGAACTGGGGCTTCGTCTTCCACTGGCGGTAGAGCGTGGACTTGCTGCAGCGGGTGCTCGCGGCCACGCCCTCCATGGTGAGCGCCTCGTAGCCGCATTCGCGGATCTGGTCGAGCACGGCGTCGTAGAACTCCCGCTCACGCTCTGGCGTGATCTTGGAGCGGCGCGAGGCGACGACCGTCTCCGGTCCGTCCGCGGCCTGCGACGTCATGGCTCTTCTCCTCGCTGAATCCGGCTCGTTTCGGTGATCCACGGTGGCCCGCTTCACACAGTCTAATCGATACGCCAGTGTACCGGTACGGCTTCGTATCGGTACACTGGCGTATCGGTACACTGCCGTATCGGTACACTGCCGTATCGGTACACTGCCGTATCGATGAGCCTTGGACAGGATCCACTCCGCTGTCGAGATCCACGTCTCTGTGGAGATCCACTCCTGTGTGGAGTGGGTCCTGTCCTGGGCTCACCGCGCATCACCCCACGCAAGACCATCAGCAAGGGGGCCGGGGGATGGATTCCCGAACCGAGCCTGCGGTTTCCGCATCAGAAATGTCCGCGTCGGAGACGTCCGCATCAGAAACGTCCACCTCGGAGACGTCCGCGTCAGAACCGGAGCCGCCCGACGCGGCCATATCGCGCGTCGCGATGTCGGAGGACACCGTGGCGCGGCCGCCGCTCCTGCGCGAGCTCCTGCTCGTCGTAGGGCTCTTCGTCGTCTACAAGGTCGGCCGGCAGCTGGCCACCGGCCACACCGCCGAGGCGTTCGGCAACGCACACCGTGTGTGGGACCTGGAGCGGGCCGTGCACCTGCCGAGCGAGGGGGCCGTACAGGGAGCACTGCTGCACAGCGACACCCTCGTACACCTCGCGAACACCTACTACGCGACCGTCCACTTCCCGGCCACCGCGGCGTTCCTGGTCTGGCTGTATCTGCGCCGCCCTGCCCACTACGTCTGGGCCCGCCGGGTCCTCGCCGTCATGACCGCCGCCGCCCTGGTGGGGCACCTCACCTTCCCGCTCGCGCCGCCGCGTCTGCTGGATGTGGCGGGAATGGTGGACACCGGACAGGTGTACGGGCCCACGGTGTACGGGGCGCACCCGGCGACCGACTCCATGGCGAACCAGTTCGCGGCGATGCCCTCGCTGCACTTCGGCTGGGCACTGATGGTCGCCATCGGCCTGATCGCGGCGACCCGGTCCCGGTGGCGCCCGCTGTGGCTGCTGCATCCCCTGCTCACCCTGCTGGTGATCGTCGGCACGGCGAACCACTACTGGCTGGACGCGCTCGTCGCGACCGCGCTGCTCGGCATCGCGCTCGCGGTGATCCACCTGCCGCACCGGACGGCGACGACCGCGGGCCGGATCCAGGAGCACGCCGACACCCCCGTACAGGAAGTACCGGAGCTCGTGGGAGCGGGACGATGAACGCCACGCTCGCCGCCGTCGTCCTGTCGCTCTTCTCCGCCGTCGCGTACGCCGCCGCGGCCGTCGCCCAGGAACGGCTGGCCTCCCGGTCGGCCGGCTCGGGCACGCTGCGGCTGCTGGCCGGCGGCGCCTGGTGGTGGTCGGTCGCGCTCAACGCGTCCGCCGCCCTGCTGCATGTCGCGGCCCTCAAGTTCGGCACCCTCACGCTGGTACAGCCGCTGGGCGCGCTCACCCTGGTCGCCGCGGTGCCGCTGGGCGCGCGGGTGGCCGGCCGACGGGTCAGCGCGGTCGAGTGGCGCGGTACGGCGCTCACCCTGATCGGGCTCGCCGCGCTGCTCGTCACGGCGTCCGGGCCCGCGCCCGACGACGTGCTGTCGGTGCCGCAGGCGCTGGCCGTCGCCGGTACGACCGCCGTACTGATCGGCGGCCTGTCGCGGCCGGGAACGCGGCCGGGGCTGCGACACGCGACCGCCTCCGGATTCGCCTCGGGTGTCGCCTCGGCGCTCACGCAGACCGTGACGGTGGCCGTGACGGACCGTTCGGACTCGCTGCTGAGCGCCCAAGTGATCGTGGTGGCGCTGCTCGTGGCGGCCTTCGCCGCGGGCGGACTCCTGCTGTCGCAGACCGCGTACCAGGGCGGCCTCGGCGCCCCGCTCGCCGTCGTGACGCTCGCCAATCCGGTGGCCGCCGCGGTGATCGGCCTGTCCCTGCTCGGCGAACGCCTGCAGGGCGGCGCGGCGGGCGTGCTGCTGGCGCTCGTGGGAGCGGCGATCGCGGCCTGGGGCGTGGTGACGCTGTCGAGGTCGGCGCCCGAACCCGCGACTCCACCCGCACCCCTGGTGGACGACGACCACCCGGTCGCCGCGGTGCTGGCGCTGGAGCCCGGATCAGCGACGTACGAACCCTCGTTGGTGCCCCAGCAGCCCAACTCGGGGCACCTGACGGCTCTCTAGCCACGGGGGCCGGGCCCGAGGCCGAGAAGCCAGGGGCCCGGAGGCCGAGAAGCCCGGAGGCCGAGAGGCCGGGGGTCGGGAGGCCACGACGGCCACGACGGCCACGACGGCCACGACGGCCACGACGGCCACGACGGCGCGAACGACGGAAGGGGGGGGGGGGGAACACCCAACCCCCCAGCCC